>JAIOPG010000006.1 GCA_021414025.1 Planctomycetota bacterium | reverse complement strand
CGATGGCCGCTCGCGTTTTCCGATTCGGTTGGGACGGATGACTTCAAGTCGGCGCTCGCAGAAACGGGCCCGCGGGGTCGGGCTCGCAGAATCGGGATCGTGCCATTAGGAAAACTCTGAAAATGTCAGCACATCGTCTTCGCCACACAGCTTGGTGCTCGCCACACCCCCAAGAACCTGCGGTTTTTCGCCCCCTGACGCAGGAGGCTATCGCGGCTCCGAACTTGTTCAGAGGTTCCTTGGCGCAGCATGATCGTGATCGCGCGCCTGCGCCGCGCTGCAACCCGACTCTATCGGGATCGAAGTGCCATGGCGCCGGTCTGCGCGGGGGCTGTCTTCACATCATGTAAACAATTCTTACGCTACGTCCGCGCGGCGACGTTCCACATTGATTGAACGTGTGAGGGCTAACGTCGCTGCACACCCCTGTGTGCGCGGCTAAGATCGAACGCAGCCAGCACGGGCAAGGGCCCGCAGGATCATGGAGCAGCAATGGGAAAGGGTCGACTGGAAGCCTTCAGCGATGGCGTGCTCGCCATCATCATCACGATCATGGTGCTGGAGATGAAGGTGCCGCACGGGGACGACCTCGCTTCGCTGCGGCCGCTGATCCCGGTGTTCCTGAGCTACGTGCTCAGCTTCATCTACATCGGCATCTACTGGAACAACCACCACCATCTGCTGCACACGGTCCACCATGTGAACGGCGCCATCCTGTGGGCGAACATGCATCTGCTCTTCTGGCTCTCGCTGATTCCCTTCGTGACCGGATGGGTGGGCGAGAATCACTTCCGCCCGGTGCCGGTCGCGCTCTACGGGGCCGGGCTGCTGTTGGCGGCCCTGGCCTACTCGAATCTGGTGCGCGTCATCATCAAGCATCACGGCCGCGACTCGACCCTGGCCAGCGCCATCGGCCGGGACCACAAGGGCAAGATCTCCATTCTGGCCTACGCGGCGGCAGTTCCGCTGGCCTTCGTGCATGAATGGATTTCGCTGGCCATCTACATGGCGGTGGCAGCGCTCTGGTTCGTGCCCGACCGTCGCATCGAGTCGAAGCTCACGGCGAGCGACTGACGACATCGCAATGGACAGCACTCTTCTCCAATCCAAGTTGATGCGGAATGCAAGGGATCGCCGGTTCTCGCTGATGTGTGTTGCGGCATGCCTTTGGGTTGCGAATGCCTGCACCGACGGCCGCAGCGCCAGTCACCACGAACCGATCGTCGAGTTTGCTCCGTCCAACACATGGACCCGCGTGACCGACGATGCGGAGTTCCCCGGCTCCTACAACTTTCCGGTCTTCACCGTGGGCCATCAGATGTGGGCATTTCATCCCGCCGGCAACTGGTCTTCCGGCGACGGCAAAGCCTGGACGATGTCCGAACTGCCGACCCTGGGTGCGAAGCCCGGCCACCAAAGGCACGTGCAATTCAACGATGCCGTCTACCTGCTTGGAACCGTCGAGGGGGACTACCCACATCTGCGGCTGGGTTCGCGCATCGCACGCACGACCGATTTCAAGAAGTGGGAAGTGCTCGCGGACTCGTCGAATCTGCCGGAGCGGGTCTTCTACAAGACCGTGGTTTTCAAGGGCAAGATCTGGCTGATGGGCGGCTCGGACGGCAGGAACTACTTCAACGATGTGTGGAATTCAGCCGACGGCGTTCATTGGGTTCGAGTCGCCGATACGACGGCGTGGACCCCGCGCACCATCGATGTCGCGGTGGTGTTCAAGAACAAGATCTGGATCATCGGCGGTGGCGTAATCGACGGCGAGCCGACGAATAACCCGCACTCAGGCGCCGAGATCTGGTCATCCGGCGACGGCGTGAAGTGGACGCAAGCCAGCGACGCCATGGTGCCGCAATATGGCGCGTCGCCGATTGTTTTTAACGACAAGCTCTGGCTTGTCGGCGCCAACCGCGACGGCAGTTTCACCAAGGCGGTGCTGGTATCGGAGGACGGCGTGGCGTGGAGGGAGCAAACCGCGCCATGGACTCCGCGCGGGGGCGTGGCGACATGGATCTTCGGCGACAAGCTCTACATGACCGGCGGCAAATTCTCCGCCGAGGTCAATGGCGAGCTGTCGTTCATCTACAGCAACGATGTCTGGGCGATGACGGATTGAGGGTAGACTTGCGGGGAATCGTGGCGCCGCTGCGTCAATGGACCGATTTCCATCATGAGCACACCCAAATCGAAGTCCCATGTACTTCACACTCTGTACAACAGAAAATTCCTATTTCACTTCGTTTTGGTCATCGCCATGGTGCTTGTGTCACTCCTACTCGGCATGGCCGGCTACATGTACTTTGAAAACCTTCCCTGGCGCGATGCCTATCTGAATTCCGCCATGCTCCTGGGAGGGATGGGGCCGATTGACTCGCCCAAAACCGATGGAGGCAAGCTGTTTGCCGGTTCCTATGCGCTCTATGCAGGCCTCGTCATCTTGCTTTCGCTGGCCATATTGATCGCGCCGGTTGTTCACAAGGTCATGACGACTTTGGGGAGCAAACCCTGATGGTTTCACTGAATTTGTCGCCTGCGGTTTCATTCGGTCGTTCGCGGTTGAGCCTCTTGTGCTCAGCATCGCGCTGGGATGGAAGCGGCGGCAAATGTGGCCCGTGGCGCGACCGAATTCGAAGGCCTGAGTGCAAGCGCCCAAGCAAGCGTGAGCAAGGCCATTGAGGTCTCGGGTTATCCTCGTCGCATGAATTATTCCGTTGAACCCATTGGGTACGTGCACGCGTCCCGCACTCGCGCGACGGACGACTTCTGGGGTGGAGCGGAATCCTGCATCGAATTGGTTGAGGGCTTCACGGCCGACGCGCTGAAGGGCTTGACGGAGTTCTCCCATGTCGAAGTTTTCTTCCTGCTGCACGAAGCCGACCCCGCCCAGACCTGTCGCGGCGCCCGTCATCCGAGGGACAACAAGGAGTGGCCCGAAGTGGGAGTCTTTGCGCAGCGCGGCAAGAACCGCCCCAATCGGATCGGGTGCACGATCTGCTGTGTGCTGCGCTGCGTAGGGACGCGCCTCTTCGTGGCCGAGCTCGACGCCATCGATGGCACGCCGGTGATCGACCTCAAGCCGGTCCTGGCCGAGTACCTGCCGCGCGAGCCGGTGCGCCAGCCGCAGTGGACGCGCGAACTCATGAGCAACTATTGGCGATCAGCTGATGCTTCGCGGTATCATGGACCCTCGTGATCCGCCCGACGGATCCCTGAAAGGCGGATCCACGCATGCCGATCTCCAATCTCAAGTGCCCACACTGTCAGACGTCGTATTCGCTCGGGCGATTGTTGGGCCACAAATTCGGCGGCCGCTTCTGCCACGGCTGCAAGAGTCGGCTGGCGTTCACCCCGGAGTCCTCCAGACGAGTCGGCGCCTGGTGCGGCCTGGTGAATTTTGCCTTGCTCTTTCCTTTGGCGGTCACTTTCGGCACGACACTCTTCTATTCATGGCCATTTTGGATCGGTCTAGTTGTGTTCGCTCCGGTCGCGGGCGGCGTGCTTGCGTCGCGGGTGGCAGTCTTTGCGCCACACGAGCAGGTCCGCGCCCAACGCCGGCGAATTGAATTGTTTCCGAATCTTTCCCGGCGCGACCGTTGGATTCTCGTTGTGCACTACAGCCTCATAATCCCACTCTTCGCGCTTGTGCTCTTGCGCTTGATGCCGGAGTGGCTGTTGCTGCCGTGGGCTTTGACAGCCTGTGTCGTGTCGATTTTCGCTCTGCCGATTCTGTGGCGCAAGTACTTCGGCAAGCACGGCATGTTGCGCGGCGCCGGCTTCGGCAACCCTTCCCACTGACACTGGCCCAAGAGCAACGGCGCGTGAACATACTCGACGCAATCGGCAACACTTCGATAGTGCAGCTCCGCAAAGTCGCGCCAGCGCATGGCGCCGACATCTTCGTGAAACTGGAGGGCGAGAATCCCACCGGCAGCATGAAGGATCGGATGGCGCTGATGGTGATCGAGCGCGCAGAGAAGGATGGCCGACTGAAGCCCGGCGACACCGTCGTTGAGTACACGGGCGGCAGCACGGGATCGTCGCTCGCGCTGGTCTGCGCCGCCAAGGGCTACCGCATCCGGATCGTCAGCTCCGACGCGTTCAGCAGGGAGAAACTGGATCACATGCGGGCGCTGGGCGCCGAATTGACGCTCCTGCCGAGCGAGGGCGGCCTCACCACCCGTAAGTTGATCCTGGACATGATCGAGGCCGCCCGCGCATTGAGTCGGGAGCCGCGCACGATGTGGATCGACCAGCTCAACAACCACGACAGCATCGCGGGCTATCACCCGCTTGGCGAGGAGATCTGGAGGCAGACCCTCGGCAAGGTCGATGCCTTCGTGCACAGCGTGGGCACGGGGGCTTCTTCGCGCGGCGTGGCCGAGGTGCTCAAGCGACACAATCCACGCGTCAAAATTGTGGCCGTCGAGCCCGCTGAATCATCGGTGCTGCTCGGAGGCCAGGCCGGTCCCCACAAAATTGAAGGTGTTGGCATCGGCTACACGCCCCCGCTGTGGGATCCGACGCTTGTGGACGAAATCATTCCGATCAAGACCGCGGACGCGAAAGAGATGACGCGGCGCCTTGCCCGCGAGGAGGCGATCTTCGCGGGCACATCCTCCGGCGCCAATGTCCTAGCCGCGGTCCAAATGGCCAAGCGACTCGGGCCGGGCGCAACTGTGGTCACGCTCGCGTGCGACACCGGCCTGAAGTACCTGAGCACGGATGTCTACAAGCAAAGCTGAGAACCGCATGAGCACCACACCAGCATCTTCGTCTAAGAGTGCCCTGAAGATTCGACGCGCCACCGAAGCAGACTTCGATGGCATGTGGCCAATCTTTCAGGCGGTTGTCGCCGCAGGTGACACGATGGTGCTCGCACCCGACACGAGCAAGCAAGTTGCCCACGACTATTGGTTCGCCCCTGGCATCACGACCTATGTGGCGTCTGACCATCATGAAATTCTCGGCATGTACAAGTTCATGGCCAATCAGCCCGACCTTGGCTCGCACGTCGCCAACGCTTCCTTCATGGTCGACCCCGCGGCGCAGGGCATGGGCGTCGGCAAGGCGATGGGCGAACATTGTCTTGCCGAAGCGAAGGACGCCGGCTTTCTGGCCATGCAGTTCAACTTTGTGGTGAGCACGAACACGGGCGCGGTCAAGTTGTGGAAGCAACTTGGCTTCTCCATCGTCGGCACGCTTCCCAAAGCGTTCCAGCACGCAAAGCTCGGCCACGTCGATGCCTTTGTGATGCACCGGCATCTCCAGGACAACGCAATGCGGGGTTCGGCGTGAAGGCATTCCTGATCTGGCAACGACTCCCCGTCGCGTCCATCCGCATCATCAACCCGGCGCGCGAGACCCGCGTGGCGCTGCTCTTTGCGATCGCGTATATCGGCGCCTCCGTGGCCACCGGACTCTTCGAGCGCGCCTGGCCCCTGCCGATCTGGGGCGCGACGCATCTGACCTCCGACGCAACCTATGCTTTCGCGTTCAAAATCGGCCTGCTTTTCGTGGTGCCGCTCATCGCCATCCGGCGCGCCGGCTACACGCTGGAAGACCTGCTGCTGGGATGGCGGGCGACACCGCGATCGATCCTCACGCTCGCGCTGGTGCTGGTGCTGGGCATCCTGATCAATGCGTCGAAGATCGCGCCCATTCTGGAGGCCATCCGGTCGATGCCGACGCTGGAAGCGGCGCTGCGGGTGGCCATTGGCAGCGTGCTGATGCTCTTCTGCGCCGGGTTGCCCGAAGAAATCGTCTATCGCTGGGGGTTGCAGACGCGGCTCGAACTCGCCTGGGGGCGCCCCACGGCGATCATCGTCACGGCGATTCTCTTCACCGCCTGGCATCTGCCCACGCGTTTCTTCCTCGCCAGCGGCGCCGAGGGGACAGCCAACGACTTGAGCTCCGTGCTGCTTGGCACGGGGCTGCCGGTGCTCGTGGTCGGGCTCATCTTTGGTTGGGCGTGGGATCGATGGCGCAATCTGCCGGCATTAATCGCGATTCATTGGGGCATCGACACGCTTCCATCGGTCGCCTCCCTGCTTCACGTTCCGGTCGGATCGCATTGAAAGCGGCATAATCGACTCGCCAACGTCCCATTTGATCGTTCTGAGCGATTAATTCTTATTATTTCCGTATTCATCGATTGATCCAACATTATTCCTGCTAGGCTCATATCAATCTCGACGCCGCATCGTGCGGATCGGTCGAACTCATTGTTGCCGGGCGCTTTGGCGCGATGGCAACGGTTCAAAACTGGGATTTGAAAGGTTGCTGCCATGCTCTACACGATCGCTATCGTTCTGGTTTTACTGTGGCTTTTGGGCTTGATTTCCCTTGGCCCTGCCAATGTTTTCATTCACGCCCTGCTCGTCATCGCCGTCGTCGTCATCCTGATCCGCCTCATCAGCGGCCGGAAGCCCATTTAGTCCCGCTCACCACTTCTAAGGAGTCTTTCACATGAACAAAGCCATATCCCTCGCACTGCTGGTCGTCGGCGTCCTCTTGATCATCTGGGGCGTTGCCGCCATGGAATCATTCAGCTCCGACGTCTCGAGATTTTTCACGGGTTCCCCAACCGACAAATCCGTCTGGTTGATGATCGGCGGCATTGTCGCTGCGATCGTGGGAATGTTCGGCCTGCGCTTCACTCCCAAGGGCGCCTGACGGACCTCCGTTGATGGGCGGCGGACGTGTCCGATACACTCCGCTCCCATGAATTCGATCGCTTCGATGAACATCGTGTGCTGTGCCTTGCTCACAGGCGCCGTGACCGGTTGCGACCTGCAGCCGGCATCGCCCAAGCAGGGCGCGCTCCCAGCCAACAGCTTCAGTTTGTCCGTGCAAAAACTTGTCACGGGCGGCGACGTTGAAATAACCCAGCTCACGCTTCGCCTCCCCGGCAACGCGAGCATCTCCGTGGATGGCGAGCATTTTCATTCCTGCACCTTCTCCCAAACGCCCAACGACGCGACGCCCCGGGAGGGTCAAGTGATCGTGAGCGGATCACGCATCACTCCCCCCGGCAACGACAAGGCCTACATCCAGACATCTTTTCGCCCGCAAAGCAACGGCACCAGCGCCGGCGGAACGGTCACCTATCCGGTCCCCCCAAATCAGACGCTTGAGTCCTATTTCCCCATCTCGGCCGCCGACGGCATCTACAAGCTCGACACGCCGATCGAGATCGCAAAAGTCGACGGCAAGCCCGTGGTGCTGACGGTCGGCAATCCGACGAAGTCCGATCTTGCCCCGTCGACCAGCGGGCAATGAGGTGAACGCCGCCGTTGAAGCGCATCGGAAGTGCGGGGTACACTCGCGGGGGATGAAGCCTTTTGCCGCTGCCATCGCGTTTCTCCTGCTCATGCTCTGCCCGATGGCCCACGGCATCGGCGGGGATCATCGGCCCGGCGCGAACATCGCCGTGCCCGGCGCCTGGCCGCCGCGACTGGTGGAGCTCGCCAAGCATCCCTCGAGATTCGCCGGCTACTTCGTCAACACCGACGACTATCTCGCCTTTCGCGGCGACACCGCCGGCTTCCAGGCCTGCCTGGACACCTGCGTCGCCCTCAACAAGTTCGCTGCCACGACGGTCCACGTCCACAAGGGCAAGGGCGCCTTCCAGCCCTTTGACCCCAGTCTCGCGCCGCTGGCGTGCGACTGGAAACTCGACGTGATCAATCTGCTCTTTCATGCGGCGCCGATCCGCCCGAGCGAACCCAATTACAAGCTGGTGCTGCACGTGTGGACCGGGGGCTCGATCAACCTTGCGGCGATCCAGGTTCCGCCCGCCATGAAGGTGGTCCAGGATTGCTGAAGGTGGTTTCCATCATCGGACTTCTGCTGATGGTTGGGGGGCTCGCGGGCCTGATCCTGACCGACTCCATCTTGACTTCCAATCCGGTGGCCATCGCCTGCCAGGCGCTCGCCGTGGCCCTGATGATCTGGGCGCGAATCACTTTTGGCAGCCGCAGTTTCCACGCGGCGGCAAATCCGACGGCGGGCGGATTGGTGACGACCGGCCCGTACGGTCTCATCCGCCATCCGATCTACACCGCAGTCTGCCTCTTCGGCGTTGCCTGCGTGCTCTCGCACTGGTCGCCGCAGAGCGCTGCGTTCGGCGCGCTGCTGCTGGCGGGCAGTTTCGCCCGCATGCTCTGCGAGGAGACCCTGCTGGTGAAGACCTATCCCGAATACATCGAGTACATGAAGAAGGTGAAGCGCATGGTGCCGCATGTCTTCTAGCGGCTCGAAGTGGAGTTCCACGTGGGCCATCCTCGCCGGAGTGGTCTTCATCATCGTCGTGACCACCCTGGTCGACATCGCCCTGCACATGCTCAAGGTTTATCCGCCGACCAAAGAGCCGATCAACGACCTGCAGGCGCTGCTGGCCACTTCCTACCGCATCGTCATCAGCATCGCGGGCGCCTGGCTCACCGCGTGGCTGGCGCCGCGCAACCCCATGAAGCACGCCATGATCCTGGGCGTGGTCGGCGTGGTGCTGGGCATGTTCGGTCTCGTGGTCACTTGGAATCTCGAGCTGGGGCCGCGCTGGTATCCGATCGCGCTGGTCGTGCTGTCCGTGCCGCAATGCTGGGTCGGCGGCAAGCTCTACGAGATGCGGGTGGCCAAGGCATGACCGCGGACCGCTCGCTCGAGGAGCAGCGCCAGGAATTCGGCCGGCGCCGCAACATCGCCATGCCGATCGCGGGGGCCATCGCATGGACCGCGGTAGGTGTCGCGGGCATGTTCCTGAACACGATGCTCTCCGCATGGGTTCTCTTCGGCGCCACGGGCATGATCGCCTACCTGGGCATCTTCATCTCGCGCTTCACCGGCGAGAATTTCCTCGACAAGACCAGACCGAAGAACGCCTTCGACCGGCTCTTCTTCTATGGGGTGGCTCAGGCGCTGCTGGTCTACTCGATCGCCATTCCGTTTTTTCTGGTCGACCACACCTCGCTGCCGCTGACGGTCGGGATCCTCTCGGGGCTGATGTGGATTCCGCTTTCGTGGATCATCCAGCACTGGATCGGCCTCTTTCACAGCTTCGTCCGGACGGGCCTGATCGTCGCGGCTTGGTATCTCTGGCCCGCGCATCGATTCACGGCGATCCCGATCGTGATCGTGGCGGTGTACCTGGTGACACTCGTCGTGCTCGAAGCGCGATGGCGCCGGCTCGCCTGAAGCGCCATGCCGGTCATCCGCACCATTTGCGAAACGGATTCGATCGACGAGCTCACGGAGTTGCTGCACCGCGCCTACGCGCGGCTGGGCGACATGGGACTGAACTACACCGCCGTGAACCAGACCCCCGAGGTCACCCGCGACCGCATCCGCAACGCGACGTGCTTTGTCGCGGTCGACGGCTCCAAGCTGGTCGGAACCATCGCAGTGCACCACACGAGCACCGACACATCGGAGGCGTACTACGCCACTCCCGGCGTCGCGGCGGCTCATCAGTTCGCAGTCGATCCCGCCCTGCAAGGCGAGGGCATCGGCCGTCTGCTTCTGCAGCGCGCTGAACAATGGGCAGTGCAGCATGGCTATCGCGAGCTGGCCATCGACACCGCCGAGCAGGCAACGCATCTCATTGAGCTCTACACTCGACTCGGCTACCGGCATGTGGGCCACGTGCAATGGTCGGGCAAGGTGTACCGAAGCGTGATTCTGAGCAAGGCGTTGAACGCCGCCCCTTCTTCGAGGATCAATCCATGACCATCCCCGCCACCTGGTTCTACTGGGCGCTGCTGTCCGCGGTCTTCGCGGCGCTGACCGCCATCTTCGCCAAGGTGGGAGTGCAGAACGTGGACTCGGATCTGGCCACGCTGGTGCGCACGGCGATCGTGATCGTGGTGCTCGCGGCCTTTGTCTGGGCGGCCGGCAAGTGGAGCAACCCCTTCGAGCTTTCGCGGAAAACCTGGATCTTCCTCACGCTCTCGGGCCTGGCCACGGGTGCCTCGTGGGTCTGCTACTTCCGGGCACTGAAAGTCGGCGAAGCGTCCAAGGTGGCGCCGGTGGACAAACTGAGCCTGGTGCTGGTTGCGATCTTCGCCTTCACATTCCTGGGCGAACGTCCGTCGCTCCGCGACTGGACCGGCATCGGCATGGTCGCGGCCGGCGTCTTGCTGCTGGCCCTCAAGAAATAATCCAAGATTCTGCAACTCCGGGGCTCGTCGCGTGTCCTAAGGCGGGCGATCACTCTCTCTTCGCCTTGCAACTTGTGGAAAAATAGACCTTTCCGCTAGAATTCACGCTTCGCAACCGCGGCACGACCGCCAAGAATGGAGACACGTGATGGGACGATTCAAGCGATCGGCGGAACTTTTCAAGCAGGCGTGGATTGTCCTGAAGTCCGATCCCGAACTGGTGATCTTTCCGATCCTGAGCTTCCTGGCCACCGCGGCGGTGATGGCCAGTTTCGCGATTCCAATCCTGATGAGCGAGGAGCTGCGGCATGCGTTCACGCAGTTGGTGCAGTCGAGATCCTCCCACAGCCACAACGGAGTGACGACCATCAGCCCCTCCGCGGACGCCCCCACCAACCAAATCGTCGCCTACGCACTGATGTTCTCGTTCTATCTGGTCACGAGCTTTGTCACGATCTTCTTCAACGCGGCACTGCTGGGCGCGGCCGACCGAAAATTCCGCGGCGAAACGGGCGGGCTGGGCGCCGGCATCCAGGTGGCCATGAGCCGCCTGCCGCAGATCGCCGCCTGGACGCTGGTCAGCGCGGTCGTGGGAACGATCCTGCGGGCCATCGAGCAGCGCGTGGGCATCATCGGCAAGATCGTGGTGGGCTTCATCGGTCTCGCGTGGGCCGTGGGCACCTACTTCGCAGTGCCGGCCCTGGTCATCGAGGGCGTCGGCCCGATTGACGCCATCAAGCGCTCGGCCTCGGCGATCAAGCGGACCTGGGGCGAGGGGCTGATCCTGGCGGTCGGCTTCGGACTGGTTGGATTCGCGATCACGATGTTCACGATCAGCATCATCGGCATCGGTGTGGTCGCGGGCATTCTGAGCGAGTCGGTGGTGCTGGGCGTGGCGATCGGACTGATCGGACTCCTCAGCTTGTTCGCGTGGTCGCTGATCGCCTCCACGCTGCGATCGATTGTGCAGATGGCCCTCTACCGCTACGCGATCGACGGATCCGTGCCCACCGGCTTCAAGTCGGAGTCCCTGCAGTTGGCGTTCGCGCCGAAGAAGGGCTGAAAGTCCCGATTGCCGGCAAGCCGCACCCCCCTGTCCGCCGGATGAGCGCCGCATCGCATTTCATTCTGTATGTGGCCGACCAGGAGCGGAGCACCGCCTTCTATGCGAAGGTGCTGGGCCTCAAGCCGCGGCTTCACGTGCCCGGCATGACTGAGTTCGAACTTCCCGGCGGCGGCATTCTGGGGCTGATGCCGGAGATGGGCATTCGAAATCTGCTCGGCACCGCGGTGCCTGACCCAAGCGCGGCCAACGGAATTCCCCGGGCCGAACTCTATCTTGTGCTGCCGTTGCCCGGTGAACACCATGCGCGGGCGATCGATGCCGGCGCCAAGGAACTGAGCCCGCTGCTCAAGCGAAGCTGGGGCCACGTCGCGGCGTACTCGCTCGACCTGGACGGCCATGTGCTGGTGTTCGCAACAAGTGAAATTTAGGTTGTCGCCGCCTTGAGTTCGTCCTGCAGCCAGTCGTCGCCGGGCATGATGCGCCGCATGAACTGGTCGAACTGCGGCACGGTGAACGCGGTGTCACCGTGACTCGGGCTCCAGATCATGCCCTTGGCGATCAGCTTGTTTCGCGTCGGGCTGAGTGCGGTCACCTCGCGCCCGAGCTCTCTGGCGATGTCACCCGAACGGTGCGGACCTGCACCCAGCGCAGCGGTCGCCCGCAGGTACTTCTTCTCCGCTGGAGTCAGGCGGTAGAAGCGAAGCTGGAAGTAGTTCTTGTCCAGTGCGGCGATGACGATCTCGGCTGAGGCCTCTACGTTTTCGCGGGTGATGGGCGACTTCTCCGCCTCCTCCCACGCATGCTTGGCCCACTCCTGCACAAAATAGGGAAAGCCGCTCGTCCGCTCGAAAATCAGGTCGAGCGCGTCCTTGTTCACCTTGACCTTCTGGTCCAGCGCCGGCTTGCCGATGGCAAGGTCCAGATCCAGCCGGGTGAGCGGCTTGATTTCCGGATAGTCAAAGAGGCGGTCGGCGATCTGCGTCGCCTGGTTCATCCGCTCGCGCAGTTGCGGAAGACCCGCGCCCACCAGGACCACCGGAAGTTTTTTATGCGAGATGCGGTGCAGCGCGACGACGAGCGCGGCAAGTTCGTCCGACTCCACGAATTGCATCTCGTCGACGAACATGGCCAGCACCGTGCCGGCTTTCTGCGCCGCGGTTCCGGAGGCTTCCAGCAGCATCTCCAGATCGTGCTCCAGGTCGCCGTTGTAGGTGGGGCCAAGCTCCGGTTCAAAGTCGTAGCCGACCTCGATGTCCTTGAATTTGTCCTTCAGCGCGCGGGCAAAACTGGAGAGCCCCTTCAGTGCGTTCTGGGCGTGGGTCTTCGCCTGCTCGTTGCGGGAAAGTCGAAGCAGCAGATGGCGGAGCTGCGGGGCAAAGATCGCGGGAAGCGAGCGTGTGTCGGGGGCTTCGAAGCAGACGGCCTGGATGCCCGTGGCCTCGGCGTCGTCGCGCATCTGGTCGAGCAGCACGGTCTTGCCCACGCCGCGCAGGCCGATCATCATGATGCTCTTGGTTTGCAGACCGCGGCGAAGCCTCTCAAGAACCACGCGAACCGTTTCACGCATGTCGTCTCGGCCGGCAAGAACGGGCGGAGGGATACCGGCCCCTGGCGAGAACGGATTTGAGACTGGGTCCATAAGGAGAGTCTATGCGTATTTATGTCAAAGAACCAATAAATATATAAATTACCTATATTTAATTTAAATAGGCATTATTTCCATGAATAATGGGCTTCTCGGCGCCGAGGTGATTATTTCGAGATGAGTGGTCGGACGCGGATGTCCCGGAATTCGATCCAGGCGCCCTCGCTCTGCAGTGCGATGCGCCCGGCAACGCGCTGGACGCCGGTCGCCACGTTCTGCAGTTTGCCGTTGACCCACAGCGAGAGCCAACCGCCATCCATCACGATTCGATACTTGTTCCACTGGCCCAGCGCCAGCTCATTACTCTCGCCGATGCGCGTGGTGTGGCGGCCGTCGGTGCGCGAGGGGTCGACCGTGGCGGCAAAGTTGCCGATGTTCCAGATGTCGCCGGCGCTGCCCGATTGAAGCTGAGCCTCCAGGCATGCGGGCCAGACTTTATCCGGGTTCTGCACGCGCAGAAGCACGCCGCTATTGCCCGCGCCCTTGGCGGGATCGAAGCGCCACTCGAGCTCAAGTTCGAAGTCGGTGTAGAGCGCGGTGGTGGCGATGTAGCCCACGGGTGTGCCGGTGGTGCGGAGGACGCCGTCGAGCACGGACCA
Organism: Planctomycetota bacterium; assembly: GCA_021414025.1. Lineage (NCBI taxonomy): Bacteria > Pseudomonadati > Planctomycetota > Planctomycetota bacterium. The sequence goes on along the minus strand of JAIOPG010000006.1, from coordinate 327,141 downwards.
GGTTGGGGGCGGCGCGGACGCGGGAGCCGGAGTTGCAGGCGGCGTGATGGCTGCGGCCGGCGGAAACTGCGTCCAGCCGTCGAGATTCTTGCCGTTGAAGATCGGGGTCCAATGAAAGGTGTCAAGGATGGCGTTTTTGTCCGAGAGTCCCGTCGCGTGCTCGGTCGCGGTGCTGTTAGTGCAGGCACATGCGATGAACGATGCGATGAGGAACTGCGCGAAGGCAAAGGACGCCATCGAACTCATTTTGGTGGCCATGGCTTAAGAGTATCTTGAGTCGCGCCCGCTGGAACACGGCGAGAACGCCGACACCTCGCCGCCCGCCTCGACACACTTCTCAGTGGCTGTTTCGTACCGTGAAAATGGCCAGAAACATGACCATCCATGCGAACGCAGCGACGCGAGAGATTGACGTGTACCCCTTGCGCAGCGTCCACCAGGCAAAAAGGAATGGCGCAAACACGATCCCGATGCCGAGCAGCACATCAAAGCCCGGTTCGACGGATCCCTTCAGTTCCGGCTTTTCAAAAAGGATTGTGGGGGACTCAATCAGGTCAAGAAGTTTTTTGAATTCGCGATACTCGGGCACGGACACATTGACAAATGCATTCACGGAAGCGCTGATTGAAATGACGAGGCCCAGCACGGTGGCTTGAAGCATTTTCATGTCGGTCATGGCCGAGAACCCGTCAAGGGCGATGCCCGCTCCGCCGGCGCCGACCGTTGCGAGTTGCGAAAATGAGTTGGTGACAAATCGAGCACCTTCGACCGCAGGAGCGGTTGCCGTCAAGCCCTCAGGCGCGGCCTTGATGGGATCCGCCTTGGCCGTGGCCAAGCTCCGCGAAAGCACCGTGTAATAAGTTTTGACGACACAGGAGGCATGCGTGAGCACAAGGCGATCAACATCTTTGGCTCGGTGAAGTCGAAACTTCTTCGCCTGGGCAAATGCGAACATCACGTCCTCCATGTTCTTGCCCTTCGCGAGTTGGTAGAGCCTGCAGATGGCGAGCCCGGCCCAGGCGTCGGCAGACTTTGGATCTCGCTTCACGAGGGATTGAAAGCCCTTGCACGCCTCGTCGGTGTGGCCGCTCTTGAGGATCATGACGGCTTGGTCAAAGCAAGCGTCGCCCTCGCCTCCGGATGACTCCTGCGATGCATGTTCCTGCGAGACGATCGGATGCTGGCGTTTCGAAATCTCCGTGCGCAACCGCTGCACAATGTGCCTGCAGCGAATGCGCTCATCCTCGGTCCCGACGATGTCGGCCTTCTTGAGGTATCGCTGCAGTTGCTGATTGAGTTGCTCTTGAGTCAGATCCGAAATTTGTGCCACGAAGATTGCTCCTGATGGTTGAAGCCCCAAAAGTGGTTTGGGCGATCTAGGCGACATCGGCGGGATTTCCCCCAAGCATTACTTGAAATGCAACATTTTTACCCCCCTATCCGTAGAGAACCCCGTGTGTAGGTGTTGATTGCGGTTGAGTTATGCCCAAGAGAACCCCACCCCAAGAAGGCCCATCACCATGCAAACGAACCGCCTCGCTGTAAGTGCGTTCGCGCTTTTGCTGCTTGCACGCACCGCGCTGGCCGCCACCACATTCACCTTTACCGATCAATGGACCACCGGCGGTCAGGGCGCGTTCTCCGTGACCAACTCCACCGCTCTCTCCACCTCAAGCTGGACGTTGCAATTCGACTGGAACGCCAACATCACCAGCCTCTGGAACGGCTCCATTCAGAGCCATGTCGGCAATCACTACACGGTGGTCAATGCCGGCTGGAACGGCGTGCTGGCGCCGGGCGCTTCGGCGGAAATCGGCTGCATCTACACCACGTCCACGCCGGGCGTTGCACCAACCAATGTGGTGTTCAGCGCGGACGGTGGTAGTGGCGGTGGTGGCGGCAACAACCCCAACTGCCCCGCCGATCTCGACGGCTCCGGCGAGGTGGATGGCGGCGACATCGGATTGGTGCTGCTGGACTTCGGCCCCTGCCCTGGATGCCGCGCCGATCTCGACGCCTCCGGCGAAGTGGATGGTGGCGATGCGGGCCTGGTCCTTCTTTCGTTTGGCCCGTGCACGCCTGTCATCGACCCGGCCGACTACACCAAGATGCCCACGGTGGAGCAACGGAAGATCGTCGGCTACTACCCGAACTGGGGCATCTACCAGAAGAATTTTCCCGTGACTCAGATCCGCGCCGATCGAATCAACGTGGTCAACTACGCCTTCCTGATTCCGCTGGACCGCACCATGCCCGCCGCATGGAACCGCACCGTGTCGTGGTACCGCGGCTGGACCTACACCGACTACGCCAATTTCCTTCAGCAGCCGGCGGGTCCCGCGCTCAGCGCCGGCGTGGGTCTCTTCGACGAGTGGGCGGACACCGGCGCCAACAGCGGCGCGGAAGCATTGACCATGTCACCGGCCTACCGCGAAGGGAGCAACTTCGCCCAGCTGCGCGACCTGAAGAACTCGCACAGCAAGCTTCGCACGATGATTTCCATCGGCGGCTGGACGCTTTCGGCGCCCTTCTTCTCCATCGTGCGCGACGCGCAGAAGCGCGCCGACTTCGCCAAGTCGGCGGTGTACGTCATGGCCCGCTACGGCTTCGACGGCATCGACATCGACTGGGAATATCCCGGCGGAGGCGGATTTGACGGCGACGTTCCGGCCGACCGAGCCACCGACGGCGCCAACTACCTGCTGCTGCTGCAGGCGCTGCGCAGCCGGATGAACCAGCAGTCCGCACTCGACGGCCACACGTACTACCTTTCCATCGCGGCGCCGGCCGGTGATGCGCACATCGCGGATATCGATCCTGCGGCCATCGCATCCATCGTGGACTGGATCAACGTCATGAGCTATGACTTCCACGGCGGATGGGATTCCTACACCGGGCTCAACTCGCCGATGGTGAATGTCGATCCGACGCCCTATGCGGCGATGTGGTCGGTCAGCGGCGCGATCGGCAACTACCGGAACGGGCTCAACGGCCACGCCGGCGTGCCCGCGTCAAAGATCGTTGTGGGCATGCCCTTTTACGGGCGCGGCTGGAACAACGTCAATCCGGGGCCGAACGGCGACGGCCTGGGCCAGTCCGGCACGGAGGCGACCTCACCTGCGCTGGGCGAGACGGAGTTTCCCTACAACACGCTCTTCAGCAGCGGCGTGCTGACCTACAGCAATGGCGTGTTCACGGGCGCGGGCGGATACACGCGCCACTGGAATGCGCAGGCGAAGGTGCCCTACCTGTACTCCGCAGCCAAGAAGCAATTCATCACCTACGACGATCCCGAGTCGATGCGCGCCAAGGTGGACTTCGCGAATCAGGAGTCGCTGGGCGGCGTGATGTTCTGGGAGCTGAGCGAGGACGCGACGCAGCCGGGCACATCATTGCTCGATGCCATCTACGACCGCATGCACTTGCCGTAGCCCGCTTCATCCGCACGGATAACCACCGCAGATCACCCGCACGAAGGATCAGGCGCCGGCGGTCTGAGCCACCGAGGCATCCAGCGCCAGCACTCTTGACTTGTCGAAGCAAATCATGCCGCCGCCCTGCCGTTTGGCCTGGTACATGGCCATGTCAGCCCGCTTGAGGATGCTCTCCTGGCTGTCGGTCTTGTCCAGGAACATGGCCACGCCGATGCTGGCCGTGCCGAGATGCTCGATGGTCTCCTCGGGCTGACCCTCCTGCTTGATGGTGAGGGTGTAGGGCTCATGCAGCGCGGCGCAGATTTTCTCCGCGACGCCCCGGGCCTGATCGGTTGATTCGCTCTGGTCGTCGCTGAATCCGTCCAGGATCACCACGAACTCGTCGCCGCCGAACCGCGCCACGGTGTCCGATTCGCGGACGCACCGCTTCAGCCGCTGGGCCATCTCGATCAGCAGCGCATCACCGGCCGCATGCCCATGCATGTCGTTGAGCGGCTTGAACTTGTCCTGGTCGATGAAGAGCACCGCTCCGTAGTGGCCGCTGCGATTGCTGGCGGCCAGCGCCTGGCTCAGTCGGTCGTAGAAGAGATTCCGATTGGACAAGCCGGTGAGCGCGTCGTGGAAGGCGAGCTTGCTCACCCGCTCGCGCATCTGCTTGCGCTCAGTGATGTCGGTGACGAATCCATGCCAGAGCACCGAGCCATCCGCCTCCTTCTGCGGAAGCGAATTGCCGAAGAGCCAGCGCACCGCGCCGTCCTCGAACTGCACGCGGTACTCCTGAATCCACGGCGTCAACTCCAGCGCGGACTTCTGTATGGAAGCCATGAAGCCATAGCGATCGTCCACGTGAACCACGTTGAACATTTTGGCACCATCCTCGCGAATCTCCTCGGGGGTGAGCCGGTACATGTCATGCAGGGCCTTGCTGGAAAACGGAAAACAGTAGCTGCCGTCGGGGCGCAGTCGAAACTGATAGACCACGCCGGGCACCTGGCTGGTGATCTTCTGAAGCAGCCCCAGGGCCGCTTCCCGGGCGTCCTCCAGCCGCTTGCGTTCGGTGACATCCCGCGTGATGCCGATGAAATGGATGAGCTGGCCCTGCCGGTCGAGCACCGGCGAAATGGAGAGGTCGTTCCAGAAGGTGGTGCCGTCCTTGCGATAATTGAGGATCTCGCCATTGAATTTCTCCCGGTTCTCGCGGGCCTCGCGGATCAACGCGCGGGTCCGGGGATCTGTTCCCGGTCCCTGGATGAAAGCGCAGGTCTGACCCAGAATCTCCGACTTGCCGTAGCCGGTGATCTTGAGGAATGCGTCGTTGACCATGGTGATGCGGCCGTCGGCATCGCTGATCAGGATGCCTTCATGAACCGCCTGCAGCGCGAGATAACTGACCCGAAAATTCTTGTCTTCCACGATTTGCTTTTCTGTAAGGGATTCCATTCGAGTCCTGCACCATAAGATTCAGACCCAAAATGCAAGTTTCAAAGTCTATCGATTCGCAAGATTGTTTTCTTTTGGGACTAGAGTTTCGCCGTCATCGCATTCATGAATTTTTGTCCGGGAAGTTTTCGAAGACGCGCCGGGAACTCTTGACAACCCAAACGCGCCGGATTAAAGTCCGGCCAGCATCAAGAGCCCTGGGCAGACCTCGAAAGCCTGGGCGGCAACCGAATTCGCGAAGGCGAGATCACGGTGCCGAGGTCGGCCCTGCAAGGGGCGATGCGGCGGAGAGGCTGCTCAAGCGGCCGACTCCAGCACATCAGCGCTGCCGACGTTCGGCGGCACCCCTGCAAGCTGATGCCACTCTGATGTCGTGGAGCCACGACATGATTTCCTTTCCCGTTCACGAGAAGTCCGAACCCGCCGATTCGAATCCCAATTTCCAGCCGATTGATTCGGCCCGGGTCAATTGCTATGACCCGTCGCCGAGGCCGGCGGAGCCAAACGCCACGCCGCTCAGGGGCGATTCAATCCATCCATTGGTGCGGTTCTACGGGTCTATGAACGGAATGCAGCGACAGAAACGCAATGAATTGCTGGAGAAGCTGTACATGCTTCAACTGGCGACGCCTCTGGACCACGAGGCGATCAGGCGGGCGTCGCAGGACTATCGCGAGATGGCCGCGATCGCCAACACTTCGGGTCAATTTTTGAAGCAATTGCAGGAGGACGGCCTGATGCTGTGAGGCTTCCAGTGCATCGGGCCACATTTTTCCCAAGAATTCTTCCCCGTAGGGGAAGCGGAATCATTTGCCATTGAAATCTCAACTTGACCATTGACTTTCATCTTTGCTCCCCTACTGTGGCACCCGAGACCGAGCCATCGCGGTTCGGCCTCTGCATATTTTGTTGCTCCAACCGAAAGGGACACGCATGACGCAGTCACAAGGCGGTCGCACGCACATTGCCATCATTTTGGACCGGACGGGATCGATGCAGATCATCCGGCAGGACACCATCGGCGGCTTCAACACATTTCTGGGCGAGCAGCAGACCCAGCCCACGCCGGCCACGCTCACACTGGTGCAGTTCGACGGCCAGGACCCCTACGAGGTGATCCACAAGTTCACTGACATCAACCTGGTGCCAAAGTTGACCGAGGAAACCTATGTGCCCCGTGGCAACACGCCGCTCTACGACGCGGTGGGACGCGGCATTCTCGACCTGAAGGCGAGCCTGGCCGCTCAGCCCGAAGCCTTGCGGCCTGGCAAAATCGTCTTTGTGATCGTGACCGACGGGCACGAGAACGCCAGCCGTGAGTTCAACGGCGTGCAGGTGAAAGCCATGATCGCCCAGATGAAGGAGGCCGGTTGGCAATTCGTCTTCCTCAGCGCCGATGAGAAGGAAGTCACCGATGGGATGGGCCTGAACATCGACCGCGGCTACTCGATGGCGGTGGGCAAGAACGCCATCGGCGCGAATCACATGTGGAAGCGGGTGTCGGAGCGATTGTTCGATTACCGCGACGACAAGGCCATTAACATGAGGATGGACGAGACGACGCCAGCCAAGCCGACGGACAAGGCGCCGGACGCGGCCGCAAGACCGCCGGCAAGGAAGAAGCGCTGAGCAAGTCCGTTGAGTAGAGTTGCACCTTCATGAGCACGAAGGAGCACACGCCCGGCGCCGACTTCGACTGGACCGTCGTCGGCGCCGGTCCTGCCGGCATCGCCACGGTGGGCAAGCTGATCGACGCCGGCGTGGATCCGAAGCGAGTCGCCTGGATCGATCCGCAGTTCAAGGTCGGGGACTTCGGCACCAAATGGCGCAACGTCTCCGGCAACACCAATGTCGGACTGTTCGTGGAGTTCCTGAATTGCTGCAAGGCGTTCCACTACAGGGAATGCGACCGCGGATTCTCGCTGCACCAGCAGGACCCGACGCGCACCTGCGAATTGCACCGGATGGCGGAGCCGCTGGAGTGGGTGACGGCGCAGCTTCGCCGGCAGGTGGTGTGCTTCGAGACTCCGGCGAACTCGTTGAAGGCTCATGACCAGGTGTGGCACGTTGCCCTGGCCGGCAGCAGCATCCGCTCGCACAACGTGGTGCTGGCCATCGGCGCCGATCCCGTGTCGCTGCGGCTTCCCGGCGTCGAGGAAATCCCGCTCGCCGACGCGATGGACGCGCAGCGCCTGGCGGGCCACTGCTCTGCCAAGGACACAGTCGCCGTCTTCGGCTCGTCGCACTCGGCGATCCTGGCCATCCGGCTTCTCATCGAGCATTGCGGCGTGAAGCAGGTGGTCAATTTCTTCCAGGCGCCGTTGCGCTTCGCGGTGCCCATGGGCGACTGGATTCAAAACGATGACACCGGCCTCAAGGGCGCCACCGCGGAGTGGGCGCGGACGCACATCGAAGCCGCGTGCCACCCGAGGCTCGAGCGCCATGAATCCACCGAAGCCAACATGAAGCTTTATCTGCCGCGCTGCACGAAGGCGATCTACGCGGTGGGATTTGCGCGGCGGCACATCCCGGTCGCCGGGCTGCACGAGCTGCGCCACAACCCGAGCAACGGCGTCATCGCCCCGGGCTTGTTCGGCGTGGGCATCGCCTTCCCGGAGGCGAAGGTGAACCGCGACGGCACGCTCGAGCACCGCGTGGGCCTCTGGAAGTTCATGCAATACCTGAGTGAAGTCCTGCCGCATTGGCTCCGGACATCGGACTCGTAGCCGCGCGATCCGTCGCGGTTCAATACATCGTCAACGCGCCGAACCGCGCCGGGTGCGCACGATCGCCGCCATGGCGCAGCCGGCCATCGCCCAGCCGAACGACTGTTCGATCAGGACCACCTGCACCCAGCTCCACGGATAGCCGTACCAGATCCAGTCCGAGAAATTGCAGGAGAGCCAGTACGAGACGCTGACGATGAACAGCACCGCCGCGGCACGAACGGGGTGCCACTGCCTACGGTTCAGCAGGATGGCGATCATGATGGAGGCCGCAAGCCCGCTGAGAAACTCGCAGACCATCATGCCGGTCATCGCCGACGATTCCACGGACTTCCGGTAGACGATCATCGCGACCGGTCCCTTGCGCAGCAGTTCGTCGTAGGCCTTCTCCGCGGCGGGGTCGCTCATCTTGGATTCGTCGAACCAAGGCAGCCAATACACGCCGTCGGGCTGGCCGCCGGCGCGCAGCGTCTCGCTCACCTGGGCCTCGTTTGGAAGCTTGTTGTAGTTCTCGTGGCCGAAGATCACCGTGTGGATCAGCGTCCCCCAGACGAACCAGATGATGCCGCCGACCAGCGCCGCGATGGCGACCCGAACCATTCCATTTTTCATGTGACTCTCCTTGTAAGAGCGTGTGCGCGAATCCCGGACTATTTTCCCGAAGGACGGAAGGATGAAACCCGAAACATGTGCCCGTCGGGATGCCGAAGATGGAACTCGCGGACGCCCCACGGTTCGTCGGTCGGCGGCATGGTGACAATGTAACCCAGCTCGACGGCCTTGACATGCAGAGCATCGAGCGACTCGATCGAGTCGATCCACCAGCTCATCCAGACGCCGTCGGTCTGATCGTCTCCCGGCCAGCGGGGCATGATCGTGCCGCGCGAACCCTGGCCGCTGCAGCAGAGGAAGATCTGGGATTCGCTCTTCTCGTCACCGGCACAGACGCTGCCGAAATGGGCGTCGCCCTTTGCATCTGTGCTGGCCGCTCCGGGAATCATGCCATCGTCGCCCCAGGTGAAACCGCGGTGCCACCCCAGCGATTCAAACCACTCCAGGCTCTTGGGGACACTGCTCACGTTCAGGATGGGGGTGATCCCGCGGATCGGCATGCCGCGGAATATAAAGCGAATCCGGGTGCCCTTCGCGTCCCCGCCGGGTGAGCGGGAAACCACGATGCCTTTGAGGGTGGGCCGGCACCCGTCGCACGAAAGCCCTGTTTTTGCAGCACAATTTTTCCAATTTTCAGGAAATTCCCTTGCCTCGGCCCGACTCTGAGTAAACTTGTCATCGAAGCGTCTTGCGCCCTTCTACCGCAAAGCTTTTACGTTTCGCCGTGGGTTCCCTCAATTCACCAGGATGGCATCATGAAAAATTCCATGAGTTTTTCCATTGCCGGCTTTGCCCTTGCCTGCGCGGCGGGAGTGGCCCATGCCGACATCATCACGCCGGATCCCTACGCGCTCGGCGGCGATCGCCAGTACCACCAGACCGGCGGGCCCACTCGCTTTCACATTGACAGCTTCTTCGACGTCTTTGTCGATTGCGATTTCACTTGGAGCGGGGCGCCGCACGATCCGCCGCTCCCCGGCGCCGGGCCCTCCTATGGCGAAAGCGACGGTACGGTCTCGCTGCGCATCAGTCTCAACGGACTTCCGCCCGGCGAACCCTGGCTCGGAACCCTGCACAGCAGTTTCGTCGATGTCTTCACGGGCGTGAGCCCCGACGGCGAGACCCAGTATTTCGACACCGAGATGTTGTCGCTTGACCTGCATGCGACGGGGACCCTCAGCGACGGCAGCAACCATGACATCATGCTCCGCTGCAAGCCCGTGCGCGGCGCGCACGGGGCCTACTTCCGCCGCAACTACATCCGCAAGGACTTCGCGGATTCTGGCGATCCACAGCTGTTCCAGATCAATTCCTTCTTCGACATCTTCACCGAACTCAGCCTGGATGGCGGCCAGACGTGGACCGACTCCGACACGGCGATGCACGTGGAGCTGGTCGGTCCGACCGTGCCGGCTCCGGGAGTCTCCGGCTTCCTGGCGTTGAGCGGCGCATTCGCCGCTCGGCGTCGTCGCCACTGATTCGGTTCATTTCATCCAAGACACTTCTTCATTGGGGGGCTTTCGAGCCCCCGCTCTTTTGATTGCGGGCGAAAATGCATTTATTCGAAATGAAGATTTTTTCACGACATTCGCTTGCTTCAAGCCGCAGTTGGGACAAACTGCTCCCGAAGCACGATGCGCCCTTATACCGCATGGCTTCGTAAGTTTCGTCCGTTCCCTTCATTCCATAGGTATGCCCCTTGAACAAACTCAATTTTTCCGTGGTTGGATTGGCGATTGCTTGCGCGGCCGGAGCCGTGCAGGCGGACTTCATCTCTTCGGATCCCTACGCCCTGGGCGGCAACCGCCCGTATCACCAGACGGGAGCGGCGATGCGCTTCCAAGTTTCCGACTCGTACCTTCCCGGCGGCTTCTTTGACATCTTTGTGGATTGGGATTTTGATGGCCCAAGACACGATGCGCCTCCACCGGGCACGGTTTCATTCGGCGAAAGCCGGGGTCATGTCACGGTCCTCAAGAGCCACAACGGCCTGCCGCCGGGCGAGCCCGTGTTCGGCCAGATGGAATGCAGTTTCTTCGATGTCTTCACCGAGATCAGCGCCGACGGATCGACCCGCTTGTACGACACCGAAATGCTGGCTCTGAACATCGAGGTCAATACACCGACCGGTCCCTTGATGATCCGCGAGAGCCCCACGCTGCAATCCACCGGCAAGTACGCCATCCGCGAGTCGCCGATCTTTCCGACCTTTGACTCGGAGTTCCGCATCACTTCCTTCTTCGACGTCTTCACCGAGCTCAGCCTTGATGGCGGACAGACCTGGATTCCCGCCGATGGAGCCGGACACTTTGACATCGGTCCGACCGTGCCGGCGCCGGGTGTCGCCGGCCTGCTGGCACTCAGCGGAGCCATTGCGGCGCGTCGCCGCCGCATGTGATTTGAATTTCATTTGATCGCCATGACCGCGGGCGAGGGCTCACACCCCTCGCCCGCTTTTCTTGATGGAGGCGGAGTTGGAATTTGCCTGGAGCGGATCGGCGCACAAGTCGGCGTTGCCCGTGACCGCCCGAGGAGGGCACCCGAGCACTTCTGTGTGGGAAGGTGCCCTCACGGGCATGGATCGGGGCCTCGCAATGAATTATGCCTGTGAAATGAATGAGGCCCGTGAAATGAATTATGCCGCATTTTATTTATTGTGATGATTATATTTAATAGGTCTGGCTATTCGATTTCATAGTGTTATTGTGTGACTTGAGCGATTTGCGTCCTTCGGATGCTCAGCTTAGAAATTTCGTTCGACCCCGCACAATTGAAGAAAGTTCCCAATGCGGAATCGTTGTCTCACCCTCGGCGGATGCGTCATGGCCTGCGCAGTCGGTGCCACCCAAGCCGAGCTTGTCTCTCCAAATCCATATGCCCTGGGCGGAGACCGCCTGTACCAGCGGATTGATGCGCCGGCCCATTACCGCGTCAGCCCCACCCAGGACATTCTTGTCAACCTTGCTTTTGACTGGGCAGGCGCCGAACACGCCCCGCCGCTTCCAGGGGAGAGCTCCTTTGGCCAATGCGACGGGCGTACCACATCGAGCATCAGCGTGAACGGATCGCTGTTTCAGATGCCGACGTGGCAAATCATGTCCAGCGACTTCAGCGATGTCTTCACGGGATTCAATTCCCGGATCTTCACCACGTATTACGACTCTGAAATGCTGTCGCTGCATCTGACCGGATCCATGCCTGATTTTGAATCCATCATGATCCGAGAGAGTTCCACAAAGAAGTCGCTCGGAAAGTACACGAATGAAATCATGTTTCAATCCGACTCCGGCCCGCTCTACCGGATCCAGTCCTACTTCGACCTGTTCACCGAGCTCAGCCTCAATGGCGGCCTGACTTGGACCGAGTCCATGGGATCCACGCGCATCGAGATCAATGGCATGGTCCCCGTGCCGCTTCCAGGCGTCATTGGTCTGGTGGCGTTGAGCGGAATCATGGCCCGGCGCCAGCGCCAACATTGAGCAAACCGTCTTCATCGGAACACGAATGAGACGTTCATTCGTTTGGAGGGGACGGGCCGAAAGGCTCGTCCCACTCTTTTTGAGGATCGACATCGCGATTCTTCGCCTCAAGCTCGAGGACGACCACTCGCGGCCTGTCTATCTCTTGATGGAACAAGGCGTTGGGTCCAGCGGGGCCGAGGAGCAAATCTTCTGTGCCGGTGGACAAGGATGCGCCGCTTAGCCGATATGGCGCTCTCGTTTCCTTGCCCCCCACAACACCCTGGAGTTCCGATTTGAAAAACAATTCCCTTTCTGACGCGCTGTCTCTTTGCCGATTCGGCGTGAGCATTTCGGCGACCCTCGCGGCGATGGCTTTGGCGTCGCAGGCCTCGGCGAATCTGCTGACCGATCCCAGCTTCGAGACCAACGCAGTGGACACCTTCACCAACACGCTGGGCAACTTCCCGCTCTATCAAGGCGTGTGGGGACAGGAGTCCTCCACCATCACCGGATTCGACAGCGGGTCCTCGCCGCTCAACGGCTTCAACCAATTGCGCATGGCCAAGAATGGCGGCGGCACCACCCAGGCGGGCCAGGTCATCGATGTCTCGTCCTATGGGGCGCTCATCGACTCCGGAAACGCCCAATTGGTGGCGTACGCCTATTTCAACTCCAACGCGCCGGCGGCGGTTGGCGGCGTCTACATCAGCTATTTCACGGGCAACAGCTATGGCACGATCTTCGGACCGCTGGATGCCACCGCGCCGACCTTCGACGGCAACGTGGGGACGTGGCAGGGCGCCTTGGTCAATGTGATCATTCCTGCCAACACGCGCTGGATCCTGATGCAGGTGGCCTTCTCCGAGGCTTCGCTTCCCGACATCAATCGCGTCGAGAGTGTCGGCTTCGTTGACGATGCCTTCCTGGAGATCTATGCCGTGCCGGCTCCCAGTGCCGCGGCCCTGCTTGGACTGGTTGGACTGGCGGCGCGGCGCCGAAGGATCTGAGTCTCGCAGGCCTCGGGCTTTTTAGATTGCACCACGACCCCGGAGTTCCGCTCCGGGGTTTTCTTTTCGGGCGGCTACCATGGTTTTCGTGCCCGATCTTGATGCGCCAATGGTGATCGTCATCGGCGGCGGTTTCGGTGGAATCGCGGTGGTTCAATCGCTGGCACGGGCGCCCGTGAACGTCGTGCTCATCGACAAGAAGAACCACCACCTCTTCCAGCCGCTGCTCTACCAGGTGGCGACCTCGGTGCTGCCCTCCTCGAACATCGCGTTTCCCATCCGGCGCATCTTCCGCGGCCAGGAGAATGCCTACGTCTTCAATGACGAGGTCCAGAGCGTCGACCGCGCCGGGCGCCGGGTGCTCTTCGCCAACGGCACGGCCGCCCCCTATGACTATCTCGTGCTGGCCGCGGGAGCCAGCTCCAGCTACTTCGGCCGCGACGAGTGGGAAGCCTTCGCGCCGGGCATGAAATCGCTCGAGGATGCCGGCGCGATCCGCAGCCGAATTCTCCGCGCCTTCGAGGACGCGGAGGCGGAGACCGATCCCGACGCCCTGCAGGCGCACCTCACCTTCGTGGTGGTCGGAGGCGGAGCCACCGGCGTGGAGCTTTCCGGCGCCATCAAGGAGCTCGGCGTGGATTCCATCTCGAGGGACTTCCGCCGCTTCGACGCGGCGAGCGCCCGGGTGATTCTGGTGGAGGCGGGTCCGCGGCTGCTCGCCAACATGAGCGAGGCTTCCTCGGAGTCCGCGCTGAAGGCGCTGATCGACATCGGCGTGGAGGTGCGCCTGAAGCAGAAGGTCAACAACGTCTTCGCCGACGGCGTGGAGATCGACGGCGAGCGCATCCAGGCCAACACCGTGGTGTGGTCGGCGGGCGTGAAGGCCAGCGCGCTCGGTGCCACGCTCGGCGCCGAGCTGGATTCCAGCGGCCGCGTAAAGGTGGCGCCGGATTGCTCGGTGAAGGGAAGCCCGGAAGTTTTCGTGATCGGAGACATGGCGGCGATCCGCTGCGCCAAGAGCGGCAAGCCGGTGCCCGGCGTAGCCCAGGGAGCGATGCAGATGGGCAGCTTCGTCGCCGGCATCATCAAGCGCGAGGCGATCGCCCGGAAGAAGGCTGCCGACGCCGTCAAGCGAGGGAAGACTTCGAGCAGCAGCGCCGTAGGTCCGTCACGCGGCGCTTTCCGCTACCGCGATCTGGGAACGATGGCCACCATCGGCCGTGCCAAGGCGGTCGCGGAGCTCGCCGGAATGAAATTCCACGGACTCCCCGCGTGGCTGCTATGGCTCTTCATCCATCTGGTCTCGCTGGTGGGCTTTCACAACCGCATCCTGGTCTTTCTCTCGTGGGCGTTCTCCTACCTCACCTACAGCAAGGGCTCGCGGATCATCAGCGGCAATCCGCCATCGCAGGTCGTCGATCCCGTCGGAGGCGACGCGGGCAATTCCCCCGAGGAGCGGCGCCGCGCCGTGGCCGAGCTTTTGAAGCGCATGTGAGCCGCGGGGCGTCGCGTTCGGAAAGTCCGGCGCGGCTTCCGATCTATACTTTCCCCCGGCATGCACAGTCCGAGCCCCAACGATCCCTGTCCGTGCGGAAGCGGGCGCAAGGCGAAGAACTGCTGCCATCGACCCGGAGCTCCGGCGGGTCGCGGAGGCGCGGTCACCATTGCGGCCGCGGACGGAACGCCGGCTCAGAAACTTTCTCCGGCGGAGGCGATATCGCTGGCCCAGGATCTCCATGAGGGCGGCGACCGCGAAGGGGCCGAGCGGATCTACAGACTCGTCCTCGAAGCGGATCCCGAGAACGGCGAGGCACTTTTTTTTACGGGAGTGTTGCGGCATCAGGAGAAGCGATACGACGAGGCGCTGGAGCTGATGCGACGCGGCTTGGCGAAGGTTCCCGGCGCCGCCAACCTGCACTACAACATCGGCAAGCTCTACGACGACCTCGAGCGCTATCCCGAGGCCATCGCCGCCTATCGCCGCGCGATCGAGATCAATCCCAAGCACGCGCTGGCCCACAACAACCTGGGCCTGGCGCTGAGGGATGTCGGCCAGCTCGACGAGGCGATCGAGTGCCTCGAGCGGGCGGTTCGACTGCGACCTGAGTCGCAGACCCTGATCCAGAACTTGATTTCCACCATGAACTATGTGCCCAGCCTGGATGGTGCCGCCATCTTCAAGGCGCATCGCGAGCTCTGCGCCCTGCTGGAGCGGCCGATCGCGCGATTCGCTCCGCGGCCGAGGAATGTCCCGCCGCGCCCGCTCCGCATCGGCTATGTCTCGGGAGATTTCCGGCGGCACTCCGTCGCGCACTTCATCGAGCCCGTGCTGGCTCGCCACGACCCGTCGCGCGTCGAGGTGTTCTGCTACTACAACGACACCGTGGAGGACGAGGTGACGCAGCGCCTCAAGAGCCTGTCGCCGCACTGGTGCGTCATCGGTGGGATGAACGACCACGACGCCGCGCGGAAGATCCGCGATGACGACATCGACCTGCTGGTCGACCTGGCGGGGCATACCAACCAGAACAGCCTGCTGATGTTCGCACGCAAGCCGGCGCCGGTGCAGGCGACCTGGATCGGCTATCCCAACACGACGGGCTTCACCAACATCGACTACCGCATCACCGACGCTCTGTGCGATCCCCCCGGCGCGGCCGACGCGCTCCACACCGAGCAATTGATGCGCCTGCCTGATTGCTTCTCGTGCTTTCAGCCCCCCGCCGATTCCCCCGAAGTCGGATCGCTGCCGGCGCTCAAGGCCGGCGCCATCATGTTCGGCTCGTTCAATTACTTCATCAAGATGAACCACGATGTCATCGAGACCTGGGCGCGGATTCTCAAGCGCGTTCCAGCGTCGCGGCTGACCTTGAAATACCGCAGCCTGAACTCGGAATCGATCCAGGCGGTGGTGCACGAAGCGTTCGCCAAGCATGGCGTGGCCCGCGAGCGACTGGTGCTGATGGGCACCGACGAGTCGCAGCGGGCGCATCTGGATCGCTACAACTCCATCGACATCGCGCTGGATCCCTTTCCCTACAACGGCACCACCACCACGTGCGACGCCCTGTGGATGGGCGTGCCCGTGATCACTTTGGCCGGAGACCGCCACGCGGGGCGCGTGGGCGTGAGCCAGCTGACGAACACTGGCCTGCCGGAGCTGGTCGCCAAGAACAGGGATGAGTACGTCGAGATCGCTGCGACGCTCGCGGGAGATTTGCCAAGACTCGCGGCGCTGCGCAAGGGTCTGCGCCGGCGGCTGGCGGATTCGCCGCTGATGGACGCGGAACGATTCACCCGCAATCTTGAGCGCGCCTATCAAACGATGTGGGAAGCCCATCTCGCGGAGATCTGGCGATGACTCCGGTCGACCAGGCGTTGCTTCAAGCCAAGCAACTCCACAAGCGGGGCGATCTGGATTCCGCCGAGGCGGCCTACCAGCAGGCGCTCGCCGCGCAACCCGAGCACGCCGACGCGCTTTTTTTCCTGGGGCTGCTTCGCCACGATCGCGGCGACAACACCGGGGCGCTGGAGCTGATGCAGCGGGCCATCGCGCTGCGGCCGGATGTGGCCGCCTATCACTTCAACATCGGAACCTTCTTCGCGGCCACCGGCCGCAACGAGGAGGCCGTCGCCGCCTATCGACGGGCGATCGCGCTCGATCCATCGCAGTCGGGGCCGCACAATAATCTTGGCCTCATGCTGCAGGAACTTGGAAGGCCGGACGAAGCGGCGGAGAGCTACAAACAGGCCCTCAAGCTCATGCCGCCGGAACAGGCCGCGCCGGTTCTTTCCAATCTGGCCAACGCCCTGCAGGAGCTGGGACGCACCCGCGAGTCGATCGAGCGCTACGCGATGGCGATGGCCCTCTCGCCGCAGAATCCGGTGGCCCACAGCAACTACGTCTTCGCCCTCAACTATCTGGCCAAGCCGGACCGCGCGGCCATTTTCGCGGCGCATCGCAAGTATGCCGAGCGATTCGAACGCCCGGTCACGCGGCTTGCCCCGAGGGCGCCGCGCCAGCACGCCGCGGATGGCGCCCCGCTTCCCCTTCGCGTCGGCTACGTCTCCTGCGATTTTCGGCGCAACGCCGTGGCGCACTTCATCGAGCCGGTCCTGGCCCATCACGACCGGCGGCGCGTGGAAGTGTTCTGCTACTCCAACCACACCATCGTGGATGATGTGACCCGCCGCCTCAAGGGAGTGGCGCATCATTGGCGCGACGTTGCCGATCTCTCGGATGACGAGGCGGCGAGGCTGGTTCGCGAAGACGGCATCGATGTGCTGATCGATCTCACCGGTCATGCGGGCAATGACCGTCTGATGCTCTTCGCCCGGAAACCGGCGCCGGTGCAGGCGACCTGGATCGGCTACCCCAACACCACCGGGCTTTCGAGCATCGACTACCGGATCACCGACGCGCTGTGCGATCCGCCCGGCCAGAGCGAGGCCTTCCACACCGAGAAACTTTTTCGCCTGCCCGATTGCTTCTCATGCTTTCAGCCGCCGACGGAGGCGCCCGAGGTCGGTCCCCTGCCGGCGACGGCGGCGAAT
The DNA here is from genome assembly GCA_021414025.1 of Planctomycetota bacterium. Lineage (NCBI taxonomy): Bacteria > Pseudomonadati > Planctomycetota > Planctomycetota bacterium. The sequence goes on along the minus strand of JAIOPG010000006.1, from coordinate 309,907 downwards.
CGCATCACCTTCGGCTCCTTCAACAATCTCCTGAAGATCTCCCCGGAGGTCGTCGAGGTCTGGTCGAGGATTCTGAATCGCGTTCCCGGTTCGCGGCTGATTCTCAAGAGCAGAAACTTTCATTCCCCATCGATGCAGGCCCTGATCCGCGCCGCCTTTGCCAAGCACGGCGTGTCCGGCGACCGGCTGGATCTGCTGGGCAGCGACGCCGACCACGCCGCGCATCTGGGTTGCTACAACCACGTCGACCTTGGGCTGGATCCCTTCCCCTACAACGGAACCACCACCACGCTCGACGCGCTCTGGATGGGGGTGCCGGTGATCACGCTTGCCGGCGAGAGTCATGTCAGCCGCGTGGGCGTGAGCCAGTTGACGAACATCGGCCTGCCGGAATTGATCGCCAGGGACAAGGACGAATACGTCGAGATTGCCGCAGCCCTTGCGGGAGATTTGCCCAGGCTGGCGGCGATGCGCAAGGGCCTGCGTCAGCGCATGAGGCAGTCGCCCCTGACGGACGCGCCACGTTTCACCCGTCACCTGGAGAACGCCTATCAATCGATGTGGGATGCCTTCGTCGCGGAGCGCAAGCCATGAGCGCGGAGCTTGGGCCATGAGCGCGGTCGGACGCAACGATCCCTGCGCCTGCGGCAGCGGACGCAAAGCCAAGAACTGCTGCCAGGCGGGCAAGGGTCCTGCCGGTACGGCGCCTTCGATCATGCTGCCCGGCGCGGAAGGACTGCAATCGCGGCGCGTGCCGCTGCCCGAGGCGGCGCAGATGGCGGCGAATCGCCAGCAGAGCGGTGACATCGCCGGCGCGGAGGGGATCTACCGGCTCATTCTCGCGGCCGATCCCGGCCACGGCGACGCTCTCTCCTTTCTCGGAATGTTCCAATACCAGCTGGGGAAAAAACAGGAAGCCCTCGACCTAATGCGGCGAGCCACGCAGATGCATCCCAAGGTGCTCAGCTACCACTTCAATCTCGGGATTCTGCATGAGGAACTCAAGGATGAGAAGGAAGCGATCGCATCCTTCCGCCGCGCGATCGCGATCGAGCCCCTGCCCGCCGCCTGGGATCGACTGGGCAAGCTGCTTCGGCAGACGGGCGAACTGGAGGAAGCCGCCGAGTGCTGCCGACAGGCGATTCGCCAGACGCCGCGCGAGCGCAGCGCGAATCTGCATGGCAACCTGGCGATCATCCTGGAGCAGCAGGGCAAGTTGCCGGAAGCGATGGAAAGCCTCGAAACGGCGCTGGCCATCGCTCCGAGTGATCCGGCCCTGCAGGATCACTACCTCTACACCATGCATTTGCTGCCCGATCCGCAACCGAAGGCGATCTTCGAAGCTCACCAGAAGTTCGGCAGGCTCTTCGACCAACCCATGGCGCCGCGCGATCCGCAGCGCGATCGCGCCGGTGGAGCGCAGCGCAAGCTTCGCGTGGGCTATGTGTCGCCGGACTTCCGGCAGCACTCCGTCGCGCAGTGCATCGAACCGGTGCTGGCGGCGCATGATCCGGGCAAGGTCGAGGTGTTCTGCTACTCCAACAACGCGGTCGCGGACGAGACCACGAGTCGCATCCGGAAACTCGTGCCTCATTGGCATCCAGTCCAGAATCGCACCATCGATGAAATCGCCGAGCTGATCCGAGTCGACGGCATCGATGTGCTGGTCGACCTCGCGGGCCACACCACGGGCAACTGCCTGCAAGTCTTTGGTCGCAAGCCGGCGCCGGTGCAGGTCACGTGGATCGGCTATCCCGACACCACGGGCCTGACGACGATCGACTACCGCATCACCGACCATGTCGCCGACCCGCCGGGCGAGGCCGACGCCCTGCACACGGAAAAGCTCTGGCGTCTGCCGGAGTGCTTCTCCTGCTTTGCGGCTCCCGCGCCGAGCCCGGAGGTCGCACCGCTGCCGGCGCTCGCGTCGGGCCGCATCACCTTCGGTTCCTTCAACAATTTCGCCAAGACCACGCCGCAGGTGATCGAAATCTGGGCAGGACTTCTCAAGCGAGTTTCCGGCTCGCGGCTTCTTCTGAAGAATCGGAGTCTGTTGGCACCGGGCGTTCAGGCGCGGATCCACTCGATGTTCTCCCGGCATGGCGTCGGCGCCGATCGGATTGAGCTGCTGCCCGCAGACGCTTCGCCGATGGAGCACCTGAATCGCTACCACACGATCGACATCGCGCTGGATCCCTTCCCCTACAACGGCACCACCACGACCTTCGAGGCGCTGTGGATGGGCGTGCCGGTGGTCGTTCTGTCGGGCTGCAACCATGCGGGCCGCGTCGGTGCGAGCCTGATGAGCCATCTCGGGATGCCGGAATGGATCGCCCGCAATCGCGATGAATACGCGGAGATCGCCGTGGCGATGGCCGGCGATCGGACCAGGCTCGCGGCGCTTCGCGCGGGATTGCGTCAGCGATTGATGGCTTCCCCCTTGATGGATGCGAAGCGCTTCACCCGGAATCTGGAGCAGGCCTATCAATCGATGTGGGAAGCGCATCACGCGGAGAGCGCGCGATGAGCGCCGTGAACCGCAACGATCCCTGCCCCTGTGGCAGCGGGCGCAAGGCCAAGAATTGCTGTCACCGCGCCGAGGTGCCCGCCGCGAAGTCGAGCACGGTGCTGCTGCCGGCGCTGGGAGGAGCGCCGGCGCGGCGCGTGCCGCTCGCCGAAGCGGTCGGGATCGCCTGCGAATTGCAGCGCCGTGGGCAGCTCGCCCCCGCCGCTCAACTCTTCGAACTTGTCCTGGCCGCCAACGGTGAGCACGCTGATGCGCTTTTCTTCTTCGGAATTCTGCGGCACCAAACCGGACAAAGCGCCGAAGGCCTCGCTCTGATGCGCCGGGCGCTCGAGCAGGCTCCGGGCAACCGGCTCTACCACTACAACTTCGCGATCATCAATGCGGAGATCGGCGACCGCGCGCAGGCCATCGCCTCCTATCGGCGCTCGATCGAGATCGAGCCCAACGCTGACGCCTGCAACAACCTCGCCGGCCTGCTGCTCGACGAAGGTTGCCTCGACGAGGCGATCGCCTGCTTTCGCCGCGGCGGCGAACTGAATCCCGACGACGCGGTGCAGCAGAGCAACATGCTCTACGCGCTGAACTACCGGCCGAACCCGGATCTGGGCAAGATGTTCGAGGAACACAAGGCCTTTGGAGAGCGGCATGAGCGGGTCATCGCCCGGATGCCGCCGCGCGAGGCCGAGCACGGGCCCGGCGAACGCCCGCTGCGGATCGGCTACGTCTCCTCGGACTTTCGCCAGCACGCGGTGGTGCACCTGGTCGAGCCGGCGCTCGAGTCGCACGACAAGTCGCGCTTCGAGATCTACTGCTTCTACAACTATCCGAAGCATGACGCGGTGACGCGGCGCATCCAATCCCTGGTGCCGCATTGGCGCGAGATCGCCGGCCGCACCGACGCGGAGGTGGCACGGATGATCCGCGAGGATCGCATCGATATCCTGGTCGACCTCTCAGGGCACACACCGCTGCATCGCCTGCTGGTCTTTGCACGAAAGCCGGTGCCGGTGCAGGTGTCGTGGATCGCCTATCCCAACACCACGGGGCTGACCGCGATCGACTATCGCCTCACCGACGACATCCGTGATCCGGTCGGGGCCAACGACGCCTTCCACACCGAGAAGCTGGTTCGCCTGCCCCGCACCGTCACCTGCTTCAGGCCGCTGGACCATGCGCCGGAGGTCGGACCGCTTCCCGCCCTGACCGCGGGACACGTGATGTTCGGATCGTTCAACAACTTCATCAAGATGCACGGCGGGCTCCTGGAGACCTGGGCGGGCATTCTTCGCCGCGTGCCGGGATCCCGGCTGACCCTGAAGTACCGCAGCTTTGAGTCGCCGTCGATCCGCGCCAAGGTGTCCGAGGCCTTCGCCCGCGGCGGAGTGGCGCCGGATCGGCTCGTCTTCCTGGGCAGCGACGACTACCACTCGCATCTGAAGCAATACAACTCCATCGACATCGCGCTGGACACCTTCCCCCACAACGGCGACCTCACCACCTGCGACGCGCTGTGGATGGGCGTGCCGGTGATCACCTTCACCGGCATCTCTCACGTGGCACGCATGGGCGCGGGCCGGCTGACGGCGGTCGGACTTGCCGAATTGGTCGGCCGCAACCGCGAGGAATACGCGGACATCGCCGTGGCACTGGCCGGTGATCTTCCGCGGCTCGCGGCCCTACGCGGCGGGCTTCGGCAGCGCATGCGCGCATCGCCGCTGATGGACGCGAAGGAATTCACGCGCCACCTTGAGCGCGCCTACCGGGCGATGTGGGAAACCCATCTCGCGGGCGGCACGTCATGAGCGCGGGCGGACGCAACGATCCCTGCCCCTGCGGCAGCGGACGCAAGGCCAAGCAATGCTGCCTTCGCGCCGCGGGTCCGGCGGTCCAGACCCCTGCGATCGTGCTGCCGGGCGCCGATGGAATGGAGCCCCGATCGGTGCCGCTGGCCGAGGCGGTGCGGCTCGCCCAGGATCGTCAGCAGCATGGCGACCTGGCGGGAGCGGAAAAAATATACGAGCGGGTGCTTGCCGTCGACCCGGACCACGGTGACGCCCTCTCCTTGCTCGGCGTGATCAACCACCAGATGGGCAAACCCAAGGAAGCCTTTGTCTGGATGAAGCAGGCCGCGGACAAGCATCCCAAGCGCTTCAACTACCACTTCAATCTCGGGGCCTTCTGCGACCAGGTCATGGCCGACGACGAAGCTGTTGCCGCCTTTCGCCGCGCGCTGGCGATCGATCCCCAGCCGAAGGTGTGGGAGTACCTCGGCAAGTTGCTGCGGCAGACGGGCGAGCTGGACGAATCCATCGAGTGCTGCCGGCAGGCCATCAAGGCGCAGCCCCGCAACGCGGTCGCCTGGAACAATCTCGGCGCCACTTTTCAGCGGCAGGGAAAGCTGAAGGAGGCGCTGGAATGTTTCGAGACATCGCTTGCCATCAAGCCGGACTTTCCGCTGGCGTGGAACAACTACCTGTACACGCTCAATTTCACCGCCGACTCGGACCCTCGTGCCATCTTTGAGGCGCACCGCAAATTTGGCACGCTCTTCGACCGCCCCATGAGTCCGCGCGACGCGTCGGAGAAGCACTCCGCGGGCGCGCCGCGACGCCTTCGCGTCGGGTATGTCTCGCCGGATTTCCGCCGTCACTCGGTCGCGCACTTCATCGAGCCGATCTTGAAGGCCCATGACCCGGAAAAGATCGAGGTCTTCTGCTACTCCAACACTCCGATCGTGGACGAGACCACTCTGCGCATCAAGGCCCTCGCGCCGAATTGGAGGCTGATCCACAATCGGCCGGACGAGGAGGTCGCCGAGCTCATCCGCCGCGACGACATCGACATCCTGGTCGATCTGGCGGGCCACACAACGGGAAATCGCCTGCCGCTCTTCGGCCTCAAGCCGGCGCCGGTGCAGGTCTCGTGGATCGGCTACCCCAACACCACGGGCCTCACCACGATGGACTTCCGGATCACCGACCGCTTCGCCGATCCCCCCGGCGAGACCGACGCGCTGCACAGCGAAACCCTCTGGCGCATGCCGGATTGCTTCTCCTGCTTCCAGGCACCGCCTGCCAGCCCCGAGGTTGGCCCGCTGCCCGCGCTGAAGCATGGCGGCGTCACCTTCGGCTCATTCAACAACTTCGCCAAGACCACGCCGCAGGTCATCGACGTTTGGGCGCGGATCCTCAAGGGCGCGCCCGCAGCCCGGCTGCTCCTGAAAAATCGGAGCATGACCGCGCCGAAGGTCCGCGACTCCATCCTCGCGATGTTCGCCGGTCATGGCGTCGCTGCCGAGCGCGTTGAAATGCTGGGCACCGACGCATCGCCCTTCGATCACCTTGATCGCTACAACGCCATTGACGTGGCCCTCGATCCCTTCCCCTACAACGGCACCACCACCACCTTCGAGGCGCTGTGGATGGGAGTGCCCGTGGTCGCGCTGGCGGGTGCCAGCCACGTCGGTCGCGTTGGTGTGAGCCAGATGAGCAACCTGGGGCTGACCGAATTGATCGCCCGGGACATCGATGACTATGTGAAGATTGCCGTCGGACTGGCAGCTGATCTGCCGCGCCTGACGGAACTGCGCGCCGGCCTGCGCCGGCGCTTGATCGCATCTCCGTTGATGGATGCGGCGCGATTCACGCGCCACCTGGAACGGGCCTACCAGGCCATGTGGGAAAGCCATTTTGCCAAAGCCGGGCGATGACGGGCTCCCGCCCCGCCCTCAACCCTTGGTGCATTCCACATTCAGGCTGATGGGAACCGTGCCGAACTTCCGCGTGGAGGTGTCGTCGAAGAGTCCGAAGCTCTCCACCTGCTGGATGTTGCGGAACCCATGCGCGTGCAACCGCTCGCCGAGAATCTGAAATGAAAATCCGGCCTTGTGAAAGTCGTATTCGTCCAACTGGCCGCCCATGATCATCATGTGCACGTAGAAGCGCGCGTCGAGGTCCAGGCCGGGCTCGAGGAAGAGCGACATCAGGACTTCGAGATTGGGAACGGCCACCCGAAGCGTGCCGCCCGTCCGCAGCACCCGCGCCGCCTCGTTGAGCGCCGTGCTCAGCTCGCGGCGAAACCCAAGGTGCTCGTAGATGTGCGAGGCGTAGACCTCCTCGACCGAGCCATCGGCGAACATGGAGAGATCCGTGCAATTGCCGACGACGTCGACGCCGGGCCGCGGCTGCGCGTTGAGCAGGGTCCATCCCTCCTTCACATCGTGCCCGCCAAGATGCAATCGGATCGGCTTGCGGAACGAGGCGTGGTCGGGTCGTGCGGCTTCCATGGGCGGATCCAGTTTAGATGGATTTGCCGGGGCGAAGGGTTGGCGATGCGGGAGTGGGATATAGTGGAGGCGCGGCGTCCTGATTGACCACGACGGCCCTCAGGCGAGGGCTGTTTCCCACGAGACTTTTCACGACATGAGCACCGTCGGTCGCAATGATCCCTGTTCCTGCGGAAGCGGACGGAAAGCCAAGAACTGCTGCCAGGGTCCCGGGGGATCCGCCGGCAAGGCGCGGACGATCGCACTGCCGCTGGCCGACGGTCTGCAGTCGCAGCCGATTCCATTTTCGGAGGCCGTGCGGATCGCACAGGATCGGCAGCAGCACGGCGACACGGCGGGCGCTGAAAAGATTTACAAACTCATTCTGGCGGTTGACCCGGACCACGGCGACGCGCTTTTCTTTCTCGGAGTGCTCAACCACCAGATGGGAAGGGCCCAGCAGGCCTTTGAGCTGATGAAGCGGGCCACGCTCAAGCATCCCAAGGTTTTCCTCTACCAATTCAACTTTGGCTACTTCTGCTTCGAAAGTGGAAACATGAGCGAGGCCATCGCCTCCTACCGCCGCGCTGTGGCGATCGATCCGCGGCCCGTGGCCCTGGACCATCTGGGGACCATGCTGATGCAGATCGGCGAGCTGGACGAAGCCGCCGAATGCTGCCGTCAGGCCATCCAGCGGCAGCCGCGCGAGCAGAGCGCCAACCTCTACAACAATCTGGCCATCGTCCTGCAGCAGCAAGGAAAGCTGAAAGAGGCGATCGAGAGTATCGAGGCCGGTCTGGCGATCACGCCGGACGACTCGGTCATGCGGAACAACTACCTGTACACGCTCAATTTCCTGGCCGACCCGGACCTTGCCAAAGTCTTCGAAGCTCACCGGCAGTTCGGCAGGCTCTACGACCGCCCCCTGCCTCCGCGCGATGTCCAGGAAGACCGGGCCGCGGGCACGAAGCGCCGGCTGCGCGTCGGCTATGTCTCGCCGGATTTTCGCCAGCACTCGGTCTCCTATTTCATCGAGCCGATTCTGGCGGCGCACGACAAGGAGAAGTTCGAGGTCTTCTGCTACTCCAACAACGCGCAGGTCGACGACTACACCACGCGCATCAAGGGACTTGTCCCAAGCTGGCGGCTGATCCACAACCGGTCGGAGGAGGAGGTCGCCGAGCTCATCCGCCGCGACGGCATCGACCTGCTGGTCGATCTGGCCGGACACACCCAGAATTCACGGCTGCTGCTCTTCGGCCTCAAGCCGGCGCCGGTGCAGGTGACCTGGCTGGGCTACCCCAACACCACCGGCCTGACCACGATGGACTGGCGGATCACCGACCGCTTCGCCGATCCGCCGGGCGAGTCCGACAAACTCCACACCGAGAAACTCTGGCGCATGCCGGAATGCTTCTCCTGCTTCCAGCCGCAGGCGGCGAGCCCCGACGTGGGTCCGTTGCCCGCGCTGAAGAACGGACATGTGACCTTCGGCTCCTTCAACAATTTCGCCAAGACCACGCCGCAGGTGATCGCGGTGTGGGCGAGGATCCTCAAGCGCGTCCCCGGCTCCCGACTGGTCCTCAAGAACAAGAGCATGTCGGCGCCGGGAGTCCAGAACTTCATCCTTTCGATCTTCGCCAAGCATGGCGTCGCGGCCGGCTCGATCGAAATGCGCGGCCAGGACGGGCCGCATGCGTCGCATCTGGAGCAATACAACACGATCGACATCGGGCTCGATCCCTTTCCCTACAACGGCACCACCACGACCTTTGAGGCGCTGTGGATGGGCGTGCCCATGGTGGTGCTCGCCGGCGTCAGTCACGTCGGCCGTGTGGGCGTGAGCCAGATGAGCAACCTCGGTCTGCCGGAGCTGATCGGCAAGGACCCGAACGACTATGTCGAGATCGCCGCACGTCTGGCTGCGGATGTGCCGCGACTGACCGCATTGCGCGCCGGCCTGCGCCAGCGCATGATCGCATCCCCGCTCATGGACGTCCCCCGCTTCACCCGGAATCTCGAGACGGCCTACCAGGAAATGTGGAAGATGCACACCGGTTCCAAAGCCTCATGAACTCCACTCCCCCACCCGATTCAAACCTTGCCGCGGCGGTCGCCGAGGCGCATCGCCTGCACGCGCAGGGCAACTACGACGTGGCGGAGAGTCAGTACCGAAAAATTCTCGAGACCGACCCCAACCACGGCGAAGCGATGTTTTATCTGGGGATGCTGCTCTGCCAGACCAACAAGATCACGGAAGCCTTCGTTTTCCTGAAGCAGGCGGTGGCAAAGTACCCCGACGTCTACCAATACCACTACAACCTCGGACTCATTTATGAGTCGATCGACAACTATCCCGAAGCGATCGCCTGCTACCGCAGAACGGTGGAACTGGAGCCCAGCGGCCACACCCACTGCTCGCTGGCCAAGCAACTGGCCGACGCCGGGCAGCTGGACGAGGCGATTGAATTCGCCCGCGAGGCGATCAAGCGCCTGCCGCCCAATGCCCAGGCCATTCCCCGCAACAACCTCGGCATCGCGCTGTCGCTCAAAGGCGAACTGGACGAGGCCCTGGAGAACTACCGCACGGCGATCTCGATGGACATCGAGAACGCCTACGTGCACAGCAACTACCTGCTGACGCTGAACTACCTCGGCCATCCCGACCTGCCGATGATCTTCCAGGAGCACAAAAAGTTCGGCGACAAGTTCGCCAGCTTCGTGCCCAGGCTCTACGTGAATCCGCTGGCGGCCGGCGCCCGTGCCGAAGCCGGTTCCAAACTTCGCGTCGGCTACGTCTCGCCCGACTTCTACGGCCACGCCGTCGGCCAATTCATCGAGCCGATCCTGGCCGCGCACGACCGGGAGAAGTTCGAGATCTTCTGCTACTCCAACAATCCGCGCGTCGACGAGGCCACCAAGCGCATGCAGGCCTCGGTGCCCAATTGGCGCATGATCGACACGCTCCCCGACGAAGACGCGGCGAAGATGATCCAGCACGATCGCATCGACATCCTGGTCGACCTCGCGGGCCATACCGCGCTGAACCGGCTGATGATTTTCCTGCGCAAGCCGGCGCCGGTGCAGGCGACATGGATCGGCTACCCCAACACCACCGGCTTGCCGACCATGGACTACCGCCTCACGGACGCCTTCGCCGATCCGCCCGGCGAGGCCGACGCGCTGCACACTGAGAAGCTGCTGCGCCTTCCCGAGTGCTTCTCCTGCTTCAAGGCGCCGGCGCAGAGCCCCGATGTCGGTGCGCTGCCCGCACTCAAGAATGGCCGCGTCACCTTCGGCTCCTTCAACAACTTCGCCAAGATCACCCCCGAAGTCATGAAGGTCTGGATCGCGATCCTCAAGCGCGTTCCCGGCTCGCGGCTGGTGCTGAAGAACCGCAGCCTGGACAATCCGAGCCTGAAGAAGTTCACCATGGAGGCGCTGTGCAAGTGCGGCGCCACTCCCGAACAAATCGAGCTGCTGAGCCCGAACATCTCGCCGATGGAGCACTTCGACTGCTACAACCGGATCGACATCGGGCTCGATCCCTTTCCCTACAACGGCACCACCACGACCTGCGATTCCCTGTGGATGGGCGTGCCGGTGGTCACGCTTGCCGGGCGCAACCACGTGAGCCGCGTCGGCGTGAGCCAGATGAGCAACCTCGGTCTGCCGGAGATGATCGCCAAGGACCTCGATGAATACGTCGACATCGCGGCGCGCCTTGCAGGGGACCTGCCGAAGCTCGCGGCCCTGCGCGCCTCGCTGCGCGAGCGGCTGCGGACCTCTCCGCTCATGGACATCCCGCGCTTCACGCGGAATCTGGAGCAGGCCTACCAGACGATGTGGAAGAACCATCTGGGCGCGGTGGCGACGTGAGCGCGGTCAACCGGAACGATCCCTGCCCCTGCGGCAGCGGCCGCAAAGCCAAGAACTGCTGCCTGCGGCCCGAGGTGCCCAAGGGCCGGCGGCCGGTCGTGGATTTTCCGGCCATGGACGGCCGACCGGCCCAACAATTCACGCTCGCCGATGCCACGGCCATCGCCCAGAGATTTCACATGGCCGGCGATCTCCGCACCGCGGGCGAGCTCTTCCGCCTGATCCTGGAGTCCGACCCGGAGTTCGACCAGGCGCGCTTCTACTACGGCGTGCTGCTGCACCAGACCGGCCGCAGCGACGAAGGCCTGGAGCTGATGAAGCTCACCGCCGCGCGCCACCCGGAGGTCTTCCACTACCACGACAATCTGGCCAAGGTCCACGACGAGCGGCGGCAGATGCCGGAGGCACTGGCCGCGTTCCGCCAGGCCCACAAGCTCCGTCCCTCGGGCGAATCCTTCTACAACATCGGCGTGGCCCTGATGAATCTCAACCAATTGGAGGAGGCCGCGGAGAGCTTCCGAAAGTCCATCGCCCTTCAGCCGCGCCACAAGTCCACCACTGCGCTGACCAACCTGGGATCCGTCCTGCACCGGCAGGGCAAGCTTCACGATGCGATCGAGTGCTTCAAGATGGCGCTGGAGGTGAGCCCGGAGGAGTCGCTCATCCACAGCAACTATCTCTATGTCCTCAACTTTTTGGCCCGGCCCAACCTGGCGGAGATCTTCGAGGAGCATCGCAAGATCGGCGCGGGCTACGAGAAGCGGGCGCCGCGCTCATCGCCGATCGCCTCCTCCGCGATGCCCCCCGACGCTTCGCTCACACCACCGGTGCGTTCGGGCAGCGACGCGGGCCGCGAACTCGGCATGGCACGGAAAATCCGCGTCGGCTACCTCTCGCCCGATTTCCGGCAACACTCGGTGGCGCACTTCATCGAGCCGGTGCTTGCGGCGCATGACCGGAGCAAGTTCGAGCTCTTCGCCTACTACCACCACACGCTGGTGGACGATGTCACGCGCCGCCTGCAGGCGCTGGTGCCGAATTGGCGACCCATCCATGACAAGAGCGACGAGGAAGTCGCCCGGATGGTGCGCGACGATCGGATCGACATCCTGGTGGACCTTGCCGGTCATTCCGGTCTGAACCGGCTGCCGGTGTTCGCGCGCAAGCCGGCGCCGGTGCAGGTGACCTGGCTGGGCTATCCCAACACCACCGGCTTGAATGCCATGGACTACCGCATCACCGATGCCTTCGCCGATCCGCCGGGCATGACGGAGGCGTTCCACACTGAGAAGCTGGTGCGCCTGCCCGATTGCTTCTCCTGCTTCAAGGCTCCGGCGCAGAGTCCCGACGTGGGTCCGCTGCCCGCGCTGCGCAACGGTCACATCACCTTCGGCTCCTTCAACATGCTCTCCAAGATGACGCCGGAGGTGCTGGCGACCTGGTCGCGACTGCTGAAGCGCGTGCCGACCGCGACGCTGCTGCTGAAGTACCAAGGGCTGGACTCAGACGCCATGCGCACCCTGATCCGCTCCATCTTCAAGGAGCATGGGGTGGATCCAAAGCGGGTCGCGATCCTCGGTCTCGACGCCTCGCACGCGGCGCACATGGAGCGCTACAACTCCGTCGACATCGGGCTGGATCCCTTTCCCTACAACGGCACCACCACCACCTGCGATGCGCTCTGGATGGGCGTGCCCGTTGTCACCCTCGCCGGCGTCAGCCATGTGGGGCGCGTGGGGGTGAGTCAGCTCAGCAATCTCGGGCTCTCCGAACTGATCGCCAAGGATGAGGAGGATTACATAAGGATTGCCGCGGACCTGGCGGGCAATCTCAAAAAGCTCGAGTCGCTGCGAGCGGGACTTCGCGCCCGGATGCAGGCCTCACCATTGATGGATGTGACGCGCTTCACGCGCCATCTCGAAGTGGCCTACCAGACGATGGTGCGGGAGCATCAGGAAGCCTTGCCGCGATAGGCCTTCCACATTTCAAGGTAGGCCGCCTCAAGATTTTTCGTGAACCGTGGAATGTCCGAGAGGGGCGAGGCGAGCATGCGCGGACGCAGGCCGGCGCGGAGCTCCGTCAGTCGCGGCACGTCGCCCGCAAGCCGCACCGCGATCTCCACATAGTCGTCCTTGCTCTTGGCGATCAGTTCCGGCAGGCCGATGTTGCTCAATTGACTTACGCCAACGCGTCCCACATGGCTGACGCCCGCAAGGGTGACCACGGGCACGCCCATCCAGAGCGCATCGCAGGTGGTGGTGGTGCCGTTGTAAGGAAAGGGATCCAGCCCGATGTCGACGGAGTTGTAGCGCTCCATGTGCGTGAAGTGCGAGGGATCGTCGCCCATGATCCGCAGCTGCGCAGCATCGACGCCGTGGCGCCTGAAGTTGCCCAGGATCGACTGCGTCATGGTGGGCGTGTCCAGATCGCGGTACTTCAAAAAAAGTTTGGCGGTGGGCAGCCGCTTGAGGATCCGCGCCCACACCGCGATGACTTCGGGCGTGATCTTGGCGAAGATGTTGAAGGAACCAAAGGTGATCTGTCCGCTCTTGAGCCTGGGCAGCGGTCCAACCTCCGGACACTTCTCCGGCCCCCGGTAGCAGGAGAAACTCCCGGGCAGGCGCACCAGCTTCTCGGTGTGGAACGCCTCGGTCATGCCCGGCGGATCCGCGAAGGCATCGGTGATGCGGTAGTCCATCGCGGTCAGGCCGGTGGTGTTGGGATAGCCCAGCCAGGTCACCTGCACCGGCGCCGGCTTGCGGGCGAACACGGGAAGGCGATTCAGTCCGGCATGGCCGGCGAGATCCACCAGGATGTCGATGTGATCGTCGCGCACCATCTTGGCGATCTCGTCGTCGGATTTTCCAACCAGGCTTCGCCAGTTGGGCACCAGCGTCTGGAGGCGGCGGGTCACGTCGTCGACGGCGGTGTGGTGGTAGTAGGCGAAGAGCTCAAACGTGCTCCGGTCATGCGCCGCAAGCACGGGCTCGATGAAGTGCGCCACGGCGTGCTCGCGGAAATCGCTTGAGACATAGCCGACGCGAATTTTCGCTTCTCCGCCGGTCGAGGCGCCGCCTCGCGGAGCGCCGGGCCCGATCACCGCGGGCTTCAATCTTCCGCTTTCATGAAGCTCGCCGAATGCCCGGTGCGCCGCGAAGATCGCCGCCATGTCCGGGCTGGGCATGTAGTTCAGGACCATGAGAAAGTTGCTGTGGATCATGGCCTTGTCGGGGGCGAGCAGCATCGCCAACTCGTAGAGGTCCAAAGCCTCCTGGATCTGCCCCTGCGTGTGCCGCTTGTTGGCCTCGTTGTTCAGCTCCATCGCGTTGGACTTCTTGGTGGCGATCATGTTCAGGCTCAGGGGAACCGGCCCGTACTTGAGATTGGAATGGTCGGGAAAGAGGCCGAATGATTCCACCGCGGCGATGTCCTTGAAGCCCCCATTGGAAAGCCAGTCGCTCAGAAACATGTGGGAAAATGCGGTCCGATGCGCGTCGGACTCGTTGGCCTGCTCGCCGTAGACCAGCGTGAGCAGATGGAATTTGTCCTCGTAGGGAACCTTCGGCTCCAAGAAGAGCTTGGCAATGGTTTCGAGATTCGGCACGGAGACCCGCAGCACGCCGCCGGGAATCAGCACGCGAAAGGCCTCCTTCAAGGCCGCCGCCAGCTCGCGCCGGAATCCAAACCGCTGATAGACGTAGGGCGCGTAGATCTCGACCACCGTGCCGGTGGCGAACATGGAGAGGTCGCGGCCATTGCCCACCACATCCACGCCCGGTCCCGGCTGCGCATTCATCAGCGTCCACCCCTCGCGCGCCTCGCGCCCGCCGATGTGCAATCGGATGAGTGGATTCGTCGCTGCGCTGCCCGGCGTGCCCGTGGTCATGGAGAGGGATCTTAGGTCAGATTTCAATGCGCCTGGCAGGAACCCGCCGTTCATTGCGATAGGATTCGATCCATGCCCAAGCCTCGTCCTCCAGGCCTCGTCCGGATCGGCGACGGGCCGTCGCAGCGCGTGACCGTGGCGGAGGCAATCGCGATGGCGCAGCAGCACCATGCGCGGGGCGAGCTTAAAATCGCGGAGCATCTCTACGTGCGCGTCCTCGACGTCGAGCCGGGCAACGGCCGCGCCCTCTCCTATCTGGGCGTGCTGAGGCATCAGACCGGCCGGAACTCGGAGGCCGTGACCCTCATGCGCAAGGCCGTGGAGCGCCATCCCCGCGAGGTGAACTTCATCTTCAACCTGGGCAAGGTCCATCAGACGCTGGGGGAGCTGCCCCAGGCGATCGAGGCCTACCGGCGCGCGCTGGAGATCGATCCGCGTCAGCCGCAGGCGCACTGCAACCTGGGCAACGCACTGCATCAGCAGGGCAAACTGACGGAGGCGCTCGAGCAGTTCGAGCGCGGCATGGCGGCCTGCCCCGACTCGTCGATTCTGCGCGACCTCTATCTCTGCGCCTTGAACTACCTGCCGCGGCCTGACCTCGCGGCAATCTTTGCGGCGCACAGGAAGTTCGGGGAGCTCTTCGAATCGCCTTCGATCCGGCTCGCGCCGCGGTCTGCTCCCGCGGGCGGCGAGGCGAACGATCGCAGGCTTCGCATCGGCTACCTCTCGCCGGACTTCAAGCAGCACTCGGTGGCGCATTTCATCGAGCCCGTGCTCGCCGCTCACGACAAGAAGCGGTTCGAAGTCTTCTGCTACTCCAACAACCTGATCGCCGACGATGTCACCCAGCGGATCCGAAGCAAGGCGGATCACTGGCGACTGGTCGCGAACCTTTCCGACGACGAGGTCGCCGGCCGGATCCAGGCTGATGCCATCGACATCCTGGTCGATCTGGCGGGACACACGCCGCTCAACCGCCTGACGGTCTTCGCGCGAATGCCGGCGCCGGTGCAGGTGACCTGGCTCGGCTATCCCAACACCACCGGGCTCGCGTCCATGGACTATCGCATCACCGATGCGCTGGCCGATCCGGTTGGAGCGAGCGAGGTCTTTCACACCGAGAAGCTGGTGCGATTGCCGGAATGTTTTTCCTGCTTCCAGGCGCCGACCCCCTGCCCGCCCGTGGCGCCGCCGCCCTCGGTCAAGACCGGCCACATCACATTCGGTTCCTTCAACAATGCGATGAAGATCACGCCGGAGGTCGTCGCCGTGTGGTCGAAGATTCTCGGCCAGGTCGCGGGCTCGCGGTTGATCCTGAAATACCAGGGCCTCGATTCGGCGTACATGACGGAGCTGCTCCGCGGTCAATTCGCCGCCCACAGTGTTTCGCCCGAGCGATTGGACATTCTCGGCAAGGATCTCGGGCAGTTCGAGCACATGCAGCGCTACAACGCGGTCGACATCGGCCTGGACCCCTTCCCCTACAACGGGACCACCACCACCCTCGACGCGCTCTGGATGGGCGTGCCCGTGGTGGTGCTCGCCGGCTGCAACCACGCGGGGCGCGTGGGAGTGAGCCAGATGGGCAACCTCGGACTTCAGGAACTGGTCGCCAAGGACGGGGACGACTATGTCGGCCTCGCTGTCGCGCTGGCCAACGACGCGCCGCGACTGGCCGCGCTCCGCTCTGGAATGCGCGACCGGATGATCGCGTCGCCGCTGATGGATGTCCCCCGCTTCACGCGCCACCTCGAGGAGGCGTTTCGATCGATGTGGAGCGAGCACGCGGCATCGATCCGCCGCTGACCGGCCGGCTCAATAGCGGATCTTGGCGCTCTTCTTCTGCCAGTCGGTGAAGATCGGCAGGGCCTCGTCGCGCAGGATCTGCGTCATGTGAATGCCGCGCTGGTCATGGTCCTTGGCGATCTCCTGGTAGATGAAGTCGTCGTCGAACTGGATGTCGGCGGCGTCCTGCCGGGTGTTGGCGAAGTAGATCTTGTCCAGCCGCGCCCAGTAGATCGCGGAGAGGCACATGGGACAGGGCTCGCAGCTGGTGTAGATGATGGCGCCGGAGAGGTCGAAGGTGCGCAGAGCAGCGCAGGCGGCGCGGATGGCCTCCATCTCGGCGTGGGCCGTTGGGTCGTTGCGCTCAGTGACCTTGTTCCATCCCTCGCCGATGATCTTGCCATCCTTCACGACCACGGCGCCGAAGGGTCCGCCGTTGCGCTCGGAGATGTTCTGCCTTGCGAGGGCGATCGCCCGGCGCATGAATTGTTGGTGTTGCTCTTGATTCATGGTTGCTGCTTCCGTTCAGGGCGCCGATCGGAGGGCGCCCGCTGCGCCGCGATCGGCGCACTCTAGTCCCTTCGCCGCAAAGACGCGCACCCGGTTCATTCCGCCGTCGGGATAGGCGGTCACGCGGATCTGGCGGCACAGTCCTGCGGTGGCGACCTCGAAGCGAACGGCGTTGCCTGCATAGGCCTTGACGCCGGTCCGTGCGACCAGCTCGACCCATTCCCCGCCGCACAGCCCGTGCACCGCGAGTTCGAGGGGGTTGTTGTTCACGAAGTAGGCGAAATCGACCTCAACGCGGCCGACGACCGCCGCCCGGCCGAGCTCGATGACGATCTCCTCGGAGTGGCCGGGCTCGCGGCTTCGCGCGGACTCGAGGCCGTCGAACATGTTCAGCGGCGGATAGGGCGAGATCACCTGCGCCGCGGGGCCATAGTGCTCGTTGGTGGCGGAGATGATCCGGCCGCCGAAGGCGCTGCAGGCCAGGTCCATCTCTCCGGGCGCATGCCGTTCCAGATTCTTCTGGATCCGTGCGTCCGCGGCGACGTACTTCGGCGTCAGCGGCTTGCGGGTCTGGGCGTCGAAGGCGGGATAGGCCTGCTGCGACCGCGCGAACACTTTTTTCCTCTCGTCGGCGGGCAGGTTCGATCCGTACAGAGCAAGCCGGGTCACGCCGCCATCGGGAAAGATGGAGACCCTGATGCGCTGAAATGGAAATCCCTTCGAAGAGGCATCCATTGCATGAAAAGTGTGCCCTGACAGCGGCGTGCGCGGCACGATCTCGCGCCACTGCTGCACCACCGCGTCCCATCCCTCGATGCGAATGGCCTGGGCGTGGTTGCCCTGGTGGAACTGGGTGGACACCGCGGCGCAGTCGATCGCTGCGGGCGACTTCATCTCGAAGATCATCCAGTCGCACTCGCTGCGGTTGTGACGGACGCTCTCCCAGCTGTCCATGATCTTGCCCTGCCTGCCGAAGAGTTGGGGATCAAATGCGGGTTGGAAAGGCGAGAGCAGATTCTCGGCCCGGGCGAAGCGCTGATTGGAAGCCTCGATCACGCTGGCGCCGACGGCGAGGTTGCACTCCGCCAGCGGATCGCGCGGTCCATGCTCCTCGATGGCCTCCGGCAGGTCGGGCTGGAACGCAGAGAAGATCAGCTCTCGATATCCGGCGTTCACCCGTTCCGCCTGGGGAAGATGGTCCACAGCGACATCCGACTTGAACCGCTCAACGTCGACGCCGTGAAGGTTGAACTGCCGCAGCAGGATCTGCGCCGCCTCCGAGATGAAGAGCACGCCGTTGTGCTCGCCGTTGCAGGCGATGACGAAGCCCTTGCCGCGGTCCGGGCCCGCGAAGCAGTGGATGAACAGGGCGCGGAAGCCGTCGTTGGCGCCTTGGTGAATGCAGAGCCGGTTCGGACCGGCCTCGGCGGTGAAGATGCCCAGGCCCATGTCGCACCCCATGAACTCCCGGCTGCCCTTGTCCGAGCCGAAGAGCATCTGGACCGCGGTGTCATGGGAGATCGGCCCGGCCCCGCGAAGATCATGGAATGCAAGCGTCAGCGCCTGGAGGAATTTTCCGACATCGGACACGGTGGCCATCGCGCCCGCGGCGAAGGCCGGGAACATCTTGCGCGCGCCCTCGATGGCGCGTCCCTCATCGGTGTAGCCCGTGGCGTATTCGCGCATGGGCAGCGTGGTCTGCTCGAAAGTCGCGCCGACCATCCCCAGTTCCGCCAGGAAGGGATCGGTGATTGACGGAATGCTCTTGCCCTCGCGACTCTGGATCAGGTGCTCCAGCACCAGGAAACCGCCGCCCGAATATTGAAACTTGCTTCCCGGCTCGTGGACCGCACCGACCGGCTCATAGCCGAACTTCTCGTTGCCTGAAAGCAGGTCGGTCAACGCCGGCATCGGCTGGTTTGCCGGGATGCCGTTGACGTAGTGCAGGTTCAGCGCCTGGTGGTTCATCAGATGCGCCAGGGTGACCTGGTCCCCCCGCTCCAGATGGCGCGGATCGAGCGAGCGAATGCGGAAGCGCGACTTGGTCTGGGCAAGCAGCGGATTGACCGGCGTCGTCAGCGGAATGCCGGCCTTGCGGAAATGCTCGATGGCGAAACTCGCGGCGACGCTCTTGCTCAGCGAGGCAATTTCAAAGAGCGTGTGCGGCGTGACCGGCTCTCCCGCCGAGCGTTCGCCGCATTCGAGCGCCTGAAGATGGCCGCTCGGCGATATGAGGCAGATCGCCGCCCCGCGCACTTCATGGCTCTTAAGCGCCTCCTGGATCTGGTGATGGGCGTCGTCGATCGGCTGGGCGAGCAGTCGCTTCCGAGTGATCTGCCACAAGGCCTCACGCGCGTTGTGCAATTCCTTCTCGGCCGAATTGTCGAGTCGGCCTTGAAGCGCCGCCAGCAATTCCGCCCCGGATTTTCCCGCCGCCGAAATCAGGAACTTGAACTTGAACTTTTCCCGGTACTGCCGCCCCAGAAGCCGCAATTGCTCCAGGATATTCGCGTCACCAGCGGAAACCCCCGCTTGCTCCTTCGCCGCCGTGGCGTCGAGCGTCGCCCTGCCCTCGCCGATGTCGCCGTGAAAGCCTGCGGCCTCGTTGATCTGCGCCTGATCAAATCCCATGATCAATCGCTCGGCCTCGCGCAGGTCCGTCACCGGATGCCGTGCCATGGCCGTCGCGAACGCGCCGCAGCCGCACATCGAGAAAAAGGCGTGGCAGCGGGCGACAAACTCGGACAGCGCGTACTTCTCCGGATCGATCCCGGCCGCGGCATGCCAGGGATCATCCTGGTCGCGGATGGAATCCAAGGTGAAGGGCAGCAGCAGCTCGGTGGCGAACTCGACTGGCGTCTCGGCGGACATCAGCAGCAGCATCAGGTTCATGGCCACCGGGTACCACTTCTGGGTGCGCTCATTCCACTTCACCTGCACGATTTTGCGGCTGTCGGAGAGGTCCTTGCGGATGAAGCGCATCTCCTCGTGGGCGATGCGAACGAAATCCTCCAGGGCGAATCGCCCATGATGCAGCTCGTGCCAGACCTCCCAGCGCGAGCGTTCGGCAGTGGCCAGGTCGTCCATCACCCGCACTGGAACGCCGTCGATCGTCGCCGGCAGCGCCACGCATCCATTGCCGCAGAGCCAGTCCGTCACATACTGCAGCGACTGAAAAATGTTGTAGCGGATCTCGCCGGGATCATTGTTGGCCACGAAATCCGAGGCCTTCATCTCCGCCACCAGCAGGGCCCGCGGATAAAGCGGATCCTCAGGATCGAGCCCGAGCACGTCCGGCCCATGGATGAACTTGAGCATTTCTTCGTGATGCTTGGGCAGCAGAAGCGACTTCACCAGGCTGTCGATCGGCGAGAGATCCGCGGGCGTCGACTTCGTCCACGCCTCGACCAGGGCCAGGCCCAGCCGCACGAAATCCGGATGGGCGACCCAGAATCCTGAGAGGTTCCGCTTCATCTGCGTCACGACATCCTTGATGAAGCCGCGGATCGCAACCTGAAACGAATCGCTCGTGAGGTCGTTGTCGGAGGGCAGCACGCCGTACATCCCCCCCACCTTGATGCCGCCGCGCGAGCCGACGACCTCGGCCAGCAGATCGTGGGACGCCTTGATGTGCTTGATGACGATGTTCGGATCGGCCTTCACCGGAATCCGGTAGTTGGCGTCCTCCTTCATGAGCCGCGCCGTGGAGGCGAGGTAGTCGTGCCAGCCCAGCGAGGCGCCGGCGAAGTAGGGATGCAACGCGTCCATGATCTCGTTCACGCGGAAGACGGCGCGGGGATTCTCCAGCACGATCATCAGCCGGATGGTTCCCGGCTTGTACTCGGGATGCCGCCGCTGGATCAGCCGCTCCGCCTGCTCCAGCATGTGCCGGATGTAGGCGGCCTCCTCCTCGTTCTCCAGCTTGGGCACATAGAAGACCAGCGCCTTTGGGTCGCTCCAGTTGGCGAAGAGATGCAGCGCGAAGTCGTAGAGATGCAGCGGCAGTGGATTGCCATTGTGAAACAGGAAGGGGCAGGGCAGCGCCAATCCGGGGAAGCGCTTGATCGGCAGCGACCGATGCTCTGGCTCCAGCGCATAGTTCTTGCCGGTGCGATCATCCTTGTATGAGATGCTTCCCTTCAGGCATCCGGTGAGATTTTCCCCGGCGCGGACAAGGTCGCGGCGCAGCGGCGTCTTGGAATCCTCGTCGTCGGCCCCCCACTTCGCGGAGCCCGTGAAACTCCTGAGCAATTCCTCGACGATCGCGGGCTCCCCCTCCAGCCTGCGGTGGAAGGCATTCATCGCGTTGATGGAGAGCTTGGCGTCGTCCGGCGGACCGAAGAGCGTGACATGGTGGCCGCGCAGGAACTCCGGAATCTCCGCGATCGCCGCGCCGCCGCCCGCACGGCAATAGAGATTGTTCCTCGGCCCGGCCACGATGCGCCCCTGGCCATCCTCCTGGCCCAGGAGCGTGTGATAGTCCGAGTCACGAAAATCGATTCCCAGCCTGCGGTTGAGCTCGAAGCAGGCTCGCGTCCGCTGGTCGATGAAGTCGCGATCGATGCCGCGCTGCCGCAGCACGGCGCCCAGCTCACCCCTGACCTGCTCGTAGAGCTCGCACAGAAACTGCAGCGATTGCGGATTTTCCAGGCCGCCGGTGGTTCCCACCTGCCGCAGATCGGGAACTCCCTCCACCGGCTTCATGTGCGGCGCGAGATGCTCGATCAGGCGAGCCGAGATGAAGTCGCGGTACTGAGGAATCCCGGATGATTCGTTGTCGCTGCGGCCGCTCACCGCCGCAAGATACCCGTCACGCCGCGACGCGCCGGATCGTTGACCGAAGCGTTGATCTGATTTAGCCTGACTCCGTGACCCAGGCCGCGATGCACGGACTCTCCACGCATGTCTTGAACACCGCCAGCGGGCTGCCCGCGGCGGGCGTCCTGGTGCACTGCCAGATCCTCAAGGGCGAGACCTGGGCCGACCTTCAATCGGCACGCACCGACGACGATGGGCGCGTGCGCAACTTCCTCAGCGGCGGCAAGCTCAACGCTGGGATCTACCGGATGACCTTCGCCACCGGCGCGTGGTTCGCCGAGAAGAACATCGAGACCTTTTTCCCAACGGTCGCGATCGAATTTCGCGTGACCGACGCGGCCCGGCACCACCATGTGCCGCTGCTGCTGAGCCCCTTCGGCTATTCGACCTACCGCGGAAGTTGAGCGGGGCCGCGTTACCCTTTGGGCATGCGTCCCCTCAACCGCCGATCCTTCCTCGCCACCACCGCACTGGCCGCCGTCATGCCCGCGATGGGTTTCCGCTCCCTGTCCGGGCAGGCACCGCCCGTTCCAGCGCCGCCCTCCCCGCGCAAGAAATCGCTCCGCGTGGCGCATCTGACCGACATGCACATCCAGCCCGAGCTCGGCGCCGACCGCGGTGTGGCTCAGTGTCTTCATCAGACGCAGTCGCTTGAAGCCAAGCCCGACCTGATCCTGACCGGCGGCGACGGCGTGATGGATGTCTTCGAGGCCAAGGCCGCTCGCGCCAGCGACCTGAAGAAGATGTTCACGTCGACCTTCGCGAAGGAGTGCGGCATTCCCGCGCGGCACACGATCGGCAACCACGACATCTTCGGCTGGAACAAAAAGAGCAGCGGCACCACCGGCGCCGAGTCGGACTGGGGCAAGAAGTACGCCGCCGAGATGTATGGCCTGCCCAACCGCTTCTACTCCTTCGATCAGGGCGGATGGCACTTCGTCATGCTCGACAGCGTCCAGCCCCAGGGAGAAGGCAGCTACACCGCCTTCTGCGATGACGAGCAGACCGAGTGGCTCGTAAAGGACCTGAAGGGGCGCCCCGCCGGGAGCCCCGTGCTGGTGGTTTCGCACATTCCCATCATGAGCCTGACGCCGATCACCTACGGCAAGGCGCGCCCGCAGGAGGCTCGCGGCACCGACTATCCCCTTTCGGCGTCGGCCATGCACTCCGACTGCGCCGCGCTGCACAAGCTCTTCGCGGCCAACGGCGTCAAGCTCTGCCTCTCCGGCCACATGCATCTGCTGGATCGCTGCTCCACCGACGGGGTCACCTACATCTGCGACGGCGCCGTCAGCGCCAACTGGTGGAAGGGCCCGCTGCAGGGAGTGAGCGAGGGCTTCGGCGTGATCGACCTCTACAGCGACGGATCCTTCGAGCACGAGTACAAGACCTACGGATGGAAGGCCGAACATGCCTGAGGCCGGCCGCGCCTTCCGGTGTCGATCGTGACTCCGTCCGCGCATGTGGTCGGCGCCGGCGGCATCGGCATCGCCGCCGCGATGAGTTTGGCGCGGGCCGGCTGGGAAGTGACCCTGGTCGAGTCGAACGCCGCGAAGGTCGCCGCAGGGCGCCGCGATGGCATGTCGCTTGAGGGATTTCCCGCGCAGCCCGCCCGCTTCGAAAATTTCGACGAATGGTCGGCGCCCGCCGAGACGCCCGTGCTCCTATGCGTGAAGACCTTCGACAACGCCGCCGTGCTGCGGCGGATTCCGGATTCGCGATTTCTGGTGCCGATCCAGAATGGATATGACCCGCAACTGGAGCAACTGGACCATCCCGCGGAAGCCATCGCCTCATTCGTCTCCCATTGCCCCGCCGATCGGCCCGCCGCGCGAATTACGAGGGCTGGCTCATTGCACATCGGTCCGCGGCGTGAGGCGAGCGGCGACGAGCTCGCGCGCATCGACGCACTCGCCGCCGCGCTCGCCAAGGGCGGAATCTTTCCCGTGGAGCGCGTGATTGATGTCCGCCCCTACAAATCAACCAAGCTCATGTACAACGCCGCGATCTCGCCGCTGGCCGCGGGCGCGGGCGTGGACAACGCCGAGCTGCTCTCCGATCCGCTGGCGCGGGGGCTCTTCTTCGGTCTGCTGCGCGAGAACTACACCATCCTGCGCCGCGCCGGACTGTCCATGGAAAGGATTGGCCCCTTCCACCCCGACACGGTCATGCGCATCCTCCGGACGCCGCTGCTTCCCGCGCTCATGGGCCACTTCTTCCGGCCATCGCTGCGCGGAACCTACTGCTCAATGAGCCCGGACATGGGCAGCGGGCGCACCGAGGTGGACGCCTACAACGGACATCTCGTGCGGCTCGCCGGCCCTGGTCCATGCCCGATCAACCAGGCGGTTGTCGCACTGGTGGAGCGGATCTCGCGCGAACGCCTCGCTCCCGCGCGGGAACATCTTCGCCAATTGGCCGGAATGCTTCCTGCGGGGGCGCTGGCATGAACCTGGTGACCGGCGGCGCGGGCTTCATCGGCTCGCACCTGGTGCGGCAGTTGGTCGATGGCGGCGAATCTGTGCGCGTGCTGGAGCGCCCCACTGCGGAGGCCGGCCATCTGCCGCTGGATCGCGTGGAGCTGATTCGTGGGGACATCCGCGACGCCGCGGCGATGCGCAACGCGACGCGCGGCTGCGAGTTCGTCTACCACCTCGCCGCCGACCCCAATCTCTGGCGACAGGACCGGAGCGAGTTCGACGCGGTCAATCACGTCGGCGCCCTCAACGTCCTTCGCGCCGCGCTGGAAAACGGCGCCCGGCGCGTGCTCTATGTCAGCACCGAGAGCATCCTCTCCACGGCGAAGTCAAACGGCGGCGCCGTCGAGTCGGCGCGCTTCAAAGAGGAGGACATGATCGGCCCCTACTGCCTCAGCAAGTTTCGGGCGGAGCTCGCGGCCTTTCGTCTCGCCGAGGGCGGCGCCCCCGTCATCGTTTGCAGTCCGACTCTGCCGATCGGCCCGGGCGACCACAACCAGACGCCGCCGACTCGGCTCGCGGTCGCTTTCTGCCGCGGACAATTGCCGGCCTACCTCGACTGCCGGATGAACTTGATCGACGTGCGCGATGCCGCCGATGGATTGGTGCGCGCCATGCAGCGGGGCCGCCCCGGCGTTCGCTACCTGCTCGGCGGCCACAACGTGCGCCTGATCCAATGGCTCGAAGTGCTGGGAAGGATCGTGCAGCGCCGGCCTCCGCGCCTGCAGGTTCCCTATCCGCTGGCGCTTTCGGTGGGATGGCTCAGCGAGCAGTGGGCTGATCTCGTCACACACAGCATGCCCATGGCCACTGTCGCGGGAGTGCGGCTCACGCGGCGCTCGATGCACTTCGATCCCTCGGCGAGCCTCCGCGAACTCGGCCTGACCCCGCGCGGCGTCGAGGAGTCCACGCTGGACGCGGTGCACTGGTACCGGCAGCAGCACTGGATTTAATTAGCTGATCAGGCCGATGGCCCGCGCCGCCAGCATCACCAGCACGGCCATGGCAATGGTCACCTGCAGCATCATGCCCAGCTGGATCGAGCCGCGCAACGGAATCGGCAGCGTCGGACCGAAGGTGCTGGAGGTGTTGAAGGAGAGGAAGAGATAGTCCACGATCTTCGGACGCCATCCGCGCAGCGTCTTGAACGTCATGGTGTGGTGGGGAAAGACGATGCCCGGATGGCACGTCTCGCCGGGGGCCAACTCGCGATGGTGGATGTGGTCGAAGCGCCAGTAATAGGCCGTGAAGACCGCGATGTTTTCGAGGTAGACCAGGCTCGCCGAAAGCAGCAGAAACTTGGGGTTGTCCTGCTTGTCGAAAAGGCTGACGATCAGCCCGACCAGATTGTCCAGCAGGGCGATCATGGCCATCCAGAGCGCAAGGTCGAAGAAGTAGCGAAAGACCCTCGGAGAACGGATCACCCAGAGCAGGCCCGCCACTGCCGCGCTCGCCAGCGCGACCGGGCTCGAGTAGTCATCGGCGAACCGGAACATCAGCACGTAGAACGAGGGCGACTGGTCGGTCAGGCTCAGCGAGGTTGAGGTTGCCAGATCCAGAAGAGAGGCGACCCCGACAGCCAGCAGCGCGGCCGCGGCGGTGGGGTTGCGGCGCGGGGGTGCGACGTTGGATGGCTCGGTGCTGGCCATGCGTCGAATCCTAGTCGCGCAGCGCCGCCCTGTCGCGAGCCCGTGCGCCGCGTCCGGCGCAGTTCGGGCAGGAGACCCCCACAACGTAGAGCGGGCTCCCCTGCTCCGCCACGGTCAGCGGCATCTGACATCGGAAGCAGCAGGCGGATTTCGTCTCGCGCAACTGCGGGTCGACGCCGACGCGGCGGTCGAAGACGAAGCACTCACCCTCGTAGTGCGCGCCGCCGCACTCTTCGAAGTACTTGAGGATGCCGCCGTCCAGCTGGAAGACATTTTCAAACCCGACGCGCTCCATGTAGGGCCCGGCCTTTTCGCAGCGGATGCCGCCAGTGCAGAACATGACCAGGGGCTGCCGCTTCATCTCCTCCGGCAGCCGCTCGACCGCGCGGGGAAAGTCGCGGAAGTGCCGGACTCCCGCGGGCCGCGCGCCGCGGAAGGTGCCCATCTTGATCTCGTAGTCGTTGCGCGTGTCCAGCAGCGTGACCGGCTTGCCCTCATCGAGCCACTGCTTCAGCGTGCGCGGCGGAAGCTTCCGGCTGGTGCGCCGGGCCGGATCGATGCCCTCCACGCCGAAGGCGATGATCTCCTTCTTCACTTTCACCAGCATGCGGCGGAAGGGCTGCTTGGCGCTGAAGCTTTCTTTGGGGCGCAGATTCTCAAGGCCCGGAACGCCGCGGAGCTCGGCCAGCAGCGCGTCGACGCCCTCCCGCGTCCCCGCCACGAAAAGGTTGATCCCCTCCGGGCTCAGCATGATGGTGCCCTTGAGGTTGGCGTCGCGACAGAGGACGCGGAGCCGTTCGCGAAGCTCCGACAGCCCGCTCAACGGCGCGAAAAGATAGGTGGAAATATTGGTGAACAACGCGGCCATTCTAAGAGCAATGCTCTTCCCAGCCCAAACGCGCAAAAACAAAAAACCCCGGCGCGGTTTGAAGCACGCCGGGGAATCATGTTTTTCAAATCAGACTCGAAACGGACCCGCGAATCACTTCTTCGCAGGGGCTGCAACGCCGGGGGCCGGCACGAACTTGAAGTTCTGGCCGCCGACAGAAGCCTCGAGCATCGCGCCCGAGAGTCCGTTCACGAAAACCGCCACGCCGTTCTGGTATCCGGCTGCGGCGCCGGCGCCGGAGGAGACGATGACCGCGGAGGTCTGCGCCGCCAGGGCGAACTTGCCCGCGACGAAGGAGTCGTAGGTGGCCGCATCCTTGAAGAAGATGAACTCGTTGAAGCCCTGGCCGCCGACGGTCGCGCCGATCGAGGCCTGGCCCATGGTGCAGAAGCCGGCCAGCTTGCCGCCCTTCCACACCTCTCCGTCGCCGCCGGCGCCGGAGATGATGAAGCCGCCCTTGCCGACGGCGGGAATCACCGCGTAGCCATAGCTGTCGGTGAAGAACTTGTTGATGGTGGGATCCTGGAACTTGATGTCCGAGATGACGGTCTGAACGGTGTCCGCGAGGGACTTCCGCTGTTCAGCGGTCTTTGGGGTCGAGCACGCCCCGAGGCAGCACGCAAGCAACACAGCAGACAGGAACTTGATTCGCATTGTGATCTCCAATTGAAAGTGGTTTGATTCAGAATAAGACGAGGGGCAAGTATAAGTGAGTTTGCGGGTTTATGCAGTTTCGCGAATTTTGCCGCTTCCCTTCATCGTTTGGTCCACATCTCCTGATAGGCCCGCTCCAAATGGCGCGTCAGCCGCTCGGGATTCATCAATGAAGAAGCTTTCATGCGTTCGCGCAAGCCGGCGCGCAGTGACTTGAGCCTCTCGAGATCGCCGGCCAATCCGACGGCCAGCTCCACATAGTGGTCCCGGTCCCGGGCGATCAGCTCCAGCAATCCCAGGTTGCTCATCTGGCTCACACCGACGCGAGCCACATGGCTGCGCCCCGCGAGCGTGACCACCGGCACGCCCATCCACAGCGCGTCGCAGGTGGTGGTCGACCCGTTGTAGGGAAATGGGTCAAGGCCGATGTCGATGGAGTTGTAACGCTCCATGTGGGCCATCTGCGAGGCATCCTTGTCCAGCATCTGAACCCGCTCGGCGCTCACGCCATGCCGGGCGAAGACCTGGTGCGCCATCGCCTGCATCGCGGGTTCCCCCACACCGCGGTACTTCAGCACCAGTCGCGCGGTGGGAAGACGCAGAAGAATATTCGCCCACGTCTCGATGACCTGCGGAGTGATCTTGGCAAAGTTGTTGAAGGAGCCGAAGGTGACGCTTCCGGACTTCAGCGCCGGCAGTGGCCCGACCGGCGGCGAAGTTTCGGGGGGCAGGAAGCAGGAGAAACTCTCGGGCAGCCGGATGAGCTTTTCGGTGTGCAGCGCCTCGGTCATGCCGACCGGATCCGCGAAGGCGTCGGTGATCCGGTAGTCCATCGAGCGAAGGCCCGTGGTGTTGGGATAGCCCAGCCAGGTCGCCTGCACCGGCGCCGGCTTGAGCGCGAATGTGCGCAGCCGGTGCAGCGGCGTGTGGCCTGAAAGGTCGACCAGGATGTCGATGGCGTCCGCCCGGATCAGGCCGGCCAGCTTCTCGTCGGAAAAGCTGGCGATCGTGCGCCAGTTGGCCACCTGGCGTTCGATTCTCTGCGTGATCTCGTCGCCGACAAACTGGTTGTAGTAGGCGAACACTTCGAATTTGGTCTTGTCGTGCGCCGCCAAGACCGGCTCGATGAAGTGGGCGACGGAGTGCTGGCGGAAGTCGGCGGAGACGTAACCGATGCGGAGCGGTCGATTCGCGCCGCGGTCGGATTCCGCGATCTGCGGCGCCGCGCCCGCGATGGACCGTTCGTATCGCTCGCCGAATTTCCGGTGCTCCTCGAAGATGGATTGCAGATCCGGATCCGCCGTGAAATTCATCGCGTAGAGAAGATTGCTCTGCTGCCAGATGTCGCTCGGGTCCAGCGCGTTGCCGCGCTTGTAGCAGGCGATGGCCTCCTCCACCCGGCCCTGCCCGAGCAGCAGACTTCCAAGGTTGTTGCAGGCGTCGGGGCTTGGCTCGATCTTCAGGGAGCGCTGGTAGAGATCGATGGACTCCGAAAGATGGCCCAGCTCTTCGCTGACTTTCGCCAGGTTGTAGAGATAGAGCCGGTTGTTCGGCTTGAGCTTGACGGCCTTCCGCATCAGCTCGACACCCTCCGCACTTCGACCCACCTGATGCCGCAGGACGCCAAGAAAGAGCATCGCATCCGATTGGTCCGGATCCGCGGCGAGCACCTGCGCGTAGATCTGCTCCGCCAGAGGCAACTCGCGTCGCTTCTGCAGCTCGAGCGCGACCAGCACCGCCTCCGCATTGGGCACTTTCCGCGCCGGGGCGCCGCCCATGGCCGGCAGCACGACCGAGCCCACCTTGGCGGCGGGAACCTCGGCGCGGTGGCAGCAGTTCTTTGCTTTCCGCCCGCTTCCGCAGGGGCAGGGATCGTTGCGACCAACCTCGCTCATGGCTTGCTTCGGGCCTTGGGCGTCCGCGCCTGCCCCTCGCCCATCAATTGCGCGAAGGCCTTGGAATCCTTGGCCGAGATCGCTTCAACCACGCGATCGATGGCGCCGCGCAGACGCTCGATCGCCGCCGCGGAGTAGGGATTGCGCGACTGGATCTCGTAGTAGACGTCGGGACTTTCACGCACCACCGCCGCGGCCAGCGTCTCAAGGGCCAGGAAGGTTGTGCTGCGCACGGGATGCTCGGTCTTGGGCAACGCCAGCGCGAAGGCGATCGCGGTCGCATGGGCCAGGCTCAGCAGGTCGGCCATCACGCGGTCATGGTCGGCCAGCGGCAGATGCACGATGTTCGCCGTCGTCGGCAGGAAGAGTTTCTCGACGGCACTGGAGGCCGCGGCGTCGCCAGTGTCGCAGATCACCACATCGGCGTCGCGCAGCAGCACCGCGCT
The DNA here is from genome assembly GCA_021414025.1 of Planctomycetota bacterium. NCBI lineage: Bacteria > Pseudomonadati > Planctomycetota > Planctomycetota bacterium. Next base: position 280,228 of record JAIOPG010000006.1, on the reverse strand, counting down.
GGGGCCGAACATCGGATGGATCGAGGCGACCTTGACGCCCGCCTTCTGCAGCGCGCGGATCGGCTCAATGAGCGGCGTCTTGATGCTGGCGATGTCCACCACCACGCCGCGGGGCGGCTGTTTGGCCCAGGCGGCGTAGAGCTCGGCCGTGGCGGCCGGCGGCGTGGAGCAGACCACGAAATCGGCGCCGGCCAGCGCTCCCCGCGCCCACTCGTTCTCCTCCGGCGCGCCCGCGGGATCGAGCGATCCCGCCTGGAAACCCTGCGCCGAGAGGAAGCGGCTCATCCATCCGCCCATGCGCCCGGCTCCACCCACGATCACGGCACACTTGCCCGCCCCCGCCGCGGAAAACCGCAGGCTGTCCTGGTCCTGCGCGGTCACCGAGGCACGGATGAGCCGCGCCAGCAGATCCTCGGCAACGCCGGGATCGAGCCCATGCTCCGCCGCGGCCACCCGCGCCCGCTCCAGCACGGCGCGCTCCTGGGCATAGTCCACGGTCGAGATATTCAGGCGCCGCTTGATCTGGCCGACCTGCTTCACCAATCGCGAGCGCTCGGCGGCGCGGGCCACCAGCTCAAGGTCGATCTGACGGATCCGCTCGCGCACATTGTCCAAATTCTCTTCGGCCATGAATCGTCCTTGGGTTGCGGCCCGCGCGGGTCGTGCCGTGGGTCGCATCTTAGTCGCGGCGCACATGTACGATTAGGATGCGGCCGTCGTCGGCGCGCCGGCACCCATGAGCATGCAACGATGATTCCCAAGACTGATTACGCCATCACCTTCGCGTGCCACAACGCAGTCGATTACACCAAAAAATGCGTCGAAAGCCTGGTGGCGAGCGGCACGCCGCTGGATCGCGTGGTGGCGGTCGACAATCTCTCCACCGACGGTACCCCCGACTACCTGCGGAGCCTGCCCCTGGGCGGTCTCATCCTCAACTCGGCGAACATGCCCTGGAGCATCGCCATGAACCAGGGCATTCTGGCGCTGCAGGCGGAGTGGACCTTCGTCATGAACAACGACATCCTGGCCTCGGCGGGCTGGATCGAGGGGCTCATCGGGACCGCCAATCGACTCGGACTCCGCGTGATTTCACCGGCGATGGTCGAACTGGAATTTGATTACGACTTCCCCGCCTTCGCCGTCGATGCGACAACCCGCATGGCCAAGGTCGAACGGCGCGGAGGGGTCAATCCCGTCTGCCTGGTCATCCATAAATCGGTCTTTGCGGAGGCGGGCTACTTCCACGCCGAGCCGCGGCTCTACGGCGCCGAAGACGAGCTCTTCTTCCACGCACTCCGCTCGCGCGGCATCGAGACCACCATCACCGGCGCCGCCTGGTTGCACCACTTCGGATCCATCACCCAGCTGCTGGTCAAGCAGAGCAAGGGCATGAAGCCGCGTGACTCCCTGACCCACCGCAACAAGGCGGTCCGCTTCCTGGATCCGGGCTACTGGTCCTACAAGTTCGAGAAGACGCGGCGCCTCCGGCAGCAGCAGCAATGGCGTGACGCCGAAGTGGCCGCCCACGGCATGAGCCTGCACGGCAAGCGCCAGCACGGCGCGTTCCAGTGGTATTGATGTACTCCTTAGGTCGCGGCCCCGAGTGACTCAGGCCCTGCGCCGCCGCGCTTCCATGCGCTCCTTGTCGGGCAGCCGCACCTTGGACACCAAGCCGAGCCCCTTCAGGGTGCGAATCACCATCCAGCTCAGATCGAACTGCCACCATTTCAGGCCGTGACGCGCGCTCGCCGGAAAGGCGTGATGATTGTTGTGCCAGCCCTCGCCCAGGGCCAGGATCCCGATGAAGGGATTATTGCGGCTCTCGTCGCCCGAGCGGAATTCGCGCTTGCCCCAGACATGGCAGACCGAGTTCACGCTCCAAGTGGCGTGATGCAGCAGGAAGATCCGCACCAGCCCGCCCCAGAGCAGACCCAGCGCGGCGCCGGTCCAGGTCATGGTGATCAAGCCGGAGACGAGCGCCGGCAGCAGCAGCCCGGCGATGAGCAGCGGCGTGAATAAGTTGTTGAGGCGCATGATCATGGGATCGGCCAGAAGGTCGGGGACATAGCGCTTGAAGTCCACCTGCTCCTTCTCGAAGAGCCAGCCGATGTGCGAATGGGCGAAGCCCTTGCAGAATCCGACGATCCCGGGGTCCCGCGCCGCGTGCGGCGAATGGGGATCGAATTCCTGGTCGGAATACTGATGATGGCGGCGGTGCGTCGCGCACCACCAGATCACGGGGCCCTGCGCCGCCATGCTTCCGAAAATGACGAAGAAGAGCGCCACGGGCTTGCGGGTGGCGAAGGCCTTGTGCGTGCAGAGTCGGTGGTAGCCGATGGTGATGCCCAAGCCCGTCAGCACATACATGCTCGCCAGCAGAATGAGGTCGGTTGCGTTGAAAAGGCCGCCCCACAGCAGCACCATGGAGATCAGCACGCCGATCGGCGGAAAGATGACCGCCGCCAGCATGGCGATCTTGACTTTGCGCGGCGTCTCGATCGGCTCCATGTCAAAGGAGGGCTCGCCGATGCCGACATCCGCGGCGTCGGCGCCGCTGGTCATGGACTCGAAGGGTGGCTTTTCAAGAACGAGAACGCTTGCCTCTGCCGATTGATTCAACTCGAAGACTCCTTGGGTGTGCCGGCAGAACGAAGCGCATGCCAACGGGCAAAGTGTAGCACTTGATTTCCACCACGCGGGCAAATCAAGGATCCCGATTCGCTGATTCTGCGCCGCAATCGCTTGGTCACCCTGCGCGGCATTGATAAACTCCGGGTTATGAGCGCCACCAACCCCACCGCCGTTGTGGCTCCGCCCTTTCCCGCGCTGGATTCGCTGGGCGATCCCACCGGCTGGGATGGCGCTGGCGGCGTCAGCGACGCGGTGCATCTGCCCACCTGGATCGAGGCCAACCGGCCCCTCATGAAGCCGCCGGTCTCCAACAAGTACCTCTTCAGCGGGCGCGATTTCTTCATCATGATCATCGCCGGCCCCAACGCCCGAAACGACTTCCACATGACCAACTCCGAGGAGTTCTTCATGCAGATCAAGGGCGATGTCTCGGTGCGCGTCCGCGACGCCCGCGGCATGCGCGACATTCTGCTGCGCGAAGGCGAGGCCATGTTCATCCCCGGCGGCGTGCCGCACCAGCCGCGCCGCGGTCCCAACACCATCGGCCTGGTGGTGGAGCGCCGCCGCCCGCCGACCGAGACAGAACACCTGATCTTCTACTGCGAAAAGTGCGGAGCCCTGGTCTACGACAAGGAGTTCGCCTGCGTGGACATCGTCCGGCATTTCAGCGAGGCCATGGAGGAATTCTGGGTCACACCCAGCCTCTGCACCTGCAAGAAGTGCGGCACCCGCATCACCAAGCCCGTGCCGCTGAAGGCGTAGCGCCGCCGAGCGCCGGCCCCCGCGTCGATAGCATCCGGGCATGGTCACGCCCCGCACGATCGACCTGCACACCCACATGCTGCCCGAGCGCTGGCCCGATCTGCGCGAGCGCTACGGCTATGGCGGCTGGATCTCGCTGGAGCATTGCGCCGACTGCAAGGCGCGGATCATGATCGACGGCAAGGTTTTCCGGGAAATCGAGTCCAACTGCTGGGATGCCGCGCGGCGGACCGCCGAATGCGACGCCGCGGGGGTGGACATGCAGGCGCTCTCGACGGTGCCGGTGATGTTCTCCTACGGTGCCAAGGCCCGCGACGCTCATGACCTGTCGCGCTTCCTCAATGACCATCTCGCCGAAGTGGTGCGCGAGCGGCCCGACCGCTTCGTGGCCCTGGGCACCGTGCCCCTGCAGGATGGGGCCTTGGCGGCGCGCGAGCTGGAACGCTGCGTGAAGGAGCTTCACTTTCCCGGCGCGCAGATCGGCACCAACGTAGCCGGCCGCGACTTGGACGACTCAGGGCTGGACGAGTTCTTCGCGGCGGCGGAGTCGCTGGGGGCGGCCCTGTTCATCCATCCCTGGGATGTGGTGGGACGCAATGAAATCCCACGCTTTTGGATGCCCTGGCTGGTGGGCATGCCGGCGGAAACCAGCCGGGCCGCCTGCTCGCTGGCCTTCGGCGGCGTGCTGGACCGCCATCCGAAGCTGCGAATCTGCTTCGCGCATGGAGGCGGGTCATTTCCCTACACGCTGGGACGCATCGAGAAGGGTTTCCTCGCGCGGCCCGATCTCTGCGCCACGCATTCCTCAACCAATCCGCGCGACCATCTGCGGCGCCTCTACTTCGACAGCATCGTGCATGACCCGGAGGCGCTGCGCTACCTGGTGAAGACGGTCGGGGCCAACCGCATCGCGATGGGCTCGGACTATCCCTTCCCGCTGGGAGAGCATCCGCCCGGGGCGCTGATCCGCGGCGCCGACTGGCTGACCCCCGCGCAGAAGCAATCGATGCTGGCGGGCACGGCCATCGAGTTCCTGGGGCTGACAAAGAGATTCGCGACGCCTGAAACGCGCGCGACAAATTCAAAGAGATGACCCAGGCTCCCCCCCGATCAATCCTGGATTTGTCGGCGACCGACCTGCAGCCCACGCTCGAGTTCGCCACGTGGTGCGACGCGCACGATCCGCTTGCGGCCTTTCGCGACGAATTCGAGCTGCCGCGCGATGACAAGGGCGAGCCCCTGGCCTACTTCGTCGGCAACTCGCTGGGGCTGATGGCCAAGGCGGCGCGGACCCGCGTAAACGAGGAGCTCGACGACTGGGCAAGGCTCGGCGCCGAGGGCCACACCCGCGGCCGCCGGCCGTGGATCCAGTACCACGAATTCTTCCGCGCCGGCCTGGCCGAGCTGACCGGCTCGCGGCCCAGCGAAGTGGTCGCCATGAACACGCTCACGGCGAACCTGCATTTCCTGATGCTGAGCTTCTACCGCCCCACCGGCGAGCGGCGCAAGTTGCTCATGGAGCGCGGCGCATTCCCCAGCGATCGCTTCGCCGTGCACTCGCTGGTGCGGGCCGTCGGCGGCGACCCGTCCAAGGATGTGATCGAGGTCGCCCCCCGCGAGGGGGAGGATTGCCTGCGCCACGAAGACATCGAGGAAACCATTTCCCGACACGGAAAACAACTGGCCCTGGTGATGCTTGGGGGGGTTCAGTACTACACCGGTCAGGTGCTGGACATGAGGGGGCTCACGGCAGCGGCTCATAAGGCCGGGGCCAAGTGTGGATGGGACCTGGCCCACGCAATCGGCAATGTCCCCCTCGCCCTGCATGACTGGAATGCCGACTTCGCCTGCTGGTGCTCCTACAAGTATCTCAATGGTGGACCGGGGGCCGTCGCGGGGGCTTTCATCCATGAGCGGCACCATGCCAACCCACCGCCAAGGCTTGAAGGGTGGTGGGGCACCAATCCCGCGACCCGCTTCAAGATGGAGCCGACCTTTGAACCTGGCCCGGGAGCGGACGCCTGGCAGGTTTCGAACCCGCCCGTCCTCTCGCTTGCCCCCCTGCTGGCGAGCTTCGATGCCTTCCACCGGGCGGGACTGCCCCGGATGAACGCCAAGAGCAGGGCCATGACCGGCTTCATCGAGCTGGCCCTTCGCAAGCGTGGGGCGGCCAACATTCGCCTGCTCACCCCCACGGCGACCGGCGAACGGGGGTGTCAGCTTTCGCTGCTGGTCGAAGGGGGGACCGTGGTCGCCCAGAAGCTCTTCGACACTCTGCTTCCCAGGGGAATCGTCTGCGATTTCCGCCATCCGGGCGTGATCCGGGCCGCCCCGGCCCCCCTCTACAACACATTTGAGGAGTGTTGGAAGCTGGTCGAGGCCCTCGCCCCCCGCTGATCTCCAAAAACACAACCCCCCGGCGGGTCGCCAGGGGGGTGAACAATCAAAATCTCTTTGCGAGTGAAGCGTTAGTTCGTGTGGGTGCGCTTCGAGAAGATGCTGATGATCACGAGAAGCGCGATCAGACCAACGAAGCCGCCCTGTCCAAGCTGTCCGACGAAGGTCATCAGGTTGCCGGTGACTTTGCCGAAGAATCCGGTGCTTTCGGTGCCGAAGATGATCTGCACAAGAACGCCGAGAGCGATGAACAACATCATGATGTCAACCAGTTCGCGTGCCCAACCTTTCACAATTTCAAAACCCTTCATTCGAAGTCTCCTCTGTTAAGGTCAAATCAGGCGAGCCGATGTCGCCACCGAACGATTTATCGGTGCAAATCGGCTGGAAACTTGATGTATTGTGGTTTGGGCGCGCTCAAAGCCAGTCAAAAACCCATGAATCTCGCTAACAAAATGCCCACAAGCAGGCTGCAAGCGGCGACGATCGTCTTCTGAATTCGATTGTGGACTTGTGCGGACATGGCGATTTTCCTCGAAAAGGACTGGTTTTGGTGGCTTTGAAGCTTCGGACCCGACTGAACAGGCCCAAAGTGCCATACCGAATCGAAAAATCAAATGTTTGATGTCAATTCGCACTTTTTATTTTTAATTTTTAATGATTCGAAACCCATCGGTGATGGAATGGTCGGTCCAGTCGGCTCGACCTGCCCCGGCACCGACTCGGTCTAACCCAGCTGCTGGGAGCAATCGATCGCGACCCGTTCAAGGATCGCGTGAACACCCCGGGCTGAGGTTTGGGCATCCATCGATGGACCGCCCCGCTGCTTCGCCTGCTGCGGGAGTTGGGGCACATGGATGAAGCCCGCCCTCATGGTTCTTCCCTGCATGGTCGAGTCCTTCCCCTGCGAGACATGGTCCAGCAATCGGAAGAGGAGCTCATTGCAGAGGAAGGTTCCGGCATTGTGGGAGAGCTTCGCCGCGACCCCCGAGGATTCGCAGATGGCGACCAAATCCCGAACATGCAGATTGGAGTGGAGCTCGGCGGGCGCCCCTTCCACCACAGGCAAGTTCCGCACCTGCAAGCCGGTGTTGTCGGGAATGCGGCTGTCGCGGATGTTGACCGCTCGGATTTCGACGTGGATGCGATCGGCCTTCCCCGATTCGCCCAGAGCCACCACCACGTCGGGTTCGATTTCGGCGATCAAGCGAGCTGCGCTGTGCCACGCGGAGCCCGGGTCCGTGCCGCCGACCACCGGAAGCGTGCGGTAGATCCGCGCTCCGAGTGACGGTTGCATCTGCGCCAGCAGCGCTGCGATTTCGATCGTGGGATTCACCGGGCTTCCCCCGAAGGGCTCGAAGCTGGTGACCAGGATCAGTGGGCGGGGGCTCGATGCGCGATGGGACACACGCGCACACTACCAAGCGAGAAGGATTGAATCCCGCGGATACCCTGCGCGGAGTTCTGTGCCCACTCCAACGCCACATCACGGAGTCCAACCTCGCCTTTGGGAGATCGGCGTGGACACGGGCGGCACCTTCACGGATTGCGTCGCGCGGGCAAGCGACGGACAGGTCTGCCGGGCCAAGGTGCTGAGCACTTCGGCGCTTCGTGGCGTGGTGAAGGGGTGCGATGGCAATGTCATCACGGTGCGGCTCGCCGTCGAGCTGACGGCGGAGGAAGCCGCGAATTTCTTCAACGAATTCCGGGCGATTCCGGTTGAACGGGCCGGAGTGAATCGCTCATCCGAAGCGGAATTTCCCGTGATTTCAGGGGCTCGATGGGTTTCCGATGGCGTAATCGAATGCCGCTTCGAGTCTGGCAATTCGCAGAGCGTCGCGCGTGCTGAGATTTTTCCCAAGGGAGTCTTCGTTGATCTTGTCGCTCCCTTCGAGGCGCCGATCCTGGCGGTGCGACTGGCCATCGCTCGTCCCTTTCCCATGCCCCTGGAGGATTGCCGCATTTGCGTGGGCACCACCCGCGGAACCAACGCCCTGCTGCAAGGCCGGGTGAGCCGCGTCGCGCTCTTTGTAAATGAGGGGCTTGAGGACATTCTGCGCATCGGCGACCAGCGGCGCCTCGACATCTTCGCGCAAAGCCCGAGCAAGCCGCCGGCGCTCGAGCGATGCTCGGTCGGCGTGCGCGCCCGGATGTCGAAAGATGGAAGCGAGATCGTGGCGCTCGACGAGGGATTGCTTCGCACGCGCGCCCGCGAGCGTGTGGCCGCCGGAGAGAGGATTGCCGCCGTCGCGATGTTGCACGCCGCGGTCAATGCCGCGCATGAAATCCGCGCGGGCGAGATTCTTCGCGAGGAGGGTTTCAACTGGGTGTCCCTCGCCCACCGCTGCGGATCGAGCAGCCGCTTCGAGCCTCGGGCCCGCGCCGCCGTGGTGGACGCGGCGCTCTCGGAGCCGGTGGGCGAATTCATCGGGTCGATCCAGCGCGGGGCGGCGGGAGCCGAGGTGCTCATGATGACCAGCGCCGGCGGATTGACCCCCGCTTCGGCCTTCGCTCCGCGCGAAAGCCTGCTCTCGGGACCCGCGGGAGGAGTGGCTGCCGCGGCCGCGGTGGCTGGAGCCTGCGGATTCGCCCGGTGTGTCACATTGGACATGGGCGGCACCAGCGCGGATGTCGCCCGCGTGGATGGCGTGGCGGAGATGCGCGATGAGACGACGGTCGGACCCGCGACCATCGCGTCGGCCTGCGTGGCGGTGGAGAGCGTCGCCGCCGGCGGCGGGTCGATCTGCTGGTGGGATGGCGACGCGCTGCGCGTCGGTCCGCAGAGCGCGGGCGCCTCGCCGGGGCCGGCCTGCTATGGATCGGGCGGCCCGCTGACGCTCACCGACGCGCACCTGCTTTTGGGCCGGATCGACCCCGTCCACCTGCCGATTCCGGTTTCGATCGAGGCGTCGCGCCGCTGCGCGGAGTGTTTGCGCGATTCCATCGCGCAAAGCAGAGAAGCGCCGCTCTCCATGGATGACATGCTGCGGGGATTCGTGGCGATCGCCGACGAGGCGATGGCTGCGGCCATCCGGACCGTCACGGTGCGCCGCGGCATCGACCCGGCGGACCATGCTCTGGTGGCTTTTGGCGGCGCGGGGGGTCTTCACGCTTGCGCCATCGCGGAGCGCCTTGGCATGAAAGCGGTCATCGTTCCCGCCGACGCCGGGCTGATGTGCGCCAGCGGCATTTCGCGCGCGCCGATCACGCGGATCGAGTCGGAGGTGGTCCTGGCGGCCATTGATCGATGCGAGCCGTCGGTCAAGGTCCGGCTGCGACGAATGCTGGAACGCGCCAAGAGCGAGTTGATAGAGATCGGGATGGATTCCGCGGGCGCCCGGCCGACGCGACGCGTCGCCTTGATGCGATTGAGCGGCCAGGAGGAAAGCCTTGATGTCGAGCTGCCGTTGAGCAGCGCCGATGCTCTCGACGCGGAGACGCTTCGCGTCAGGTTCACTCGGCGCTTTCGCCAAACCTATGGATTCGATCCGGATCCGAGCCGGGCGATCGAGATCGAGCGGTTGCGGCTTCTGGTGGCGCTGGATCGCGGCGACGCAACCGGTTCGAAGAGTGGCTTCATCGATGCACCTCCGAGGTTCGGACCGGCGGTGCTGATGAAGGCGGATTCCACCGCGTTTCTTGCGCCGGGCTGGAGTGCGAAGGTGCATGCAAGCGGGGCAACCATTTTCCTGCGGGATGCCGAGTTGCGATCGCCCGATTCAGCGGACCCTCGGGCCGGCGCGCAGAAATCAGCGAGGACACAATCCATGACCACGGGGGCCGGCGCCCACGAATTGATCGCGGCGCGGCTGGGCTCCATCGCCACCGACATGGGTGAACAACTGCGGCGCACCGCGGTCTCGGCCAACATCAAGGACCGCCTGGACTTTTCCTGCGGCCTTCTGGATGCCGGGGGTTTCCTGGTGGTGAACGCGCCGCACATTCCGATCCACCTCGGCGCGCTGGGCGCGTGCGTGAGATCGCTGCTGCCCATCTGCGGGTTCGCGCCGAACCAGGCATGGGTGGTGAATCATCCGCGCTTCGGCGGGTCGCACCTGCCCGATCTCACGGTGATCACGCCGATCTTCTCCGCACAATCCGAGCTGATCGGCTTCGCCGCCAATCGCGCCCACCATGCGGAGATCGGCGGAACCCGCCCAGGATCGATGCCGCCGGACGCGACCACGCTTGCCCACGAAGGCGTGGTGATTGAGCCGACCCTGGTCGTCGAGGATGGCGTCGCCCATCTGGATCGCGTGGAGCGACTTCTGCGCGGTGGCACCTGGCCGAGCCGCATGGTCTCCGACAATCTCGCTGATCTGGCGGCACAGCTCGCGGCGAACGCACTCGCTGTGGCGCGGGTGCGATCGCTGGCTCTGGAAAGCACCATGGATGCGCTTCGAGCTTCGTGCGAGCGACTCCGACTTTCGGCCCGGCACGCTGCCGAGCGTGCGATTCAGACCCTGCCCGTGTCGGTGGATTCCATGGAGGAGAAGTTGGACGACGGCACCTCGCTGCGAATCCGGCTGCGTCGCTCCGACAACCCCACGGGCCTGACGATCGACTTCACCGGCACCTCGGCCCAGCACCCGAACAATCTCAACGCGCCGCGCGCCGTCACCCGCGCCGCGGTGATGTATTCCATCCGGGTGCTCGTCGGACGGCTGCTTGGTGGAAGCGCGCCGGCATTCCCCATGAACGAGGGCCTGCTGGATCCGATCGAGTTGATTCTGCCGGAAGGAACGATTCTGTCGCCGATTTTTGATGGGCCGCCCGAACGGTGCCCCGCCTGCGCCATCGGCCAGACCGAGACCAGCCAGCGCCTGGTCGATCTGCTCTGGCGCGCCTTCCATCTTGCGGCGTGCAGCCAGGGCACGATCAACAACCTGCTCTTCGGCAACGCGCGCTTCGGTTTCTACGAGACCATCGCCGGCGGTGCGGGGGCGACCGCCGAGCGCGACGGCGAGAGCGGCGTGCACACCCACATCAGCAACACACGCATCACCGACGCGGAGGTGCTGGAGCGGCGCTATCCGGTGCGACTGGAGCAGTTTTCCATTCGACGCGACTCGGGCGGCGCCGGCAAGCACAAGGGCGGCGACGGTCTGGTGCGGCGGCTGCGATTCCTGGAGGCGGTCGATCTGTCGTTCCTGTCGCAGCACCGGGTCGAGGCCCCCTATGGATTGGAGGGCGGCGCCAGCGGGCGTCGCGGCGAGCAGCGGATCATTCGCACCGATGGAAGCAAGGAGGATCTGCCCGGCATCGTCGCAGCGCGGTGTGAGGCCGGCGACCAAATTGAAATCGAAACTCCCGGCGGCGGCGGGTTCGGCGCGGTGCCGTGATGAATCCTCGCCACGCGAGCAGCGTCCGGCCATCCCGGCGGCATGCTCGTATCCTTCCGGCGGAATGACCGGGTCCACCACCACAGCGAATCGCGGGGCCGCCGGATTTTCGGTCGCGTCGCTGCACGTCTATCCGCTGAAGGGCGCCGCGGGTTTTTCGCCGCAACAGTGCCCGGTGGATGAGCGCGGACTCCGCCACGATCGGCGCTTCATGCTGGTCGACGAAGCAGGCCTCTTCATCTCGCAGCGCGAGTGCCCCAAGATGGCTCGCATCCACGCCCGGATCGACAGCGGCATGCTTCGCATCGCCTGCCCGATCGGCACCTCCGATCTTCCGCTGGATGCGCTGAGCGGAACTTCCCTGCGGGTCCGCATCTGGGAGGACGAACTCGACGCGATCCATGTCTCGCCCGACACCGACGCGCTGCTTGGCGACGCGCTGGGTCGCAAGTGCCGCCTGGTCTGGATGCCCGACGATGCGCCGCGGTTGACCAGCCCGAAGCGCGGCGAGCCACGGCGCCATGTCAGCTTCGCGGACGCGGCCCCGCTGCTGCTGGTCTGCGAGAGCGCGCTGGAGGATCTCAATGCCCGCATGGGTCAGTCCGGCTCGCCCGCCCTGCCGATGGACCGCTTCCGCCCCAATGTGGTGGTGCGCGGCGGCGCGGCAGCGGCCGACGACCACTGGAGCGTGATCGCGATCGGCGATTCGCGATTCCGCGTCACCAATGCCTGCCGCCGCTGCAAGGTGACCACCATCGACCAGACGACCGGCGAATCGCGCGGCGCCGAGCCGCTGCGCACGCTGGCCACCTACCGGCGCGAGGAAGACGCGGTGACCTTCGGGCAGCACCTGCTGGTGGACGCGGCGGGCACCATCGCTGTGGGCGACGCCGTCACCGTGGAATCATGCGGCCGGTGACTCCGGGCGCGAGATTTGCCTTGGCGGAAACAACGATCTCCCCCGGCAGTTCATGGGAGTTGTACTGGCTTGCCATCGTGAATCCGTAGGCGCCGGCGTCGGCGATCCCGATCCGGTCGCCTGGCTTCAGCTCCGGCAGCGAAACATCCTTGGCCAGAAAATCCGACGACTCGCAGATCGGTCCGACGATGTCATACACCACCGGCTTTCCCGTGCCCTGCCGAAGCGGAAGCACGCGATGCTTCGATCCGTAGAGCGCGGGCCGGATCAGATGATGCATGCCCGTGTCGACGATGGCAAAGGTCTTCGACGCGGTCGCCTTGATGTACTGCACCTGCCCCACCAGCAAACCGGCGCGGGCCACGAGCACGCGCCCGGGCTCGGTGAGCAGCTCCACCTTCATCCCGCGCGTCGCCTCGATCGCCATGCGGCCATATTGCTTGATCATGTCAAGCTCCTTCGCCTCGTCCTCGGTGCCGTAGTCGATCCCAAGCCCGCCACCGATGTCCAGTCGATCCAGCGGATGCCCTTCCTTTTTGAAGGAGTCGTGCACCGCGATGGTTTTCTCGATCGCCTCGCGGATCACGCCGAGATCGAAGAGCAGCGAGCCGATGTGCATGGTGAAGCCGCGCAGCCGCAGTCGCTTGGGCCATCGCGCCAAAATGCCCCGCAGTTCGGGCATGAAGGATTCGTCCATGCCGAATTTGTTGTCGCGGAAACCGGTGGTGATGTAGGGATGCGTCTTGGGATTTACATCCGGGTTCAGCCGGAAGGCGACATCGGCCGTCGCGCCGAGGCGGTCTGCGATCTCTCCGATGCGCTCGAGTTCCTGCGGGCTCTCGACATTGATCTGTTTGATGCGCTCGCCCAGGGCGACTTCAATTTCGCGGCGGGTCTTGCCCACTCCCGAGAAGATGATCCGCTGCGCTGGCACGCCCGCCTCCAGCGCCCGCTGGATCTCGCCGCCGGAGACCGTGTCGACGCCGGCCCCGAGTTCCGAGAGGCGGCGCAGGATCTCCGAGTTGCTGTTGGCCTTCATGGCGTAGTGGATCGTGTGCTTCGCGCCGGAGAGTGCCTCGTTCATGACGCGGAAGCGCCGGTCGATCTCATCGAGGTCGTAGACGTAGGCCGGGCGGTCGAGCGGACGAACGAGGGGCTCGACCTCCACGACGCGGGTTTCGTCGCCGACCTGGAGTGCGCCATGCTGGTAGAGAAACGCCACGCGGATGCCTTTCCTTTGCCGCGCCGCCGCGGAGGCGGCAGATTTTTCGCGGTGCTTTCCATACGATAGCGAAAGCCGGCGGCGCGTCGCGGGCCGCGCGGCGCCGAAGTCCGAAGGATGCCACCCATGAAACCGCTCAAATTCCTCTTCGTCTCCTACGCGGCGCTCATCACCGACATCGCGTGGCAGGTCGTGAAGGAGGGCCACGAGGTCCGCTACTGCATCGACGCCAAGAAGGAGCGCGACATCGGCGATGGCTTCGTGCCCAAGGTCGACGACTGGCGCGACCATGTCGAGTGGGCCGATGTGATTGTCTTCGACGACACGCTGGGACACGGCAAGCTGGCCCACGAGCTTCGGCAGAAGGGCAAGTTGGTCGTGGGCGGCACCCCCTGCACCGACCGCCTTGAGGATGACCGTGCCTTCGGTCAGGAGGAGCTCAGCCGCGCCGGGGTGAACATTCTGCCTTACAAGCAGTTCGACGACTTCGACAAGGCCATCAAGTTCGTCAAGGAGAATCCGGAGCGCTACGTCATCAAGCCCTCGGGCGAATCCGGCAACGTGAAGCGGCGGCTCTTCGTGGGCGACGAAGAGGATGGCGACGATGTGATCCGCGTCCTCAAGGTCTACAAGCGCTCCTTCAGCGAGGAGATCAAGCTCTTTCAACTGCAGCAGCGCGTCACCGGCGTCGAGGTCGCGGTCGCGGTCGGGGCCTTCTTCAACGGCAGCGAGTTCGTCTTCCCGATCAACATCAACTTCGAGAACAAGAAGCTCTTTCCCGGCAACGTCGGCCCGTCGACCGGCGAGATGGGTACGGCGATGTTCTGGAGCAGCTCCAACAAGCTCTTCACCAGCACGCTGCAGAAGATGGAGCCGCTGCTGGCCCGTGAGAAGTACGTCGGGTACATCGACCTCAACTGCATCGTCAACGGCCAGGGCATCTATCCGCTCGAGTTCACGGCGCGCTTCGGCTACCCGACCATCATGATCCAGCAGGAAGGCATGACCACGCCGATCGGCGAGTTTCTGCACGACCTCGCTGAGGGCACGCTGACCAAGTTCAAGGTGAAGAGCGGATTCCAGATTGGCGTGCGCATCGTGGTGTCGCCCTTCCCCTTCGACGACGAGGCCACTTTCCAGTCGGTCTCCAAGAACGCTGCGATTCTCTTCAAGAAGGGAATCCCCGAGGAGGTGCACATCGAGGATGTGAAGCAGGTCGACGGTCAGTGGCAGGTCGCGGGGACCTCGGGCGTGGTGCTGGTGGTCTGCGGGCTCGGCGCCACCATGCGACAGGCGCAGTCGCAGGCGTATGGCCGCATCAAGAACATCATGATTCCCGACATGTACTACCGCGACGACATCGGCGAGCGCTGGAACGACGACGCCGACCGGCTCCACACCTGGGGATACTTGCGCTGAGCGCCACTTCTTACACTGGCGGCGTGTCCCGAAGCGTCATCATTGTTGGTGCGGGTCTGGCCGGCTGCCTGCTTGCGGTGTATCTGGCGCGGGAAGGATGGAGTGTCGACCTTCGCGAGCGCCGCGGCGATCCGCGAGCACGCGGCCATGTAAGCGGACGCTCGATCAATCTCGCCATCAGCGCCCGTGGCCTCAAGGCGCTGCGCCGCGCCGGGCTGGAGGAAGCCGTGCTCAAGAGCGCGATCCGCATGCCGGGCCGCATGATTCACTCCCGCGACGGCAAGCAGTCCTTCCAGCCCTACAGCAGCGATCCGACTCACGCCATCCAGAGCGTGTCGCGCAGCGCGCTGAACCTGACCCTGCTGAACGCGGCCGCGGCGGAATCCAAAGTGCGCATCGAGTTCGACCAGCGTTGTGTGGGAGTGGACGCCTCCAAGGGCAGCGCCACCTTCATCAATGACCACACCGGACAGGAATCCACGGCGACGGCGGATCTGATTGTCGGCGCCGACGGCGCCTACAGCGCGGTGCGCGGCGTGCTGCAGAAGAACGAGGGATTCGACTACGACCAGTCCTGGCTGAGCCATGGGTACAAGGAGATGCACATTCCGCCCGCGAGCAGCGGCGAGCACGCCCCTTTCGCGATGAATCCCAACGCGCTGCACATCTGGCCGCGCGGCGGATCGATGATGATCGCGCTACCGAATCCCGACGGCTCATTCACCTGCACGCTCTTCTGGCCACACCATGGACCCGATGGCTTCGACGCGGTCAAGGGCGCGGCCAGGGGACGCGAACACTTCCGGCGTCACTATCCCGACGCGCTATCGCTCATGCCGGGTTTCGATCAGGACTTTGGGGGCAATCCCGTCGGCTCCATGCTGACGGTGCGCTGCCGGCCCTGGTCGCAAGGCGGACGCGTGGTGCTGCTGGGCGACGCGGCGCATGCCATCGTTCCCTTCTTCGGCCAGGGAGCGAACGCGAGTTTCGAGGATTGCGAGTCGCTCACCGACGCGCTGGCCAAGCATGGCGACATCGCTGCAGCGATCTCCGCCTACGAACTGGACCGCAAGCGCAACACCGACGCCATTGCCGAAATGGCGCTCAACAACTTCGTGGAGATGCGCGACCGCACCGCGTCGCGACTCTTCAAGTGGAAGAAGAAACTGGATCATTTCCTGCACGGCGTGGTGCCCAGGCTTTACATTCCGCGCTACGAGATGGTGAGTTTCAGCACGGTGCCCTACGCCGACGCGCTGGATCGTTCGCGCCGCCAGGAACGGGCGCTTGAGGACCTCGCACTCTTGATCCTGGGATTGGCCGCCTTCGTTGCGATCAAGTGGTTCAATCGGGGAAGCACTTGAAGACCGCATTGAACTTCATCGATGGCGCTTTCACGCACGCTCATGGCCCCCGGCTTGATGTCGTCGACCCTTCCACAGCGTCCGTCATCGGAAGCATTCCCGACAGCGACGCGGCCGAGGTCGAGCGAGCCGTCGCTGCGGCAGCCGGCGCGTTGGCTGCGTGGTCGGCAATGTCCGCCGCGCAACGCGCCGCGCCGCTTCGCACACTCGCTGACTTGATCGAGCGGGATCTTGAGGCCTTCGCTTTGATGGAGTCGCAGAACACCGGCAAGCCGTTGTCGCTGGCGCGGAGCGTGGACATTCCGCGATCCATTGCGAACCTGCGCTTCTTCGCCGATGCCATCACCGGCGACAACACCGAACACTTCGAAGACAAGCAGTGCGTCTCGGATGTGCACCGCAGGCCGCTCGGCGTTGCCGCATGCATCTCGCCGTGGAATCTGCCGCTCTACCTGCTCACCTGGAAGATCGCCCCCGCGCTCGCCGCCGGTTGCACCGTGGTCGCCAAGCCCAGTGAAGTCACGCCGCTCACCGCGTGGATGATGGCGGAGCGAGTGAACGAAGCCGGATTTCCCCGCGGTGTCTTGAATGTGATTCACGGCCGCGGCTCGGGCGCCGGCGCCGCATTGGTCGCGCATCCGAAAGTCGCCTGCATCACCTTCACCGGCGGCACGGCCACCGGACAGGCCATCGCGCTGGCCGCAGCGCCCGCCTTCAAGCGCGTCGCACTCGAGCTCGGCGGCAAGAATCCCGCCCTCATATTCGCGGATGCCGTCAAGCCCGATCGCATCGAAGCCACACTGGATGGCATCGTGCGATCCACTTTCACGAACCAGGGGCAGGTGTGTCATTGCAGTTCGCGCCTGCTGGTGGCGCGCGAGGCGTGGGACACCTTCGTGCCAGCGATCGTGGAACGAACCCGCAAACTGCGCGTGGGTGATCCGCTTGAATCCTCAACCGATGTCGGATCGCTCGTCTCGAAGCTGCATCTGAAGAAAGTTTCCGAAGCGGTCGATGCGGCCCGTCGCGAAGGCGGACGAATTCTCTGTGGTGGTGACCGCGTTGATCCCGCGAAGTTGCCCGCGCGGGTCCGAAGCGGAGCCTTCTTCGCCCCCACACTCATCGATGGACTTGCTTCCTCCTGCCGCACCAATCAGGAGGAGATTTTCGGACCGGTCGCGTCCCTCATCCCATTCAAGGACGAAGAGGAAGCCATCTCGATCGCCAACGGAACCAAATTCGGTCTTTCCGCGACGGTGTGGACCTCCGACGCGGCGAAGGCAAATCGCATTGCTGCCCGACTGGACTGCGGTACGGTATGGATCAACTCGTGGATGCTGCGCGACCTTCGCGTTCCCATCGGCGGCGTGCGCGCCAGCGGCCTGGGCCGCGAAGGCGGCCAGGAGGCGCTGCGATTCTTCGCCGAACCCGTTACTGTGGTGCGGAGAACGACATGAGCCAGGACATCCACTCCAACCGCGCGCCGGAACCAGTCGGCCCTTACCCCCACGCCAAGCGCGCCGGCGACTTCGTCTACCTGAGCGGCGTCGGTCCGCGCCAGCGCGGCAGCAAGGTAATCCCGGGCGTCGATCCTTTCGATTTCGAGAAGCAGTGCCGCTCCTGCTTTGAAAACACGAAGATGGTGGTGGCCGACGCCGGCCTGCCCTGGAGCAGCGTGCTTGATGTCACCGTCTATCTGCTGGACATGAAGCGCGACTTCGCCACCTACAACCGGATCTACGCCGAATACTTCGCCGGCGAGGGCAATCCAAACCCGACCCGCACCACGCTCGAGATCGGCGCGCTGCCCACGCCGATCTCCGTCGAGGTCAAGGCAGTCTGCTGGGTCGGCGCGAAGAAATAACTAATTCAATTTCTTGAGAGCAGCCCGGACGGGGCTTCCATCGAAGCCCTCCAGCGCCAGCGGCATCGCGCAGAGCTCGTAGCGACCCGGCGGCACATCGCGAAGCACCAGACCTTCGATGATCGCCACATCCCTCGCATAAAACCGCTTGTGCGCCGGCAGGTCCTTCGAGTCCGCGCAGTCCACGCTCGGCGTGTCAACGCCTACCAACTTCACGCCATGATCGGCGAGCCAGTCCACGAGATCCGGCTCCAATCCGCAGAAGTCCGCGGTCCATTTGTCGCCATCCGGATAGGAGCCTGTGGCGATGAGCAATCGCGGAAGCTTCGGCACCCACGCTTCATTCACAGCCAGATGACTTCGTCCAATCCGATTTGCGGCGCTGCGGGCGCCTGGCTTCCCCTTCACCACCTCGCACTCGCCCCAGTACAGATCGAGGGGCTGCTGCTCCATCGTCCGGCCGTCGCGGCCATAGTGGCTTGGTGCGTCAGCATGCGCGCCAAGATGCACGGTCGAGCGGATCGCGCTCAAAGTGATCCCGTCGCCCCGCTTCATGTCGAACAAGACCTCGCGCGCCATCGGCACATCGCCGGGAAAGACCGCGAGCCGCGATGAGATGCGCGGCGAGATGTCGATGATCTGATCCGCCATGGATGCTCAGCTCTGCATCGCCAGCCGGCCGCCGTCCACGGGCAGGTTGATGCCGTTCACATAGCTTGCCGCGGGTGAAGCCAGGAAAAGGACCGCCGCGGCAATCTCGCTTGCATCGCCCAGGCGGCCCGCGGGAATGGTGGCGATCGCGTCGCGCTCCACCGCCTCGACCGTGGAGGAGCTCTTGGCGGCGCGGCCCTTGAAGATGGCGTCCAGCCGCGCGGTCTTGGTGAAGCCCGGCAGCACAGTGTTGGCAGTGATGCCGGATGCGCCCAGCTCGCCCGCAAGCGTGCGCGACCAGTTGGCCACCGCGGCCCGAATCGTGTTGGAAACTCCAAGGCCGCGGATCGGCGTGACGACCGAAGTGCTGGTGATGTTGACGATGCGACCGAACTTCGCCTCGCGCATGCCCGGCACGCACGCTTGCACGATCGCCTGCCCCGTCAGCACATGCATCTCGAAGCCGCGGATCAGATCCTCAGGCGCCGCTGTCGCGATCGGACCCGCCGCCGGTCCGCCGGTGTTGTGCACGACGATGTGAACCGTTCCGTGCTCCGCCACATGCGCCGTGACGGCCTTGGCGACCGCCTTCCAGTCCGCGTAGTCCGCCAACAGCGAGCGATGCACCTGCGCCTTTCCCAGCGGCATGGGCAGATGGGTCAAGGCGCTGGCCAGCCCCGCCGCGTCGCGCCCCACGATTGTGACCGAAGCCCCCGCTTCCGCCAGCGCCTTCGCGCAGGCGAAGCCGATGCCCTGCGTCGCACCGCCGACAAGGGCGTGTCGACCCGCCAATGAGATCGATTCCGCCAATGACTTGGTCGTTGTGCTCATCGCAGCAAGAGTACCACTCGCGTTTTGTGCGGTCAGCGGCGCCGACGACCGGCCAGCGCGCCGGCCAATCCCAGGATCAATCCCGCGCCCGGAGCGGGCACAACCTCGAACGTGAGATTGTCGAAGTACGAAATGGAAACCTCGCCTTCCGAATAATCGGGGATGTATTGATCGATGCCGAACAGCGTGATGGCTGTGGGGAACGGAACGGTGTTGATGGCGATCGATCCCAAATAATGCCCGTCGGCAAAACCCCTGATGCTCTGAGCGTCGATGTCCAGAATCAAGTTCAGTTGATGCCACTGGTCGTCGGCGAGATCCACGCCCGCATCGTCGTTCCAGGTATCCGTATTGACAATCATGTACCTGGACATGCCGATGCTTCTGCTCGTGCTGGTCAACTGGGCGATGAAGCCGGTGTCTCCCCCAAAGTAAATGTCGGACTGGTTGCTCTGGGCTCCACTGTGCATGAAGTCGCACTTCAGACTGAACACCCGACCCGAGGCGGGAACATAGGTGTCGTGGATCGCTTCACCACGCTGGTTGATTTGCACCGCCTGGTTGCCCGAGTGAACCGTGGCGTTTTGGATGATGGGCGCGGCTTCCCAGAGATGCCAGCCATCCTGGCCATCGATTGATCCAAGTGAATAGTCTGGCGCTTCAAAGCCGGTTGAATAGAGAACTTCGGCTTGCGCACTCGCTGCCAGGCCGCCACACAATGCAAGAACGGACAGATTGCGAAAGATCATATTTCTTTTCCTTGTTCAGATTTGTCACGCTCGGTGACGGCTTCCTGTTCAGCGACGACGACGACCGGCCATCACGCCGGCCAATCCCAGGATCGCTGCCGCGCCCGGGGCAGGCACCGCCTCGAATGAGAAATTGTCGAAGTACGACTGGGCGTCACCCTCGGCATACTGATAGAAACCGAACAGCGTGATGGCGGTTGGAAACGGCACGGTGTCCATGGCGAGCGATCCCAGATAGTGGTCATCCGCATAGCCCGTGATGCTCTGGGCGGCGATGTCAAGAATCAAGTTCAGGTGATGCCACTGGCCATCGGCGAGGCTCACACCGGATTCATGGTTTGCGGAAGCAAATCCGCCCAGGAAAAACCAGGAGTTCCCGCTGTCACTGTTGCCGCTGACCAACTGGGCAATGAAGCCGGTATCGCCCGAGAGAAAAATTCCAGACTGGTTGTTCGCGTTGCCGGTGTGCATGAAGTCGCACTGCAGGCTGAACATCTGCCCCGACACAGGCACATTCGTATCGTGGTCAGCTTCACCAAACCCGTCGATGCCGGCGGCCTGGCTTCCCGAGTGAACCGTCGCGGTCTGAATGACGGGCGCGACGATCCAGGGATACCAGCCATCCTGGCCATCGATTGACCCGAGGGAAAATGCCGGCGCTTCAAAGCCGGTCGAATAGAGGACTTCGGCCTGCACGCTTGTTGCCAAGCCGCCACACAACGCAAGAGCGAACATTTTGCGATCGATCACTTCAATTACCTTTCAAAAAATCTTGTACATGCATTTCCCAACCTCAACTTGTCCGGAACCCAAACGCGACCGCACAACGAGGCCGACACACTGGCGGACGCGGAAAGATGCGCTGATAAACCGTCCGGTCAAATGAATTTCCAGCGTTTTTAAAAAAATCTTAATTTGTCCGGAACACCTGAAAACGCCGGTGGGGCGACTCGGGCCCAGCGGCGGCTCATCCGACTGGCGCCCTTGAAATGCTCGCTGAGCCCCAGCCCCTTCAAGGTCCCGTCATGGTCTCGGGTTTCATCACCTTGTTGAAGGTGGCCTCGTCGATGAACCCCAGCTCAAGCGCCGCCTGCTTCAGCGTGAGCCCCTTGTGGTGGGCGTGCTTGGCGATGGCGCTGGCCTTGTCATAGCCGATCTGCGGGGCAAGAGCCGTCACCAGCATCAGGCTCTCTCCCAGCAACTCGGCCATGCGTTCCTTGTTAGCCGTGATGCCCTCCGCGCAGAACTCACGGAAGGCGTGGCAGGTGCCCGCGAGCAACTCGCAGGAATGCAGCACGTTCAGGGCGATCACCGGCTTGAAGACGTTGAGCTCGAAGTTGCCCTGGCTGGCTGCGAACTGCACCGCGGCGTTGTTGCCGAAGACCTGCACGCAGACCATGGTCATGCTCTCGCTCTGCGTCGGGTTCACCTTGCCTGGCATGATGCTGGAGCCCGGCTCATTTTCCGGAATTGAAATTTCACCGATGGCGCAGCGCGGACCGCTGGCCAGCCAACGAATGTCATTGGCCATTTTCATCAGCGATGTTGCCAGCACCGCCAGCGCGCCGTGGGCCTGCGCCATTGCTTCGTGGCCGGAGAGCGCCGCGAACTTGTTCTTGGCGCTGGTGAAGGGAATCTTGGTTTCCGCCGCAAGTTTCCTGGCGACCAGCTCGCCAAAACCCTTGGGAGCGTTGAGACCGGTGCCCACCGCCGTGCCGCCGATGGCCAGGTCGCGCACGCCCGGCAGGCTCTGCTTGATCGCCTGGATCGAAAAATCGAGCTGAGCCACGTAGCCGGAGAATTCCTGACCCAGCGTCAGCGGCACCGCATCCTGCAGATGGGTGCGACCCACTTTGACGAAGCCGGCGAACTCCTTGGCCTTGGAGTCCAGCGCATCGCGCAACTTGGACACCGCCGGCAGCACGGTGCGCTCGATCTCAATCGCGGCGGCGATGTGCATGGCGGTCGGAAAGGTGTCGTTGCTCGACTGCGAGAGATTGACATGGTCATTCGGGTGCACCGGCTTCTTCGAGCCGCGCGTTCCCCCCGCCATCTCGATGGCGCGGTTGGAGACCACCTCGTTGACATTCATGTTGGACTGCGTGCCGGAGCCCGTCTGCCACACCTTGAGCGGAAACTCATCATCAAGCTTGCCCGCGGAGACCTCCTTTGCAGCGGCAACAATCAGCGAGCAGAGTTCCTTCGATAGCCCGCCGATCTCGACGTTGGCTTCGGCACATGCCGCCTTGAGCAAACCGAACGCCCGCACGATCGGCCGCGGCATCGTGTCGCCAAAGGGGAAGTGATGGATCGACCGCTCGGTCTGGGCGCCCCAGTAGCGATGGGCCGGAACCTCGATCGCGCCCATGGCGTCGGTCTCGGTGCGAGTGGCGGTTTTTTCGGGGGATTTCGACATGAATTCATCTCCAGTGATGCTTGTCCACAGAGTGTAATGCCCTGCGAAGCCGCCCGTGATCCGTGCTATATTCTCGGCTCGACCTTTTAGGAGACCGAGCCTTGCCACAGCGTTTCATCATTCTTTGCGGACTTCTGACCTGCTCGATGCTTTGGGGCTGCCCTTCGCCGCAACAAGGCGCCGTGTACCCGTCGAGCGACTACAAGAAAATGCTTCCCAAGGATTGGTTGGCGCTTTCACCCAGCGACAGCAAGATGGATTACCTGAGTCCGACGACCCGCGAGCTGCTTGCGGACTTGAAGAAGGAAATCGCCGACTCGCGTGCGACGCCCGCCGGTGGCAAGCCCGCCATGACCGAGGCGGTCATCGCCCAGCGCAGCAAGGACATGAACGAGCTCTGCAACAACGAGATGCTCGTCAGCAGCGAGATCCTGGTCAAATCCATGTCGCCCGAGATGTACAGCACCACCAGCACCAACCCGGAGCTGTACCTGAAGAACAATGCCAACGAGCAGCAGAATCTGCGCGGCATTGTGGACGACTGGAATCGCATCTGGCTGATCGACGAGCCGAGCCCGCTGAGCCCCTATCCGATCGTCGCCCCCTGAGCGCACCTGAATTTCCAGGCTGATCGCGCCGACGTCGCGCCGGTTTTTCGCCGCCATCGCCGGGCCATATTCCGCAGCGCCTCTCCTATCCTCGCGGCATGACGACTCTCGGGACCATCCTGCTTCTGATCGGCTCCAACCTCTTCATGACCTACGCCTGGTATGGGCACCTGCGCGATTTCAAGGAGAAGCCGCTCTGGATCGTCGTCGCGCTGAGCTGGGGGGTGGCCTTCTTCGAGTATTGCCTGCAAGTGCCCGCCAACCGGATCGGCTATCAGCAGGCCGGCCTGTCCCTGCAGCAACTGAAAGTAATGCAGGAGGTGCTGGCCCTGAGCGTCTTCGCGGTCTTTGCCGTCGTTTACATGCGCGAGCGGATCACCGTCAATTTCATCTACGCCTCGCTTTGCATCGTGGCGGCGGCGTGGTTCATGTTCCGCGACATCAAAAGCGTCGCATGACGGAAGTCCCCCTCCATCTCCGCGCGGTGTCGCTCTTCTTCGACTTCGACAGCACCATCGTCGGCGCCGAGGCGGTCGATGAGCTCGCCGGCATCGCGCTGCGCGGCGCCGCCGACCGCGAGGCCCGCGTGGAGTCGATCCGGGCCATCACCAACGCCGGCATGGAGGGCTCGATGGCGATCGACGAGAGCCTGCGGCGGCGCCTGGACATGATCGAGATCCGCGCCGCCATGCTGCCGGAACTGGTCGAGCTGCTGAAGTCGAAGCTCAGCCCCTCGATGCTTCGCAACGCCCCGCTGCTCAAGGCCATGCGCGACCGGATCTGGGTGATTTCCAGCGGTTTCCACGAGTGGATCGACCCGGTCGTCGCATCGCTGGGCCTGCGCAGCGACCATGTCCTGGCCAACCGCCTCAAGCCCGACGCCAGGGGAATCCTGCGCCTCGACCCCGCCTCGCGCTGTGCCGCCGCGGGCTCCAAGGCGCTCGCGGCCGCCGCGCTGGGTAGGACGCCGCCTCGAGTCATGGTGGGCGACGGCATGACCGACTTCGAGGTGCGCCAGGAAGGCGCATGCGAATACTTCGCCGCCTGGACCGAGTGCGTCACCCGCCCCAAGGTTGTGGCGGTCGCCGACATGGTCGCGCCGCACTTCGAGGGGCTGCTCGACGCCCTTGAGGAATGCCTTGCATAGATTTTTCAACGACTTTACTTTGCAAACGCCTTGACCTGCCCTCTGAAACCACACGATCACATCACCATGGACTCTCAAAAACAATCCTGCCATCTTTTCTCGCCACTCAAACTCCGCTCGCTCACCCTGGCCAACCGCTGCGTGGTGGCGCCGATGTGCCAGTACAGCGCCGTCGACGGCTGCGCCCAGCCCTGGCACGCGGTGCACATCGGCATGCTGGCCACCGGCGGCTGGGGGATCGTGATTCTCGAAGCGACCGGAGTCGAGCCGCGCGGAAGGATCACGCCGGATTGCCTGGGCCTGTGGGGCGACGCGCAGGAGGAGGCGCTGGCCAAGACGCTCGCCACCGTGCGCGCGGCGGTGCCCGGCGCCTGCCTTGGCATTCAGTTGGCGCATGCGGGCCGCAAGGCGAGCACCTACGGACCGATGGTCGGCAAGAAGGGTTTGATCCCGCGCGACCAGGGCGGATGGGAGCCCTTCGGCGCCAGCCCGACGGCCTTCGGCGCGCTCGCGGTGCCGCACGAGATGACCCACGACGAGATGCGCTCCTGCCGCGACGCCTTCGTCGCCGCCACCACGCGCGCCGCGCGGCTCAAGTTCGACCTGGTCGAAGTCCACGCCGCGCATGGCTACCTGCTGGCGAGCTTTCTCTCGCCGCTTTCCAACAAGCGCACCGACAACTACGGCGGCTCGCTCGCCAATCGCATGCGCTATCCGCTGGAAGTGGTCACGGCGATGCGCGCCGCCTGGCCCGCTGAGAAACCGCTGGGCGTGCGCTATGGCGCCACCGATCTGACCGACGACGGATGGCAGGTCGCCGACGCCTGCGCTTTCGGCCGCGCCCTGAAGGAGATCGGCGCGGACATCCTGCACATCAGCATCGCGGGCAACTCGACCGCGCCGTGGAAGAGCTCCCCGGGCTGGCTCGCCGACTATGCCGGGGAGATCCGCAAGGCGACCGCTCTGCCGGTGATCGCCGTGGGCGAGCTCGAGGATCCGCTGCTGGCCGAGAAATTGCTCGTCGAGGGAAAGGCCGACGCGATTGCGCTGGCCCGCGGCGCTTTGCGCGAGCCGCGCTGGCCCTGGATTGCGGCGCGGGCGCTCGGAGCCAAGCCACCCTGCCCGCCGCAATGCGAATGGTGCGTCGGTCAATCCGCGCGGGCGTGAGTCCTCCTCAACCCGTGGCCGATCTAGATTTTCGGCGCTTCGGGAAAGTCGCTGACCGTGCCGTTGACGTGGTTGAACCAAGCCGTGAACGCGGCAATGCTCGTCATGGCGACCACTGCGGTGATCTGCCGGTCGTCCAGTCCGGCGTCGCGCATTTTTTTCAGATCCGCGTCCGAGACATTGCCCTTGGTCGCCAGCACGGCGCGGGTGAAATCAACGATCGCCTTCTCGCGGGGATTCGCCCCAAGCCCCTTGCGGATGGCCACGGTGCGTGCCTCGTCAAGGCCGGCGCCCATGCCGATCTTCGTGTGCGCATTCAGGCAGTAGCTGCAATCGAGGGCCTGCGCCCCCGCCAAGGCGATCGCCTCGATCTCGGCGGGCGAGAGTCCGCCGTGCTTTTTCACAGCGACATTGAATTCAAGAAAGCCCTTCAGAATCTCGGGGGCATTGGCGATCCCCTTGAAGATGTTGATGTCGGGAGCTCCAACGGCTTTGGGGTCGGCAAGTGAGAGTCTGGGCATGCGGAATCTCCTTGGGGAGGAACGAGTGTAGCACTCGTCGCTCACGCACCGCTTCCCACGAAGGTTGATCCGCTCACTTCGCCTTGGGCTCGACGATCCACTTGATCTTTGAGGTGCCCAAATCGATGACGCCGCAGCCGATGGCCACCTTGCCCTGCTTGACTCCGTTGCGCAGGAACGTGCTGCGATTCAGGAGCTCATCCATGCCCAGCCGGGCGTTGTCGGCGATGCACGCGGAGAGCAGCGCCTCGGGCGTGCAACCCGTGCAGGATTGCGTGGCGGACTGCACGGCGGGCCGGATCTTCCCCAGCAACTGGGGAAGTGCGCCACTCACGCCCTTGTCCTGCAAGCAGGCGCTGACCGCGCCGCAGTTCTCGTGGCCCAGGACGACCACCAGCGGCACATGGAGGTACTTCACGGCGTACTCGACCGATCCGATCGCGTCATCGGAAACCACATTGCCCGCGACGCGCACCACGAAGACATCGCCGGGGGCGGCTTCCACCACCTGCTCCGGCGGCACGCGCGAATCGGAGCAGCCCACAATCACCGCATAGGGCGCCTGCCCGGTGGTGAACTTCTCTTTCGCGGCGGGATTCTTCTCGAAGGCTGCCGTAGCGGCGGCGCTGGCGGCGGTATTGCGGGATTGCAGGTAGGCCCAGGCGGCGGCCGGAGAAAAGCGAGCGTCGTTGCGGGTGACCGCGGAAACATCGGACTTCTGCGCGGCGACGCCGATGGCCGCGTTCAACGCCAGAAGACCCGTCGCGGCAAGGAGAATTCGTCCTCGGTGGATCTTGTGCATGGACGCAGAATACTTCATGCCTCGCGCCGGTGGTGGAGCCGCGGTGCTGCGGATGGGCCGACACGCATAAGTCCGCCCATCCAATTTGCAGCCCCGAACGAAAGCGTCATACTGCTGCGATGCCGCAGGCCGCCGATGTCATGACCTACACCGATCGCTCGCTGGAGCTGCACGAGTGGCTGCCGCAGATCACCTTCTGGGCGGGGCTTGTTCTTCTGATCGCCGTGGTGATCAACAAATATGGATCGCGCATCGGCTTGCCCGGCGGCCTGCTGTTCCTGGTGCTGGGCATGCTCGTCGGCGAGGACGGCCCGATGGGGATCAACTTCTTCGACTTCGACCTGGCCTACGGCGTCGGTCTGATCTGTCTGATTCTGATCCTGTTTTATGGCGGGCTCAATATCAAGGTCCACCACATGCGCGGCTCGTGGACTCCCTCCATCGCGCTGGCGACCATCGGCGTGGTGTTCATCTCGGCGCTCGTCGCGGTTTTCGTCAAGTGGCTGGGACCGGCGGTCACCTGGCCCGAAGCGCTGCTGGTGGGCAGCGTGCTGGGAAGCACCGATGCGGCGGCGGTCTTCGCGGCGCTGGGCGGCGTCGGCTTCAAGGGGCGCGTGCGCCAGATCGTCGAACTGGAGAGCGGCTTCAACGACCCGATGGCCTTCATCCTGGTCTTCGTCTTCACGGGCCTGGTGACCGGCGCGTCGACCGGAGTGCTCGAAATGGGCGCGGATGTGGCCCGTCAGTTCGCCATCGGCGCCGCCACCGGAGTGGTGGTGGGCTGGCTCTCGATCGCCTCCTTCAAGTACCTGCCCAACGCGGAGAGCGGCCTCTATCCGGTGCGGACCGTGGCCAGCGCGCTGGCGAGCTTCGGGCTGGCCAGCATGCTCGACGGCAGCGGCCTGCTAAGCGTCTTTCTCACCGGCATCATGATGGGCAATTCCAAGCTCCCATTCCGCGCCTCCATTCTGCGCGTCCACGACTCGCTGGCCTGGGGCGGGCAGATCACCATGTTCTTCTTCCTCGGCCTGCTCAGCTCGCCGCACCGACTGAAGGAAGAGAACATCGTGCTGGGTGGGGCGATGATCGCGCTCTGGCTGGCCTTCGTGGCGCGGCCGGTGGCGGTAGCCGTCATCCTGCTGCCGATGCGCGTGCCCTGGCGCGAGACAGCGTGCGTCGCCTGGCTGGGACTGCGTGGCGCGGTGCCGATCATCCTCTCGACCATCCCCATCCTTGCGCTGGGCAACCCCGACGACAACCCAAAGGCCGACAATCTCTTCGACATCGTCTTCATCTGCGTCATCGTGGGCTGCATCATCCCGGGCACCGTGATCAAGTCGGTGCCAAAGTGGCTGGGCATGCTCAAGAGCAGCGGCCCGCTTCCCAAGAACGCGGTGGATATGGTGATGCGCGAGGAGACCGACAACGACATCAATGTCTATGTGATCACCGAGCAGTCACCGGTGGTGGGGAAATCGATCTCGCAGATTCACCTGCCTCCGAATGTGGCCATCGCCTTCATCGTGCGATCCGACGGCCGCGTGCACATTGCCCGCGGCAACACGCGCTTCGAGGCGGGTGACGAGGTCGCGGTGGCGCTGCCGCTGGATCAGGAAGCCGCAGTGATCGAAGAGCTCCAGGGAGTCTCGCCCCCCTCCTTGCCCGTGTAGTTCCGCGCCGCATTTTCCGTGACGTCCCCGCGCTTGGCCGCTATTTCAGCAGCACCGGCGTGGAGGCGGCGGGCACGCGCTCCACTTCGCCGGAATCGCCGGCATCGGGTCCGTCGGTGGGTTTCAATTCCTCGATCAGCCGGTCGAGCTTGCGCAGCGAGGGCAGGCACCAGGCGATCGCGCCGGTCACCGCCAGCGTGCCGAAGCCGCCGGTGATCACGCTCCACACCGGGCCGAGCCACGCCGCGACCAATCCGCTTTCGAATCCGCCCAGCTCGTTGCTGCACTCGATGAAGATTCCGTTGACTGCCGTCACGCGGCCGCGCAGCTGATCCGGCGTGCGGGTCTGTACCAGCACGTGGCGGATGACCACGCTGATGTTGTCCACCGCGCCGCTGATCATCAGCAGCGCCACGCTCAGCCAGAGCGAACGGCTGATGCCGAAGAGAATCATGCAGACGCCGAAGGCCGCCACGCTCCAGAGCAGCAGCGGCCCCGCCGGTCGCAGCGTGGGCCGCACCGCCAGGATGCCTGCGATGATCAGCGCCCCGATCGCCGTGGAGGCCTTGAGAAGTCCGAAGCCGACGGCATCGGTTTGCAAAATGTCCGTCGCGAAGATGGGCAGCAGCGCGGTGGCTCCGCCGAAGAGCACCGCGAGCAGGTCGAGCAGGATGGCGCCGAGAATGACCTTCTCCTTGCGGATGTGGGCGGCGCCTGCGAACATCGATCGAAAGCCGAATCCGCCAGCGGCTTTGATGGTCTCACGCGGCCGCAACCGCGCCGAGGCCACGGCGAATCCGCCGCACAGCACCGTGGAGAGCGCGAACACAACCCACGTCGAATGCGCCTGCACGATCAATTTTCCCGCCAGGATCGGCCCGCCGATCGCGGCGCACTGGAAAATGGCGCTGTTCCAGGTCACTGCGTTCTGGAAGCGGTCGATCGGCACCAGCAGCGGCAGCAGGCTCTGCCGCGTGGACATGTTGAAGGCGCGGACGCAGCCGCTCAGCGCGATGGCCACGAAGCTGATCCACAGCGGGGCGCTGAAGTAGGAAGCGAACGCCAGCAGCGCGGCGACCGCGGCGAATCCGCTCTGGGTGAAGACCAGGATTTTCTTGCGGTCGAAGAGATCGACCATGTGGCCGGCCGGAAAAGCCAGCACCATCACCGGCAGTGCGCGGGCCAGGCCGATCAGACCCAGGCTCATCGGGCTGTGCGAGCGCTCCCACACATCCCAGAGGACCGCGGTATTGAGCATCTGCAACCCGAAGCCGCCGGAGAGCATGCCGCCGGCGTACCAGCGGTAGTTCCGCTCGCGCCACGCGTCGGACCACGAGGCCACCCTGGATCGGCCCGGAGAGACTCGCTCGTCGCTCGGCATTACGCCAGCATGAGCCGATCGCCCAGCGCCGCGTGGTGCGCCCGCATGGCGTCGCGCGTGTCAAGGATCAGCTTCGAGTGCTTGGCGATCATGTTCCAGTCGAAGGCGGTGTGCGCGGTGGAGACCACGACCAGGTCGTAGCCCGCGAGGGTCGCCTGCGTGATCGGCACGGACTTCTTCTGCAAGTCGTGCTTGCGGCCCGCGCGGGTTTCAGGAACCAGCGGATCGCTGTAGTCGGCTTGCGCCCCGCGATCCTCCAGGATCTGGAGAAGCTCGAAGCTCGGGCTCTCACGCACGTCGTCGATGTCCGCCTTGTAGGCCAAACCCAGCACGAGCACCTTGCTGCCCTTGATGCACTTGCCGTGGTTGTTCAGCAGCTCGCCGGCGCGGTCGATCGCGTAGTGCGGCATGCCGGTGTTGATCTCGCCCGCCAGCTCGATGAACTTGGTGCTGGCACCGAATTCCTTGGCCTTCCAGGTGAGATAGAAGGGATCGATCGGGATGCAGTGTCCGCCGAGGCCCGGCCCCGGGAAGAAGGGCATGAAGCCGAAGGGCTTGGTGCCCGCGGCGCGGATCACTTCCCACACGTCAATGCCCATCGGCGTGAGCGTGGTCTTGAGCTCGTTGACCAGGGCGATGTTCACGGCGCGGAAGATGTTCTCGAGCAGCTTGGCGCTCTCGGCGATCTCGGCGCTGGAAACTTCGATGACTTCCTTGATGCCCTTGCGGTAGACCGCGGCGGCGAGCTCGGTGGCCTGCTTGCCGACGCCGCCGACCAACTTCGGAATCGTGCTGGTGGAGTGGCTCTTGCGTCCCGGATCTTCGCGCTCGGGGCTGAACGCGGCGAAGATGTCGCGGCCGAGTTCCCAGGTCTTGGCCTTCTCGCCGGCGGCGGCGAACACCGCGGGCATCATGTCCTCGCGGGTGGTGCCGGGATAGGTCGTGCTTTCAAGGACGATGAGTTGTCCCGGACGAAGCGTCTTGCCGATCGCGTCGGCGGTTTGCAGGATGTAGGAGATGTCCGGCTCCTGATGGCGGCCCAGCGGCGTGGGCACGCAGACCAGAATCACGTCGCACTCGCCCAGTCGGGAGAAATCGGTGGTGGCCTCAAATTTCTTGCTGTCGCGCAGCGACGTGACCATGTCGTGGCCAAGGTGCTTGAGGTAGTTGCGTCCCTCCTTGATGGCCTTGGGCTTTTCGGGATCGACGTCGAAGCCGATCACCGGCAAGCCGCCCTGATGCAGGGCGTGCGCCAGCGGCAGGCCGACATAGCCCAGACCGATCACGCCGACGCGGGCCTGATTGGTTTCAATTTTCGACTTCAGGGTTTGGTACGCGTTGGTGGTGGTGGTAGCAGTCGGCACAGTGGCTCCTTCTCTCGCAGTTGTCGGCCATCGGGGGCGGTCACTTGATCACAAATCTCTTGCTTTCGGCGGCAAGAGACAGGCGGCAAATATAAGGGTTCTTCCGCCCAAGCGGATGGTTCGCAAGGACTTGGAAAACGGCGCGGGGTCTAAAAACAACCGCAACCGTCCTGATGACGGTTGCAGCCCTCGTCCACCCGATTCAAGTTACGACGAGGGCGAACAAATGCCGCGTCCTGACGGGCCCATTATGGGTCAATCATCGGCCGTTGCAAGGGTTGGAAACCAATTTTGGAGAAAAATTCCACTTTTCCTCAGAGCGGAGCGGGGCAAATGACGGCGGCAAGTCGGCCGCCGCGGGCTCCATCCCGTCGGTAACTGAAGAAATAACCGGGGTTTTCGTGGGTGCAGGCCAGGCAATCATCGATTTGGACCGGGCTGACTCCCGCCGCCTTCGCCTGAAGCTGGATGGCGCCGGAAAGGTCGGCCCTCCAGTGACCGGTGCGACCCGGATCGGGCGCGACGCACTCGGCAAGCCGGGCTCGCTGGAACTCCTGGGCCACTTCGGCGCCGACTTGAAAATTTCCCATGCGAA
The DNA here is from genome assembly GCA_021414025.1 of Planctomycetota bacterium. Lineage (NCBI taxonomy): Bacteria > Pseudomonadati > Planctomycetota > Planctomycetota bacterium. Next base: position 248,403 of record JAIOPG010000006.1, on the reverse strand, counting down.
TGCAGGGCCCGATCGCAAGGCGCAGATCCTGAGGGCGACTTCCGCGTTCCCGCATTTGCCGAATGGTTTCGGGAACGATCTGAGCGATCACTCCGCGCCACCCCGCGTGCACGGCGGCCACCAGGCGCGTTCGTTCGTCCGCGATCAGGATTGGAACGCAGTCGGCGACGCGGATCGCCAGCGCTTGCTTCGGATCCCCGGTGAGCAGCGCGTCACCCTCCACGAAGGGCGGCGCCGCGCGGACGATGTCTTTGGCGCGATCGGCCTGCAGCACGGCGCATCCATGCACTTGCCTGGCGCGGACAAGTGTCCGGTCGCCGATGCCAGCGGCGCCCAGCAGCTTGCGCCAGTTTCCGTCGACGCGCTCCATCCGGTCAGACTCGCCGGGAGCGTCGGCGATGCCCAGGTTCATGGTGTCAAAGGGCGCGGGGCTCTCGCCGCCCAGGCGCGTGCTGAAGGCGTGGGCGAATCCTTCGCGGTACAGCAGCGGCGAACGTAGCCACACGACCCCATTTTCAGATTCAACGATCCATGGATCAAAGTTGGTCCCGGATTTGATTCCGGCGGTCGACTTCGCGACTCCCACCGACTTCACAGACCAAGCCGCTTTTTCTTGGCCTCGAACTCCGCCTGCTCGCGTTTGTTGGCGGTGTCGATGGGCTTGCCGCTTTTGATCGACTCGATCTCCAGGCGCGTCAGGTGCAGCGCCTCCATCTCGTAGTCCATGAAGGCCTCGCAGGTGCTGGGGACCAGCGGCTTGATCAGCTCGAACATGGCCTTCGCGTAGTCCTGAATCTCCTGCTGCGCATGCGAATCCATGCGCAGCGAGAGGAATCGCAGCGTGTTGTGCAGGTCGCACTTCCAGTACCACTCCGTGTAGACGCTCACCGGCAGCGCCGCGCGGGCGAGCTCGCGGGCCACCCCCTGCTCGGTCAGCGAGAGGTAGTCGCGGTAGTTGTTCTCGGCGCGCTCGAGCAGGCCCAGGAAGGACTCCGCGGTGCCCGCGTCGATCGGCTCGTCGCCCCCCTGCCGGTTGATGGCGCTCTGCTTGCGCACATTCTCCACGGTCGGCCGGTAGAAGCGGTCAGGCACAATCGAGTAGCGCGCCGAATATTCGTTCACGTTCGCGGTGCGGTGGCGGATCCACTGACGGGCCACGAACATCGGCATGGCCACATGGAACTTGAACTCCACCATCTCAAGCGGCGTGGTGTGGCGGTGGCGTAGCAGATAGCGCACCAGCGTGCGGTCCTCGCTGACCTGCTTGGTGCCGTCGCCGTAGCTGACTCGCGCCGCCTGCACGATCGCCGCGTCGGCGGTCTGCCCGACCGGCGCCAGCCGCGGCATCACGTCGACCAGCGCGATGAAGCCATGCTGATGAACCGGAATCTCCCACCTCGAACATCCATCCATCAGATCGCGCATCGGAGCCTCGGGTTGCACGCGGCGGATCTTGGAGGCGCTGTCCGTCTTGTTGGCGGTTGCGCCGGCGGTTGAATCGCTTGTGCTGGGCATTCTGTGATTATGCGGTGAAACCCCCCGCCGCTGGTAATGAAAAATCGCGGACTTTCGAAAAATGTTCCGAGCCCTGACGAGGCTCGACAGTTGGGATGCCTACCTCACCGCTTCGATTTCTTCTTCGCGGTCTTCTTGGCGGTTTTCTTTGCGGCCTTGTCGCCCTTGAGCTTCTTGCCATCGGGCCCCCGGCCCGTGCTCGCCAGAATCTTGACATAGTTCTCCACGTACGCCTTGGCGGGCGTGCGGCGGACGGCCTCGCCGATCACATCCAGCGCGGCATGCTCCAACGTCTTGAAGCGGATGCAGCATCCGCCCATGTTGAGCTTCTTGCCCGTCTTGGCCCAGGCCTTCTGGAACCACTCGCGCTCCGTCTTCTGCCCGTAGACGCTCATGAGGTAGACCGTCAAGTTGTCCTTCTGGCTCGACAGGGCGGCCATCATCAGCGGCTTGCTGGGGTCGCAGTGGTACCCGAGCGGCCACACGCGGTGCGGCACGGCGTAACCGATCATTCCCCACATCATCCCCTCTTCATAATTCTTGTCGAGGTTCTTAAGGATCACCTTCCGCACCGCCTCGATGCCTGCGCGGCGGTCCGCCGGAAGCGAAGCGAGGTAGTCCTTGACGGTCTTGGCGTTGCTCTTCATTTGGCCATTGCCCGCTTGAGTTCTTCGCTGTCGATCTTGACCATGGTCATCATCGACTGCATGGCCTTGCCGGCCTTGACCGGGTCGGGGTCGGAGACCATCTCGATCAGAATTTTGGGATCGATCTGCCACGAGACGCCGAAGTGATCGGTGATCCAGCCGCAGGCCACCGGCGTGCCGCCCGCCGCGACGAACTTGTCCCAGTATTCATCCACCTGCTTCTGCGTATCGCAGAGCACGGCGATGGAGAAGCCCTGGGTGAAGGTGAACTGCGGCCCGCCGTTGAGGGCGGTGAAGGCGCGGCCGTCGAGCGTGAACTCGACGGTCATCACGCTGCCGGCCTTGTACGGAAATTGCGGCCCGAGGTCGGGGTAGCGCGAGACGCGCGTGATCTTTGAGTTGGGGAAGATCGAGGTGTAGAAGCGAGCCGCTTCCTCGGCCTGGGTGTTAAACGTCAGAAAGGTGCTGATCTGGGGCATCGCAGAATCGTACGGGCATCTCCGTTTTGCCTCAATCCAACGCGAACTCCGCGGCCCGGATCACTCCGTGGAGCATCCGCTTGAAAACGAGCGCGTGCAGCGGAAGCACGGAGTACCAGTAAAGGATCCCCAGGAAACCCCGCGGGCGAAAGCGGGCAGCCATCGCCAGCCGGCAGCCTCCGGTCGCGACTTGTTCAAGGTCGAAGCCGAGCGTGGCCACTCCGGGCAGCTTCATCTCCGCAGTCATCAGCAGATGCCGAGGGGGTTCGATCGCGGAGACTCGCCAGAAGTCCAGCGCATCACCCAGCCGCAACTCGTGTGAGCTCCTCCGGCCGCGGCGAAGGCCCGGCCCGCCCGCAAGACGGTCCATGATTCCCCGCAATCGCCAGAGCCAGTCCATGGCGTAATACCCGCGAGATCCGCCGAGTGAACAGACGGCTCTCCACACCGCGTCGATGGATGCGGTCGTGACGACCTCTCGGCCATCGACGAATTCCGTCCCCCCGGCCCACGACGGATCGCCGGGCATCACGCCGGCATCCGACCAGGCTGTCTCCACCGCGTCCGCGCCAACCTTGGCCAGCGCCTCATCCATGGCGGCCCGGATGGTGAGACACGCCTGTCCGGCCGGATGGGGCATGAGCCGCTCGGCCTCGTCGTTGCGGCAGACGACGCGGTTCTTCAGGCCCTCCGCGAGCGGGCGGGCGATGCTCGCGCGCAGCGGGGTGACCAGGTGAATCCACAGGGAACTCAGCCGCGGAGTGAGCACCGGAACGGGAATCACCAGCCGGCGCCGCAGCCGCAGCGCCGAGGCCATCTCCCGCATGATCTCCAGATAGGTCCGCACCTCCGGCCCGCCGATGTCCAGCGTCTTGCCCGCCGTTTCAGGTGTTTCCAGCGCGGCGATCAGGTAATGCAGCACATCCCGCACGGCGATCGGCTGCGACTGCGTGTTGACCCAGCGCGGCGTGATCATGATCGGCAGTCGTTCGACGAGGTAGCGGAGGATCTCGAAGGAAGCGGAGCCGGACCCGATGATCATCGCAGCGCGGAGCACGGTGATGGGGACTGCCGCGCCGCCGCCGTGGCGCAGGGCCGCCTCGACCTCCCGCCGCGATGAGAGGTGCTCGCTGAGTCCGGCGCCGGTTTCACCCAGCCCTCCCAGATAGATGATCCGCGACACGCCGGCCTTCGCGGCCGCGCGACCGAAGCCCTCGGCAAGGGCAGCATCATGCTGCCGGTAGCGCGGCCCCGCAGCGTCCATCGAGTGCACCAGGTAATAGGCCGCGATGCATCCCTGCATGAGGGATGCGAGCCTGGCCTCGTCGGCGGCGTCCCCCTCCACAATCTCGACTCGCTCATGCCCGGCCCACGGACGGCTTCGCAGCTTGGCGGCGCTGCGGGCCAGGCAGCGCACGCGGTAGCCACGCTCAATGAGCCGCGGGGCGAGGCGGCCGCCGATGTAGCCGGTCGCCCCGGTTATGAAAACCGCGGGTGGTTTCGGGGCGACCATGAGCGATGATCATAGTCGTGCGCGACAACACGCCTCACTCCAGGATGTAATCCACGATCTCCCTCGCGATGTAGCGGTCGGTTTCCTCGCCCATGCGCTGACCGGTGAAGCGGAAGCCATTCTTTTCCAGGATGTGCCGCGACACAGCGTTGCCGCGGTCCGTGGTCACGTGCAGCGGGCGGCGGCGTTCCTCGGCGAGAAACATCGTCAGCGCCCGCGACGCGATGCCCTTGCCCCAGTGCGCCCGCGCGATCAAGTACCCGACGCAGTCATGTCCATCGGCCTGAAAGCGATTGATGGTGCCGACGGTCTCGGGTCCTCTCGCGCCGTCGATCTCGATCACTCGCGAGTTGACGCCCGGGTCGGTGAGGTTTCGCTCCCATGCAGCGAAGAAGACCTCGCGCGTGCGCGGCTTGGTCCCGGCCATTTCGTTGGATTCAGGGTCGCTCTGCATCTCGAAGATCGCAGGCAAATCGCCCGGCCCGGTCGGTCGGAGGCGGATCACGGCGGTATCAGAGTCGTGGCGTTGCATCAGAGTCGTAGTGTGGCGTCAAGTTTGAGGCGTGGCAACGGGCGTCTGGTCGCGGGAACCTGTCGCCGCGACCCCGTGATTCCATTTTTGCAGCCACTCATTCACCTGCTCGATGGTGCCCTGTCCCGAAGGCCGGCCGCGCACTTGAATCACCGGCGCCAGATTTCCCGAGGGGGGCCAGATCACCTCGATGCGTCCGATGAGCGCCGCCGAAATTTCCGTCGGGGTGACAAGGCCGTCCAACGCCTGAACCGTGGCGGGCCACTCCCCTGTGCGCCGGGACGCCGTGAGGCACTCGGGGTGATCAAAGAGATACTTGGTCAGGGATTCCTGCGAAGTCGGCATGGAGCCGGTCGCGGCGGAGTAGCTCATGATGCCCCAGGCGACGCCGCGCAGCTGGATGTCGGTCTGCTTGGCGTCCTCGCGCACATTGCGGGTCACCCACCAGCCGAAGAAGAATGCGGCGATTGCCATCGTGATGAATAGCACCGCGAACACCGCGCGAAACGTGGATTGATTCTTCAAACCCGCACGCCCTGCAATGAAATGCGCGTCCGCTTGCGGCGCGGATCGGCCTCGGGCACGGCGCTGAGCAGCGCCTTGGTGTAGGGATGCTGCGGCCGGTGGATGACCTCGTCACGCGGGCCCTCCTCCACGATCTTGCCGTCGTACATCACGGCGATGCGGTCGCAGATGTGGTGGATCACCGCCATGTCGTGGCTGATGAAGAGGTAGGACAATTGGAATTCGTCCTGCAGATCCTTGAGCAGATTCAGGATCTGGCTCTGAATGCTGACATCCAGCGCGCTGGTCGGCTCGTCGCAGACGATCAAGGCCGGGTTCAAGGCAAGAGCGCGGGCGATGCCGATGCGCTGCCGCTGGCCGCCGCTGAACTCATGCGGATAGCGGTCCGCGGCGGCGGGCCACATGCCACAGCGCTCCAGCAATTTCTCCACGCGATCGCGCAGCTCGTCGCCGGTGGCCAGTCCATGCACCTCGATCGGCTCGCCCACGATGCGCCCCACGCGCATGCGCGGGTTCAGACTTCCGCCGGGATCCTGGAAGATGATCTGCATCTTGCGCCGCGCCTGGCGAAGCTCGGCGGAGTTCATCGCGAAGATGTCCTTGCCTTCGAAGATCGCCTGGCCGCCGGCGTGCTCGACCAGCCGCAAGAGCGTGCGCCCGACCGTGGTCTTGCCGCAGCCGGACTCGCCCACCAGGCCCAGCGTCTCCCCCTTGTCCAGCGTAAAGCTGACGCCGTCGACGGCCTTCACATGGCCGGTCACCCGCTGCAAAATGCCGCGGCGCACTGGGAACCAGGTCTTGAGATCGCGGACTTCAAGGAGATGCTTTGAGTTCATCGCAATGGAACCTGCACCTGAGCGACACTGCCATTGGCCTGTCGCACACCCAGCACCAGCTCGTTCGCGCGCGTCGCCCCGATCTGCCGCCGGATCCGCGCGTAGAAGTCGTCGAGGTTGCTGACGCGCTGGCCGAAGACCTCGGTGATCAGCGTGCCCGCGGGCAGGATGCCGGCGACGCTCGAGCCGGGAACGACCTCCTCCACCATCACGCCGCGCTCGAAGGAGACGCCGTACTGCTGCGCGGCGGCTTCGGTGGCCGTGGCGAGCTTCTTGATGCCGACGTTTTCCAGCGCCTTCACGGCCCACTCCGCATTGGTCTCCGGCTTCAACTGCACGATGACCACCTGCGTGGAGGTCGGCAGGCCGCTCTTCTTCTCAACATCGGGCCGCCACAGATCGATGTTGATGGTCTCGCCCGGCTGCCGCGAGGCGATCATCGCCCGCAACTGCCCGGCATTCTGGATGCGCTGCCCGCCGAACTGGGTGATCACATCGCCGATCTTCAATCCCGCGGCCTCGGCCGGGCTCGCAGGACTGACCAAGGTCACCACGGCGCCGTCGCCCTGGAAATACCGGGCCGTGGTCTGCAGCAGCGGGTCGCGCACGCGCATCCGGATCAGTTCCTCCATGTCGCCCGTCGACACGCCCAGGTAGCCCTTCACCACTTCGCCATGGTCGATGAGCTGGTCCACCACGTTGTCGATCATCGAGATGGGAATCGCCAGGCCGATGCCGGCGAACTGCCCCTGCGAGACGCCATTGCCGCGGCCGGTGGCGATGGCGGTGGTCATGCCCACGACATGGCCCTTGGTGTTGGTGAGCGGTCCGCCGGAATTGCCGGGGTTGATCGCGGCGTCGGTCTGAATGAAATTTTCGTACTCGATGTCGGAGATGCCCGCGGCGCGGCCCAACCCCGAGACGATGCCGTTGCTCATGGAGAAGCGGAAATCAAAGGGGCTTCCGAAGGCGAAGACCATGTCACCCTGCTGCGGATCCTGGGCGGCCCGCTGGGCCGGCACCAGCCCGCGCGTGTCGACCTGAAGGACTGCGATGTCCGTGCGCAAATCTGCACCGAGCAGCTTCGCCTCGCGGCGCTCGCCATCGACCATCTGCACTTCCAGGCGCGAGGCGCCCTCCACGACATGGGCGTTGGTCACGATGTGTCCCTGCGCGTCGTAGACCCAGCCGCTGCCTGAGTTGATGAAGCCGCGATTGCCGGCTCGACCGCCCGCGGAACCGGAACTGCTCACATGCACCACGCTCGGCTCGACGAAAGTGGCGACGTCGCGCGTGGCCTGCGAGAGCTGGTCCAGCAGCGAGCCTGAGTGCAGCCGGTCCTCGGCGTTGTTCATTTGGATGGCGGTCATGCCCTGGGTCACCTGCCGCACCGCTGCCGGGCCGACAAAGAGCAAGGCCCCCGCCGCGGCCAGCACCACCAGCGATGGCCCGAGGTATTCAATGCGCCGCATGGGTGTCGGTTCCCGATCGCAGCATGGCCCGCAGCTTCTCCTGCTCGGCGGCCTCCATGCGGTAAGTCGTGCCCGGCAATTTTCCGGAGCGAACCAGATCCGCGAAGGCCGCGGCGCCGCTCTCGATCGCCTTGCCCACCGCAGCCATCGGCCGCGCGAAGGCGGGCTGCCACTCGCTCATGCCGAGAATGTCCTGCAGCACCACGACTTGCCCGTGGCAACTGGCTCCGGCTCCGCAGCCGATGACGGGAATGGTGGCTCGTTCGACGATCAACTGGGTTACCTCGGGGGGGCAGGCTTCAACGAGCAACATGCCGGCGCCGGCGGCCTCCAAGGCAGATGCATCGGCGACGATACGGACTGCTTCCTCCGCGGTTCTTCCGGCCGAGAAATATCCGCCCTTCAATTTGGCCTGCTGCGGACGGCTGCCGACATGCGCGACCACGGGAATTCCCGCCCGCGCCATCCGCTCCACCAGCGGCGCGAAGGATCGATCCACTTCCATCTTGACGCAGTCGGCCATGCCCTGGGTCAGGAAGCGCCCCGCGTTGCGGATGGCCTGGTCGGGTTCGCATTGATAGGAAAGGAAGGGCATGTCCGCCATCACCACCCGGCGCGGCGCGCCGCGCTTGACGGCCGCAGTGATCTCGATCATGAAATCAAGCGGCGCGTGGATGGTCGCGGTGTGACCCAGGATCACCTCGGCGGCGGTGTCGCCCACCAACAGCACTTCGATCCCCGCGCGGTCGAGCCAGCGCGCCGTGGTGGCGTCGTAGCAGGTCAGGCAGGCGAAGCGCTTCTGCTCCCGGGCCATGCGGGCAAGGGTGCGCAGCGTGACGGCCTCTCCGCGGCCGGCGTCGGCGCTGCGGCTGGTGGCGAGCGATTCGTTCAATGGGGTGTTGTCGGGCTCCACGGTGGCCAATGGTAGCCCGTTTTCCCTTAAAACCGACGGATCGGATTGACGATGAGATTGTCGCGGCCGGGCACGATCACGTCGGCGATCTCGATGGCTTCCGAAAGCGATTCGCGGGCCTGTTCGATGTCGAAACAAGGGGAAAACACGCGGCCCTGCTCCAAGTGCTCCGAGGTCGCCACCGCGTCGCCGGCGATCAGGATGGTGGCGCTGGGCGCCGGCAACAGCAGGCCAGCGGAGCCGATCGTGACTCCCGGCAGCGGAAAGAGATCCACGCCATCGGCCAGTTTGTCCGGGGCGATCTCGCACTCGTTGAGCGTGTTGATCTCGTCGTGGAGCAGTCGCGCCAAGTCGCCATCCTTTTCCTTGCGGGCCTGCTCCAGCTTCTCATCGAGCTGCTCGCGCACGCCGCGCCGCTCACCTTCCGAGATCAAAACGATTGCATTGGGAAACGCGTCCAGCCCTCTTCGGCGGATCGGATGGAAGCTGGTCAGGAAAACATGCGTGATGAAGTCGGCGTTCTTGCCGGCCCGCTCCGCAAGGCGCGGCAGCAGGATCTGCGCCGGCAGCGATGGGTCAACCAGAATGTGCGCGTCGCCGGAAATGACCAGCGTGATGGTGGCGTGCGCGGCGCGGACATCGGACTTCTCGCCCCACAGCGGGTGCGCCGACATCGCGCCGATGGAGATGATCCGGTAGCTCGCCGCCATGAATCAATCCGCCGCGGACTCCTTGGCCAGTCGGCTCAGCGGATCGTTGGGGTCGCGGCGCTTGGCTTCCAGCGCGGCGATCACCTCGGGAGGCACCAGCGCCGAAAGTCGCTGCAAATCCCCGCCAAAAGCGGCGATCTGCTTGATCAGGCTGCTGGAGACATAGGCGTAGCTCTCGCCGGTCAAAATGAAGACGGTCTCGATCTCGGCGACCTGGCGGTTGGTGATCGCCAGCTGGCACTCCGCGGCGAGGTCGGTGACATTGCGGATGCCGCGGATGATCGCCGACGCATTTTGCTTGCGGGCGAAATCGGTGGTGAGGCCGTTGTAGCTCTCCACGCGGATCTTGCCGCCCTTGGGATTCTTCTTCTGCAGCCGGTCCACCAGGATCTGGGCGAACTCGCGGCGCTCCTCGATGGTGAAAAGCGGCGGCTTGTCGATGTTGATGCCGATGGCCAGCACGACCTCGTCGAAGATGCCGCGGCTGCGCTCGAGCACGTCGATGTGTCCCAGCGTGATGGGGTCGAAGGATCCGGCGTAGACGGCGAGATGATGCATGGCGGCGCGGCCCTAGGGGCCGGAGACTCCGGCGGCGGACATGACCTTGGTCAATCCCGCCGCGTTGAGCAGGCGCCGAAAATTCTCGCCGAAAACGAAGTTCTCCTTGGGAAAGTTCAGGCCGCTGCGGTTGTTATCAATGTGGCTGAAGACGATCTCGGTGGTGCCGATGTCAGTCCAGACGCCGGTCCGGTGGTCGAAACTGGAGATGACCCCCTTGGTGCTCGCCCCCGAATCGTCCACGCGCTCGATGACCGCGTCGTAGCGGATGGATTGGCCGGGCACCACATCCTGGTCGATGGTGGCGGAGCCGATCTTGGCGAGGATGACCTTCTCCTTGAAGTCGCGGGTGCTGCCCACCAGCACGCCCGCGGTCTGGGCCATGCCTTCCAGCATCAGCGACGCGGGCATGATCGGCTGCTCGGGAAAATGGTCGTGCATGTGGTCTTCGGCCAGACTCACGTTCTTCACCGCCGTCAGGCGGCGGCCGGGCTCGAAGGCCACCATCATGTCAACCCACATCCAGCGCATGGTCAATTCCTTTGGTCGGGAGAGTCGTGGCGGCAAAGGCGAAAGCGAATCAGCCCTTGAGTCGGCGGTCGACGAAGTCGGTCAGGCTCTTGACGGTGAAGACCTCGCTGAGCTTGCCCACCGAGCGGTCGTTGGCGAAGCCGGAAAAGTCGATATGCGGCAGTTTTTCCTTCAAAAGTTGCAGTCCTTTGTCGGTCACCTTGCCATTCTCCACCATGCTCGTGTCCTGCAGCATGTTCTCGGGGAAGAGCGCGCCCTGCTCGATCTTGAAGGGCTTGGCGGCGGTGGAGAACTTCTTCTCCAGGCGGAACTGAATGTCCAGGAAGTCGATGCTCTCCGCGCCCAGGTCGCCGGTGAGCGTGGCCGTCGGCGTGACATCCTCGGCGTCGACGCCCAGGGCCTCCTCAAGAACCTCGCGAACGCCATCCTCAATCTGCTTGCGATCAAATGACAATGTGAAATCTCCATTCAGTGGTGAAGCCGCCTCGGAAGGCGGCGGTGCTAGTGACTGGCCGCGACGGCGGCTTGGGTTCGAACCGGACGCATTGTAAAGCGGCCGGAGACGGCTGTTTCGCCGGGGCCGGTGGATCGAACCACCACGGCCGATCCTTTCAGCCCGAAGGAGCCATCTTCATGAATTTTTTCGCGGATGACTTCCACCTGCAGGGCCTCGCCGGGGCGGACGAAACTGCCGTAGCGCAAGGCGCGGACGTTGCCCAGCACCAGTCGGACCTTGGTCTGATCCTTGAGCAGCTCGCGGGCGGCCTGAACCATGGCTTCAAGCATGAAAACCCCGGGCAGAACCGGGAAATCCGGGAAGTGATCGGCGAGGTATTCCTCGGCGGAGGTGACGTTTTTGATCGCCACGATGCGATCCTCGCTCCGCTCCAGAACCGCGTCGATGAGTTTGAATTTCACGGATTCGATGCTAACCAAGTGCCGCCGTCTTGGCTCCATCCCGAAGCCGCCCCCCGCCAAACCACTCAAACGCCAATTGTGACGAAGAAACCGCCATTTTTCCGATCTATGGAGCCATGGCACGCTCAGCATCTATTGGTTCTTCCGGGTCCTTCAGCGACCTCCCCGCACCCACTTTCGCCCGCCGCGCATCCTGGATCATGGCCGCCGGAGTCTGGGTCTTCCTCTTTCTGGCGATGACGACTTTCAGCGCGTCGGACTGGCCAAGCCATGTGGTGGCGATCCATTCAAACCCGGCGAGCAACCTGATGGGCCGACTCGGCGCCACGCTCGCCTACTGGATCTATATGGGCGTGGGCTTCGGCGCGTGGCTGCCCATGATCGCCTTCGCGATCGGACTGGGCGCCATCGCCAGTGGCCGCCGCGTGACGCATCCGCTGGTGCGGACTTTCGGCGCCTGCCTGATGATGCTCGCCTTCAGCGCGATCCACGCGCTGTGGTTTCCGCGGCTCGGATCTCTGACCGGTTGCGAAGCCGGACTGGTGCCGCAGTGGATCGCCGAGGAGCTGCGACTTCGCTTCAGCGCCACCGCCACAAGCTTGGCGCTGCTGACGGCGCTGGCCCTGGGCGCCGTGGTCTGCATGGATGAGATCGTCTTCGCGCTGCCCCGCCACTTCTCCCACTTCTGGAACTGGTCGGCGCCGATGCGCGACGTGGACTGGAAGAGTTTCATGGCCAAGTTGCGCACCCGTCCCGCAGTGCTGAACCTGGCGCTGGCCACGGCGAAGGCCGGCGCAGTCGCCAAGAGCGGCGCTTCCTCCAACTCGGCAGTGCTCGAAGCCGACGAGAAGGAGGAAGAGAAGGACTCCGACGAAGCGTCGGATGACGACGACGAAGATGAGGACGCCGAGGAAATCGACGAAATCACCGAGGAAGATGAGGATTCCGACGAGGACGACGAGGACGAAGAGGACGAGGAATCCGACGAGGAGGAGTCCGAGGAAACGGCGGAGGATCGCGAAGACGCCGCCGCCGAACCCATCCCCGCTCCGCGCACGCTGACCGAGGAGGAGCTCAAGGCCAAGATCGCCAAGCTTCCGCTGCGCATGGCCGGCAACAACACCGTGGTCGCCCGCGACGAGGACATTCCCCGGCAGGAGAACTACGACGGCTACCAGTTCCCCGGTTTGGATTTGCTCGAAGACCCGGTCGGCAATTGGTCCGAGACGATGGAGACCTATGTGCGCGACCAGGCTCAGGTGCTCGAGCAGGCCCTGCACACCTTCCTGATCGATGGCGAGGTGACCGGAATCGAGAGCGGACCCGTGGTCACGCTCTACTCCGTCGAGCTCGCCCCAGGCACGCGCGTGGCGAGGTTGCAGACGATCGCCGCCGACATCGCGCGCTCGCTGCAAGCCCCAAACATCCGCATCATTCCCAACATGGTGGGTCGCACCTCGATCGGCATCGAGGTTCCCAACAAGCAGAAGGAGAAGGTGCTGCTCAAGGAGCTCATGAGCGGCGGCCACGCGCAGGGCATGATGCTGCCGACCTTCCTGGGCAAGGATTCCTCGGGCGAGCCGATGGTGATCGATCTGGCCAAGATGCCGCACATGCTGATCGCCGGCACTACCGGCAGCGGCAAGAGCGTCTGCATGAACACCATCATCATGGGCTGGCTCTACACCAAGCGGCCGGATGAGCTCAAGCTCTGCCTGATCGATCCCAAGATGGTGGAAATGAGCCAGTTCGCCGAGATTCCGCACCTGATGTGCCCGGTCGTGACCGAGATGACCAAGGCAGCCGGCATCCTGGAGTGGGCCGTGGACAAGATGGAGGAGCGCTACGAGCTGCTCAAGAGCGTGGGTTGCCGCGATGTCACTTCCTACAACGCGCTGGGCGAAGCGGAACTCTTCGAACGGCTCAAGCCCGCCAACGATCTGGAGAAGGCGCGCATCCCGAAGAAGCTGCCCGCGATGGTCTTCGTGGTGGACGAGCTCGCGGACCTGATCATGTCCCACAAGGAAGTGGAGCAGTCGATCGTGCGCATCGCCCAGAAGGCGCGCGCGGTCAGCATCCACCTGGTGCTTGCCACGCAGCGGCCGCAGGCGAATGTGGTCACCGGTCTCATTAAGAGCAACATGCCCTGCCGCATCAGCTTCAAGGTTGCCAGCGGCATGGACAGCCGCATCGTGCTGGATCAGAAGGGCGCCGAGTTGCTTCTGGGACAGGGCGACATGATGGTGCTCACGCCAAGCAGCAGCGAGCTGCGCCGCGCCCAGGGCACGCTGGTCACCGAGAGCGAGACCCGCAAGGTGGCCCGCTTCCTGAAGGATGTGGCCCGGCCCTCGTTCGAGCGATCGCTGGTCGCGATCCGCGGCACCAAGGCCGCCGTGGAGCATGACAACCGCGACGGCGGCTGCGCGGCGAGCGATGGCGGCGATCGCGACCCGATGTTCGAGAAAGCGGTCGAGATCGTCATTGAATCGAATCGCGGAAGCGTGAGCTTGCTGCAGCGCCGCATGGCGATCGGCTATGGCCGGGCAAGCCGTCTGATTGACCAGATGGGCCAGGCCGGAATCCTGAGCGATCACAAGGGCAGCGTCGCGCGCGAGGTGCTGATCACGCTGGATGATTGGCACCGCATGTGCGAGATGGAAGTAGCCGCTCCCGGCACGGACACCGATCCGGACAATCTCGGCGCCACCGCGTCCGATGATGTCGATCCGAGCGTGCCTGCGGAGTTCGAGGGCGAGTACAAGAACTGACACGAGCTGAAGGACTTCACTAAGAGGTGCCCGCAAGGGCACCTCTTTTCATTTACAAACTCGCTGTTTCGGCTCTGATATTGGGGGTTGAGCTTCATTCACCAGATAAATCAGGTTTTAGGCTGATAATCCGGAACCACTGCCCAAATCTGCCCGAAATGGGTTGTGTCTCATTATCCATATAGATGGTCTGGCCGGATTTGGCCGCCATCTCAATCCTTGTTCCGGAAGTCCCCAATGAATCGACATCTCGCCCGCCTTGTTGCGTTCGCCGCCGTCTCCCTTTCAATCGTATTTTCAACGGCCGCACTTGCCGACGGCACTGTCGCAGCTTGGGGCGCTGGTTCGCCACCGGCAACGCTTGGAGTATGCAAAGCAGGTTCGACAGGCTCGTATCACTCATTGGCTTTACAGGAAAATGGAAATGTCGTGGCGTGGGGCGAGAATGCAAATGGTGCATGTAATGTGCCTGCAACTCTTGGGGCGTGCAAAGCAATTGCATCGGGCTCCGGACACAACCTTGCTCTGCAAGATAATGGAACTGTCGTGGCCTGGGGTCAAAACAACAGCGGACAATGCAATGTCCCCGTAACTCTTGGCGCATGCAAGGCGGTCACTGCAGGCTCCTACCACTCCGTTGCCCTTCAGGAAGATGGAACCGTCGTGGCCTGGGGAAACAATGCAAACGGACAATGCATGGTGCCAGCGACACTTGGCGCATGCAAAGCAATTGCTGCTGGCGGAAACCACACCCTGGCTCTCAAAGAGGATGGAACCGTCGTGGCTTGGGGCGAAAATGGCGCACTCCAAAACAATGTGCCTGGAACACTTGGTGCTTGCAAGGCAATTGCGGCGGGCTTCTACAACTCCGCGGCTCTCAAGGAAGATGGAACCGCCGTTGTATGGGGTTCCAATGGCTACGGACAACGCACTGTGCCTGCGACACTTGGACCTTGCAAGGCGATTGCGGTGGGCAATTTTCACGTTGTTGCGCTTCGGGACGATGGAACGGTAGTGGCCTGGGGCAGGACGAATCACTATGGACAGACCTTTGTGCCTTCAAATCTTGGCGCCTGCAAATCAATCGCGGCAGGCTTTGACCGCTCTGTTGCCGTTCAGGAAACTGGAACCGTCTTTAACTGGGGTTCCTACGCTGCCGGCCAAGCCATCGTGCCAGCAACCCTGGGAGGATGCAAAGCAATCGCAGCGGGAGACGAACACTCGCTGGCATTGCAAGCCGATGGAACCGTTGTGGCGTGGGGCGCCGGAAAATTCAGCGGAGGCGGTCCCCCGAATTACAGCCAATCCGTCATGCCTGCGACCCTTGGCGCATGCAAAGCGATTGCTGCCGGCAACTGGAACAGCGCTGCGATCAAGGAAAATGGAACCGTCGTGGTTTGGGGCAACAACGAACAGGGCCAAAATATAGTTCCCGCAAATCTTGGCGCTTGCAAAGATGTTGCCGTAGGTGCCTATTACATCATTGCGCTAAAGGACAACGGATCCATCGTGACTTGGGGCAACAATGGTTACAACCAGCTCAGTGTGCCTGCAAACCTTGGCGAGTGCAAAGCAGTTGCCGCGGGCTATATCCACTCTGTGGTTCTCCAGGAAGATGGAACACTCAGGGCGTGGGGTGCTGGGACAACGAATACGGGACTGCAATACAACTATGGGCAGGCAATGATTCCTGCAAATCTTGGACCCTGCAAAGCAATTGCAGCGGGCGGGTTTTACACCATGGCTCTTAAGGAAGATGGAACCGTTGTCGCATGGGGTGACAACCAATACGGTCAATGCAATGTGCCGGCGACGCTCGGCGCTTGCAAGGCGATCGCGGCGGGCACCGAACATGCGGTCGCTCTCAAAGAAGATGGAACCGTTGTGGCCTGGGGTGACAGCGAATTCGGTCAATGCAGCGTGCTTGAAGACCTAGGAACTTGCAGTGCGATTACAGCGGGTGGATATCACACAATGGCGATCAAAGCACCAGCACCCTGCCCCACCGACCTCGACGGGTCCGGTGAAGTGGATGGCGGCGACATCGGCATGATCCTGCTTGACTTTGGCCCCTGCGGCGGCTGCCCCACCGACCTGGACGGCTCCGGCGAAGTGGACGGCGGCGACCTCGGGATGGTGCTGCTTGAGTTCGGGGCGTGTCCGTAATTATTTGGAGTGACCACATTGAAACGAGACCACATGAAGAACATTTCCAAATTCCTGACAGTCGCCGCCACCGTTGTCGCCGCTTTCTCACCCGTTGCACTCGCCACCGATGCCGGACCGGTCGTGGCCTGGGGGTCGCCTCCACTTTATGGAACTTGCAATTCCGTTGCAGGTGGTTGGGATTTCACATTAGCGCGTCTGAACAACGGAACCATCGTGGCCTGGGGTTCCAACTCCAACGGTCAATGCAATGTCCCAGCATCTCTGGGTGCATGCCAAGCGATTGCAGCAGGTCGCTATCACTCCTTGGCCTTGAAGAACAATGGGACTGTCGAGGCGTGGGGCGCGGGAACGACCAATACCGGTTCCGGCAGCGAATATGGCCAAGCCATCGTGCCCGCGAGTCTTGGAGCATGCAAAGCCGTCGCTGCCGGCCAGTACCACAGCGCGGCCATCCAGAATGACGGGACCGTTGTGGCCTGGGGTGCCGGGACAACCAATACGGGCCTGAACAACAACTTTGGGCAAGCCATCGTGCCCGTGACTCTCGGAGCATGCAAAGCAATTACGGCAGGCATGAATCACACCGTGGCCGTGAAGGAAACTGGAGCGGTGGTTGCCTGGGGCTCCAACGGATCCGGCCAATGCAATGTGCCCGTGTCGCTTGGCACCTGCAAGGCGGTTGCTGCGGGAAATGGTCACACAGTTGCGCTCCAAGATGACGGCACCGTTGTCACCTGGGGAAGCAACAGCTTGGGCCAGGCCACGGTTCCGGCATCGCTTGGTCCATGCAAGGCAATCGCCGCCGGCCTCAATCACACCGTGGCGATGAAGCTAGATGGAACCGTTGTTGCCTGGGGTGACAACACCTATGGTCAATGCAATGTGCTTGGCGATCTGGGAGCCTGCATCGCGATTGCCGCGGGTAGTAAAGACACCGTGGCGATCACTGCCGATGGAGTCCTTGTGGCCTGGGGCTTCGGCTACTACGGTCAATCCACCGTGCCCGAGTCGCTTGGCGCCTGCACGGCGATTGCCGCGGGCATCTGGCACACCGTGGCGCTCCAGGAAAATGGCACCGTCGTGGCGTGGGGAGCAGGCACCAGCTATTCAGGAATATTCGGCCTCGGCCAATCCATCGTTCCCCCGTCTCTTGGAGCGTGCAAGGCCATTGCTGCGGGCTCTTACCACACCGTGGCAATGAAGGAAGACGGCACCGTTGTGGCCTGGGGCGACAACACGCAAGGCGAATGCAATGTTCCCGCGTCCCTTGGCGCCTGCAAGGCGATTGCGGCGGGTGCGGAACACTCCTTGTCGATCAAAATCGATGGCTCCGTTGTCGCCTGGGGCTACAACTTCCATGGAGAATGCACTGTGCCTGCGACACTTGGCCCCTGCAAGGACATCGCCGGAGGCGGATATCACACTGTGGCAATTCGCGAAGATGGAATGGTTGTGGCCTGGGGAAACAACAGCTATGGGCAATGCAATGTGCCGGTGACCCTTGGAGCGTGCAAGGCGATTTCCGCGAGCAATCACACCGTCGCCCTGCAGGAAGACGGAACGGTCGTCGCCTGGGGCCGCAACAACTACGGTCAATCGACCATCCCCGGGGACCTCGGTCCCTGTCGCGCCATAGCGGCGGGTTCCTACTACACCGTTGCACTTCGAGTTGACGGAACCGTGGTTGCGTGGGGTCAAGATGACTATGGACAGATCATGTTGCCATCGACGCTTGGTCCCTGTGACGCCATCGCTGCCGGCTATCACCATGCGTTGGCTATTCAATCGCAACCACCCTGCCCCACCGACCTCGACGGCTCCGGCGAAGTGGATGGCGGCGACATCGGCATGATCCTGCTCGACTTCGGCCCCTGCCCCGGCTGCCCCACCGACCTCGACGGCTCCGGCGAAGTGGACGGCGGCGACATCGGAATGGTGCTGCTTGAGTTCGGGGCGTGTCAGTAAACTTTTGAGTTGCAATTGATGAATGCGAGCCTGAATGAAAATTGTTTTTAATTGCCTGACCGTTTCAGCCGCGCTCGTTGCGATGCCCGCACCTGTTGCGCTCGCGACTGACGCCGGACCCGTCGTGGCATGGGGGGTTGATCTCCCCCTTCCCGCAATGGGTTCGTGCAAAGCAATTGCCGCGGGTCAATATCACACCGTGGCTCTTCAGCAAAATGGAACGGTCGTGGCTTGGGGTGCTGGAACTACAAATTCGCATTCAGGCAACAACTACGGCCAATCCATCGTGCCCGCAAATCTTGGTGCCTGCAAAGCAATTTCCGCGGGAGAATTCCATACCGTAGCTCTAAAGGAGGACGGATCGGTCGTGGCATGGGGCGCCGGTACAACAAATACGAACAGCAGCATAAACTACGGCCAATCAATCGTGCCCGCGTCACTTGGTGCTTGCAAAGCAATTTCCGCAGGTCACTGGCACACCGTGGCCCTCAAGGAAGACGGAACGGTCGTGGCCTGGGGGGCGGGAACGACGGTAAGTGCAAGCGGATTTAATCCGCACAAAGGCCAATCCATCGTGCCCGCATCTCTTGGACCCTGCAAAGCCATTTCGGCGGGCCTTTACCACACCGTTGCATTGCGGGAAGATGGGACGGTCGTCGCCTGGGGCGCAGGAGCCACGCAAGGCACGAATGGTTTCGACAATGGACAATCAAAGGTGCCTGCGAATCTTGGAGCATGCAAGGCAATTGCCGCGGGCTACTGGCACTCGATAGCTCTTCAAGAAGATGGAACCGTGGTGAGTTGGGGTATTGGCAACGCCAATGTGGTGCCTGCAAATCTTGGCGCATGCAAAGCAATCTCTGCGGGCGTCAAACTCTCCGTGGCCATTCGGGAAAATGGGACTGTTGTCGCGTGGGGTGACGATGACTCCGGCCAAACCGCTGTTCCTGCGACTCTTGGCGCCAGCAAGGCCGTCGCTGCGGGATATGACTATGCCGTGGCACTTCAGGATGATGGCGTTGTCGTCGTTTGGGGCCACAAAAACTATGGACAGATCAATGTGCCGGCGACTCTTGGCGACTGCAAAGCCGTAGCTGCGGGCTATGTCCACACGCTGGCCCTCAAGGAAAATGGAACCGTTGTGGCCTGGGGAGCGGGAACGACAATAGGTGGAGGTTTTAATAGCCCGCACTTAGGCCAATCAATCGTGCCCGCAACCCTTGGCGCTTGCAAAGCGGTTGCCGCGGGCTATTTCCACTCCGTTGCGCTTCAAGAAAATGGAACTGTTGTGGCTTGGGGCTACAACTCCAAGGGGCAATGCACTGTGCCCGCGACTCTCGGCGCCTGCAAAGCGATTGCAGCAGGTCGGTATCACACCTTGGGTTTGCGGGAAAATGGGACCGTCGCCGCTTGGGGCAGCAATTCCAATGGTCAATGCATCGTGCCAGCGACGCTTGGTCCCTGCAAAGCAATTTCAGCGGGCGAATATCACTCAGTGGTACTTCAAGAAAATGGAACTGTTGTGGCTTGGGGCTACAACGGTAGTGGCCAATGCAATGTTCCTGCGACCCTGGGAGCTTGCAAAGCAATTGCTGCTGGATCGGACCAAACTGTGGCTCTCAAAGAAGATGGAACGGTCGTGCTGTGGGGTGTGTCTCCTTTCCCCTTAACCCTCGGCAATTGCAAAGCGATTGCCTCAAGTGTCCTTCACGACATTGCTTTGCAGGAGGATGGAACCGTTGTGGCCTGGGAATCGGGAGTCTATGTGAATGGCATAAATAGTTACGGTCAATTCGATGTGCCGGGAACGCTCGGACCCTGCATTGCTATTGCTGCGGGCTATGCGCATTCAGTCGTGATTCAATCTCCTGCGGTTCCCTGCCCCATGGATCTTGACGGCTCCGGCGAAGTGGATGGCGGCGACATCGGCATGATCCTGCTGGACTTCGGCCCCTGCCCCGGCTGCGTCACCGACCTCGACGGCTCCGGCGAAGTGGACGGCGGCGACATCGGGATGGTGCTGCTTGAGTTTGGCGCTTGCCCTTGATGCGCCCGTGATCACCTATTCATTGCGCTCATCGATCTGATTGAATCCGCGCGAGCAACGCGGTTTTGAAATCGTTATAGGCAATCGCAACTGCATATATGATTAAACTCGGTTAACGGTGACTATTCGGGGAACTTGGCTCAACCGGCCAACGGAAGGGGTGGTGCCTCTTCTTCTTTGGAAGCGGGCACGGTCGCGAGCCTTCCGGTTTGCGGATCACTGTCCAAAGCCATTTATGAATCCACACACTGCTTCGCTCTTGAAGTTTGTCTCCGTCTTGGCTCTTTCGCTCTCGCCCGCCGCGCTGGCAGCAACGCCGGGTGATGTGGTGTGGGGCACCGGCACGCCGCCCAAGAATCTAGGCCCATGCAAGGCGATCGCCGCGGGCAGCGGACACAGCGTGGCCATCCAGGAAAATGGAACCGTGGTGGCCTGGGGCTTCAACCGATGCGGCGAATGCAATGTGCCCAAGACGCTCGGCCCCTGCAAGGCGATCGCCGCCGGCTCATCGCACACCCTCGCCCTGCGCGAGGATGGAACCGTCGTCGCCTGGGGCTACAACCAATACGGTCAGACAAAAGTGCCCGCGACCCTTGGCCCATGCAAGGCGATCGCCGCGGGCAACTACCACTCGATGGCGCTGCAGGAGGACGGGAAGGTCGTCACCTGGGGCTACGCCGGCTACGGGCAATCCATCATTCCCGAGACCCTGGGCCCCTGCAAGGCGATCGCCGCCGGTTACTTCCACTCGGTGGCGCTGCGCGATGACGGCACCATTGTCAGCTGGGGCGCGGGCATTTCCGACACCGCCATGGATGTCAACTACGGCCAGTCCGTCATCCATCAGAATCTGGGTCCCTGCAAGGCGATCACCGCCGGGCGCTACCACACCGTGGCGATCCAGGAGAATGGAACCGTTGTCGCCTGGGGCCGCAACGTGAACGGCGAGATCGATGTACCGGAAACGCTCAACTCCTGCAAGGCGCTGGCCGCAGGCAACTACCACACCGTCGCGCTGCAGGACGATGGCACCGTCGTCGCCTGGGGCGCGGGATCCCGCGTTGCGCTGTCGCTGAACAATCACAATCAGTCCATCGTTCCCGAGAATCTGGGCCCCTGCAAAGCAATCGCCGCGGGCTCCTATCACTCGATGGCGCTGCAGAACGACGGCACGGTGGTCGTGTGGGGCGCGGGCACCAAGAACACCGGCACGCAAGGCAAGACGAAATAGCCGGCCGCGCCGGCCAGACCGGACCGCCCTTGGTTGTGCCGTCGATTCGTCGCTCATTTCGCCCATTTCCGCCTCCGGAAAACCCTTATTTTGTTTGCTTCAAAGCCATGCGCTGTCATACTGCGTGGGCGTCGCGGCCAGACCCCGCCGGCGGCATCCGTTCGTTCGGTTTTGAATTGCCCCACAACATTTTCCGGAGATCGTCGAAATGAAATCAGCCCCTGCCTTCAAGTTTCAGAACATGCTCACGAGCGCGGTGCTGACGGCCCTCTCCACGCTTGCAGCGACTTCGGCGGCGCTGGGCAGCGGCGGTCCGGTCGTAGGCTGGGGCGATCACTTATCCGGTCAGCTTCCCGTACCCGGCGACCTCGGCCATTGCACCTCCGTCGCGGGCGGCGCCTATCACACGCTGGCGTTGCAGGCGGATGGAACGGTCCGCGCCTGGGGCGCGGGCACCACCGATGTCGCCTTCGGCGGCGCGTCGGGAATTGAGTTTGGTCAGTGCCTCGTTCCCGAAAATCTCGGCTCCTGCAAAGCCCTCGCTTCGGGCGCCTATCACGGACTAGCCATTCAGGACGATGGCACACTCCGGGCCTGGGGCATGGAAGCCACCCCGCAGGGAAATTTTCCGAACATGGGACAGGCCATCGTGCCTCCGTTGCTCGGACCTTGCAAAGCGGTTGCCGGGGGCTACTTCCACACCGTCGCGATCAAGGACGATGGAACGGTGCAAGCCTGGGGCGCGGGAGCCGTGAATTCCTTCTGGCCGGATTACGGACAATTGATCCTTCCTCCGGCGCTGGGCACCTGCAAGGCTGTCGCAGCGGGCGGCTATCACACCGCGGCCATCAAGGATGATGGAACGGTGGTGTGCTGGGGCGCGGGCACCGTCAACTCCGGCGCGTGGCCGAACTACGGCCAGTGCATCGTTCCTGCCGGGCTTGGACCTTGCAAAGCCGTCGCCGTGGGCGACTCGCACACGGTCGCACTCAAGGATGATGGAACTGTGGTGTGCTGGGGCACGGGAATGACCTACGACCCAAATGGCGGAGGGACTGGGCAGGAGTACGGCCAATCGATGGTCCCGCCAAATCTCGGGCCGTGCGTTGCAATCGCCGCGGGCATCTACCACACC
This sequence comes from Planctomycetota bacterium, assembly GCA_021414025.1. Taxonomy (NCBI): domain Bacteria; kingdom Pseudomonadati; phylum Planctomycetota; species Planctomycetota bacterium. The sequence goes on along the minus strand of JAIOPG010000006.1, from coordinate 225,939 downwards.
GTGGCTCTCCGTGAGGACGGCATGGTCGTGGTGTGGGGCGCAGGCACCGACAATTCCGGATATCCGCACTACGGCCAATCGATGGTGCCCTTGGATCTTGGTCCATGCAGCGCGGTGACCGCGGGCGGATACCACACCGTGGCGATCCAGGCGAACATGTGCCCCATGGACTTGGATGGCTCCGGCGAAGTGGACGGCGGCGACATCGGATTGATCCTGCTCGACTTCGGGCCCTGCCCCGGCTGCATGACCGATTTGGACGGCTCGGGCGAGGTGGACGGCGGCGATGTCGGCCTGGTGCTGCTTGATTTCGGACCATGCCCCTGAACCATTCGAGGAATTTTCCCAACAAATCAGGGAAATTGTGCTGGCATGAAATAGGAACCCCCATTGCATGAGTAACATTTCATGATGCGGAGGGCAATCCTTTTTCTGACGGCACTGCTGGTGGGCTCAGGCACGCTCTGCGCCGCGGACGCCGATCAGCCCCGCGCCGTGTTCGGTTCGCAGCGCGCCTCGGACTTCCTCCGCGATCTGCACATGGGGGCGGACTCACTCGACATCGTCACCATCGGCGACTCGAACGCGGGCTATCCCAATTCCGGCGGATGGAATCTGGGTCTGATCAACGCCTGCCTGGGCAAGGGATTCCTTCCCTACGCGTCGCCGCTCATGGTCGTGATGGGCAACGACCACCAGAGCCGCTCGAACGGAACAAGTTTCGGCTGGACCCATGCGACGCTCTCCCCCTCGGGAAAACTTCTTTCAGGTGCGGCGCATGGTCCCGATCAAATCAACGCCCACTATCTCCCTCGTTCGACCATGCATCCGGGCGGGGCCGCCGGCATGGACTGGGCCTATGTCGCGCCGGGAAGTTCCTGCCAAGCCCAGGACTGGTCGAACTACGCGGTGAGCCCGGCCCATGGATCGTGGTGCGAGCCGGGAACCCCGCTGATCTACCGCGTCGTCTTTCCGACTTTCCCCAATGGAAATGGCAGCCTTCAGCCTTCGGTGTGGAACGCCACGACCCATGAATTGGTGGCGCAGGCCGAGTTGACCGGCACCAACACGGGCCGATACAGCCTGGACACGGTCGAGACTCCCTTCGTGATGCCGGCTTCCTCCTACGTCGTCGCGGGGTGGAACTACAGCAACCCCGCGGTCGGCCCCGCCGGCGCGGTCTACGAAAGCGTCTACCGGCTCCGCAAGGGTTTCAGCGGCACGAACATCTACTACAACGGCGGATCTACCGTCGCGACCATGGCCCAGGACATCACTGGCGCGGGCAGCTCCTTCTGGAACTTCTACTTTGGAGAGATCCTCGCCCGGCAGAAGGCCGCAGGCGGCTCAGGGCGAGTCCTGATCTGGGTCAACGGCGGCATCAACGGCCCCAGCAGCTACCTGCAGTGGACCGGAGGCATGGAACAGATCATCGACGCAATCACCTGCGGATTTGCGCAGGCGGGAGGCGACATCGACAACCTCGCCTTCCTCTGCAGCGTCACGCACCCGACTAACGCGCCGCCACTCGCCGGGGCGGAGAGCATCTTGAGCGAAGTGCGGATGCGCGCGGAAGCCTGGCCTGACACGATGCAGCCGGGAGTCACCTATCTGAATCTCGAGAAGATCATCTCCGCGACCGACGCCGACGCGGAGAACTTCTACGCGGGCAACGGCAACAATCAGGCGCACCTGAACGAGTCGGGCTACCTGGCCTATTCCACAGGCATCCTTTCGCGGCTGCTGGACTATCCGGGTCAGCCCTGCCCTTCGGATCTCGACGGATCGGGTGAAGTGGATGGCGGCGACCTTGGCATGATCCTTCTGGACTTCGGTCCCTGCCTCGGCTGCGTCACCGACCTGGACGGCTCCGGCGAAGTGGACGGCGGAGACATCGGTTCGCTGCTGCTGGATTTCGGCCCCTGCCAGAGGACCAAAAGCCGGCCGCGCGAGCGGGAAACCCTGCCTCGTGCCGGCGTGCATCGCGAGCATTGATCGCGCGAGATCGGAATGGGTTCCCTGCGTCGCGCTTGGACGCGCGTTCGAGATTCAGCGGCCCGCCAGAGCCGTGTTTTTCAAAAGCACATTTTCGGCATACAGCCGGTCGACCGAAAAATTCGGCAGCATGTCAAGCAGCTCCAGTAGCGTCGGCTCTCCCTCGTAGATCTCCTTGTCGCTGTACTCCGCGTAGAGATAGCGCGTCTGCGCGAGCGTGGCGGCGCCGCCCTTGATCAGATCGCCCTCGGCCCCCTGCATGTCGGCCCAGATGAAGTCAACGAGACCGATCTGGTGCTCTTTGGCCCAGCTGTCCAGGCTGCGCACATTGACGGTGATGATGCGGTTGAACTTGACCCAGGGCCATAGTTCCTTGTGCTTCTTGGGGGCATGCAGGGAGCCGGACTGGTCCCAGCCCTTGAGATAATGCGCCGCTTCCTCCGGAGTGCAGTCGGGAAGTTTTCCGTTGCTGGCATGAAAGCTTGCCCGTCCATCCTGGGCTCCAACCGCCAATTCGTGAAGGGTCGCGCGGGGATCGCTGACGTTGGTCCGGAACCGCGCCGCGGCGCGGGGATCGGGCTCGAACGCGTGGATCATTGCCCCGGAAAACATCTTGAGGAACACCGCCGTGTGAAAGCCGTGATGCGCGCCGATCTCCAGGATCACCCTCGCCTCGGCGCCGACCTGCTCGCGCAGATACGCGGGGGAAACCTCGCCTTCGCTCAGTGGCGGCAGGCGATCGCGGCTCACCGCCCCACCCATGCCATGTTCTGCATCAGCACATCGTCGGGGTAGCGCTTGAGGATCGTGAAGTTGGGCAGCATGTCCACCAGGTTCTGCAGCGTGGGCTCCCCCTCGTAGATCTCCTCGTCGCTGTACTCCGTGTAGAGGTAGCGCGTCCGCGCCAGCGTGGCGGCGCCGCCTTTGATCAGGTCGCCCTCGGCGCCTTGCATGTCGGCCCAGATGAAGTCGACGGGACCGATCTTGTACTCCTTCGCCCAACTGTCCAGGCTGCGCACCGGCACCGTGATGGTCTTCTCGAATTTGACCCAGGGCCAGATCTCCTTGTGGGCCTTGGGCAGGCGCAGCGACCCGGACTGGTCGTATCCGTCGGGGTAATCCTCGGCGATGTCGGGCGTGTCGTAGGGAGGCGCGCCGCTGCTGGCGTGGAACTGGGCCTGCCCATCCTCGGCGCCGATGGCCGTCTCAAAGAGCTTGATGCGCGGGCTGCTCACGTTGGCCTTGAACTTCTTGATGGCGCGGGGCTCGGGCTCGAAGGCGTAGATCGACGCATGGGGAAAGATCTTCAGGAACCCCGCCGTGTTCCAGCCATGATGCGCGCCGATCTCCAGCACCACGCGGGCGGTGGCGCCGAGCAGGTTGTGGAGATAGAGGGGAGTGATCTCGGGGTCGGTGATCGGTGGCAAGGGCCGGCTCATCGCACAAGTCTAAACGCTAGCGCAGCAGCGACATGCCCACTTCAAAGGCGATCAGCGCAATGATGATCCACTCCAGGATCTCCATGCGCAGCTGCGACTGCGCGTCGCGGATCTTGCCGTAGATGGATTCGAGCGTCTCCACCTTGCGCAGCACGCTGCGCTCGTAGTCCTCGGTGTGGAAGCGGCGCGTGGCCGCGGAGTGCAGCCGGGCCAGGTACTGGTCGCCGTAGAGCTTAAGGGCGTTGTTCACCGCTTCGAAGATCGTGGCGGCGTCGATCTGCATTTCGGCCAGGCGGCTGGCGTCGCGTGCCGTGCGGCCGGCGAAGAGGCGGCGCCGGTTCAGGTGCTTGGCGCTGAGTCCGTAGGCCTCGGCCAGCGAGGCGTCCAGCTCGTCGTCGAGATGGCGCATCTCCAGCAGCTCGGTGTTGGCGAACTCGAGCACGGCGATGGAGGCGCCGGGATCGTCGTCCATCAGCAGCGCCGCGTTCCAGTCCACCACCGCGAGGTCGTTGGGGGCGTAGCGCACCGTGTGCGAGAAGGCGTCGGCGGTCTCCTCCTCGGAGAGTCTGCTTTCTTCCGCGCGAAGCAGACGCGCGACGAACTCGCGGTCGATCGACAGCGCTGAGCCGGCATCGGCAGGCGCTGGAATGGCGTAGATCACATAGTCCTCGACGTGCGGAGCGAGCCGGGGCTTGGTGACCGCGGCGGCGATGCGCTCCAGCACCTGCAGGGCAACCTTTCGCGCCGCCTCGGTGAGCTGCGGGTTACCGGTGAGCGCGCGGGCCAGCGGCAGCAGTGCCTCCAGCGGGCCATGGAGCGGAATCTCCAGGCAAACGCTGATCGCGCCGAAGTCGTAGATGGTGACGCGGCACTCGGCCGCGGTGTGCCACGCGGCCACCACCACGGGGTCAAGACGCACCACGCTGCGCACCGGGCGCGGGTGGAAGTCCGCGCCGGTGAGATTACGGCCGCCGCTGAGCAGTCCGCCCGAGGGCTCTCCGCCCGCGCCGGCGGCCAACACTTTTTCCGCCAGCGCCAGGTCGATGGCAAATGCGGCCTCGAAAGCAAAAAGCACATGGCACGTGGGAGACCGCATCAGACAATCCTATCGAATCACAGCGCGGCTTCGAGGCGTTCGCACAAGGTCTTGAGGATCGAGATCCTCGCGCTGTACTTGTCGTTGGCCGGCACCAGGATCCACGGGGCCAGGTCGTTGCTGGTGCGCTCGATCATGTCGCAGACCGCCTGCTCGTAGGCGCCCCACTTCTTGCGGTTGCGCCAATCCTCGGCGGTGATCTTGAAGGACTTGAACGCGGTCTTCTCGCGCGCATGGAAGCGGCGCAGCTGCTCCTCCTTGGTGATGGTCAGCCAGAACTTGGTCACCACGCCGCCGGCCTCGACGAGCTGCTCCTCAAAGTCGTTGATCTCGTGATAGGCGCGCATCCAGTCCTCCTCGGAGCAGAGCTTCTCCACGCGCTCCACCAGCACTCGGCCATACCAGGAGCGGTCGAAGATGGTCACGCGCCCGCGTCGCGGCATGTTCCGCCAGAAGCGCCAGAGGTAGGGCTGGGCGCGCTCCTCCTCGGTCGGCGCCGCAACGGGGATCACCTGGTAGTGGCGGGCGTCCAGCGCACCGGTGACGCGCCGGACCGCCCCGCCCTTGCCTGCGGCGTCGGCCCCCTCAAAGACGATGATCATCGACTTCTCCCGGAACTTCTTGTGGCGGCAGAGCATGTTGAGCTCGCCCTGGTACTTCTCGAGCTTCTTGGCGTAGGACTTGTGCGAGATTTTCGCTTCGTAGTCCAGGCTGGAAAGCACCGTGCGCCCGTCGATCGCGGGCTCGGTCAGCGCCGCGGCTTTGCTGACCGGGGGCCGCTTGCCGGCGAGCCGCTTCTTGAGCGCATCGAGCACGGTGCGGCCCACGGTGACGTATCGGTAGTTCGGATCGCTGCCCTCGACCACATTCCACGGCGCGTAGCCCGTGCTGGTCTCGCGCAGCGCTTCCTCCGAAACCTGGCGGAAGCGGTCGTAGAGCTTGTAGCGCTGCCAGTCGGTGTCGGTCACCCGCCAGCGCGTCTTGGGGTCGGATTCGAGTGACTTCAGCCGCTTCTTCTGGGCCTTCTTGGAGAGGTGGAACCAGAACTTGAGGATCAGTGCGCCCTCGTCGGCCAGCATGCGCTCGAAGCGCACGATCTCTTCCATGGCCAGCTCCAGCTGGTTGTCATTGGTGGCACCGACGACGCGATTGACGATCGGGTCCGTATGCCAACCTCCGAACAGGATGCCGATGCGCCCCTTGGGCGGCAGCGCCCGCCAGTAGCGCCACATCCGCGGCCGCTCACGCTCCTCGTCCGACATCTCGCCGAAGGCGTTGGTGAGGATGAACCGCGGGTCCATCCACTCGTTGAGGATGTTGACGGTCTCGCCCTTGCCGGCGCCGTCCACGCCGCCGATGATGATGACCACCGGGAATGTCCGGTCCGCCAGCAACTCGTACTGTGCCTTGAGCAAGGCTTCGCGCAGCTTGGGCACGGCCCGGTCATAGGCGCGGTCCGTAATGCTGTGCCCGAGCTCGGCGGATTCGAACATGGCTCGGTCATCGTATCGGAATGGGATAGACTGAGCATCATTCACGTTCGAAACACTCGAACGCACAAGGAGAATCTGATGAACACATCCCTGGTTGCGCGCCACTCGTTCGCCGGTGCCCTCGCGGTCATCGCCCTCCTCGCGGCGCACGGCAGCGCATCGGCGCAGGACAAGAAAATGCAGCACCATCAGGTGGACGACGCGCCGGCTCGCAACTGGGCCCAGGAGCAGCTGACCAAGTCGCCGCGCCACCAGGAGTGGGTGAAGGTCAAGAGCGGCAGCCGCGAGGTCAATTGCTTCGTGGTCTATCCCGAGGTGAAGGACAAGGCGACTTCGATGGTGGTCATCCACGAGATCTTCGGCATGAGCGACTGGGTGCAGGCGCTCACCGACGAAGTGGCCGAGGCGGGCTACATCGCGATTGCGCCTGATCTGCTCTCCGGCATGGGTCCCGGCGGAGGCGGCACGGCCGAAATCGCCGCCACCGGCAGCAACGCGGTGGGCCTGGCGATCCGGGACCTGCCGCCCGACCAGATCACCGCCGACCTGAACGCGGTCGCCGACTATGCGGCGAAGTTGCCCGCTGCCAACGGCCGGCTCGCGGTGGGCGGATTCTGCTGGGGCGGCACTCAGACCTTCCGCTTTGCGACCAATCGGGCCGACTTGAAGGCGGCGTTCGTCTTCTACGGCACGGCACCGATGTCCGGCCAGTCCGTCGACAAGGACGCGCTCAAGCGCATCGCCGTGCCGGTCTACGGCTTCTACGCCGAGAACGACGCGCGCATCAACGCCACGATTCCCGCGACGACCGAGGCGATGAAGGAGCTCAACAAGAAATACGAGCCGGTCACCTATGCGGGCGCGGGCCATGGCTTCATGCGCGCCGGAGACGGACCGGAGCCCATGGAGCCCACCGGCAAGAACGACAAGGACGGCGTCGACAAGCCGGCCGAGTACCAGAAGGAATTGGCTGCGTACAAAGCCAACAAGAAGGCCCGGCATGAGGCGTGGGATCGCCTGAAGAAAATACTGAAGGACATCCGTTGAATCCCATGTCGCTTCACCCATGACCACCTTCGCGCCCATCGCACGGCGGATCCAGCATGTCCAGCGCTATGTGCAGGTGCTGGAGGTGCTCGCCCGCAACGGCTTCGGGGATCTCGCCCAGCAGCTCGGACTCGACACGTTGATCGATCGCGGACGAAGTTTTCTCGGAGGCAAGTCCGTCAAGGGACATGAGCAGGTGCCGCATCTCGCGCGAATCCGAAAGGTGCTGGAGGAACTGGGACCGACCTACGTCAAGATGGGTCAGGTGCTCAGCACCCGCCCGGATTTGATCCCGCAGGACTTGGCCGACGAGTTCAAGAAGCTCCAGAACGATGTGCCGGGAGTGGACTACGAGGTCATCCACGCGAGCCTTGAGGCCGAGTTTCCCGGTCAGCTCAAGCACCTCTTTCGGTCGATCACCAAGAAGCCGCTGGCGGCCGGCTCGATCGCCCAGGTGCATCGCGCCCGGCTGCACGATGGCACGCAGATCGTGCTCAAGGTGCTGCGCCCCGGCATCCGCGAACTGACCGCCATCGACATGGAGATCCTGCGCACGCTGGCCGAGCTCGTGGAGAAGCACTTCTCCAACCTGGGCTACAGCCCGACCAAGGTGGTGAACGAGTTCGCCAAGGAGCTCAAGCACGAAGTGGACCTCACCGATGAGGCGCGCTCGACGGAGCGGCTCGGGAATTTCTTCATCGACGACGCCGACATCGTTTTTCCCAAGGTCTACTGGGAGGCGACCACGACAAACGTGCTGGCCCTTGAGGAGGTGCACGGCATCGTGCTTGCAGGACTGAAGGATGGCCAGATCGGCGCCGCGGACCGCCGCAAGCTGGTGGAGAACGGTGCCCGGGCGGTCTTTCTTCAGTGCCTGGATCACGGATTCTTCCATGCCGACCCGCATCCGGGGAATCTGATCGCGCTGCCGGGCGGGCGCATCGCCTTCATCGACTGCGGCATGACGGGCCAGGTCGACGCGCGAACTTCGCGGCAGCTGGCCGAATTGGTCACCGGCGTCGTCGCGGGCGATGTCGATCGCGTGCTCGCGGTGGCCGGGGCCCTGGGGGATGTGGACGGGGAAAAGCTCGAGGACCGCGAGCTTCGCGCGGACGTCCAGGGCATCCTCGCCGAGTTCCAGGGCACGCCACTGGACCGGCTGAACCTGGGAAAGGTCCTGCAGAATTTTTTCGCCACGCTGCGGGCGCACAAGATTCAGTGCCCGGCGGACATCATGCTGCTCATCAAGGCGCTGTCCACGATCGAGTCGGTCGGCCGCGACCTGGATCCCTCCTTCGAGATGTCCAGCTTCGTGCGACCCTACTTGGAGCGGCTGGTCAACAAGCGATACACCCCTTCGGCGATCCTGGGGCGGCTCCGGCGCAGCCTGCTTCAGTACGCCGAGCTCGCCGAGGAGCTGCCCGGGGAGCTGCACGATGTGATCACCCAGCTACGCCGCAACAAGCTGGCGATCAACCTGGAGCACAAGGGCCTGGGCCGGCTCACCAGCACCATCGAGCACGCGAGCCGAAACATCTCCTTCGCCCTGATCATCGCGGCCATGTTCGTCGGATCGTCGATCCTGATCCTGGCCAACCGCGACCAGACCTCGACCGGACTGTCGCTCATCGGTTTCGCGGGTTTTTTGGCGGCTTCCGTGCTGGTCGTGTTGATGATCGTTTCGAACCGGAAGAACCGCGGCGGATAGACCCCGCGACGACCGACGATTCCAATTCGAAGTCAGCGCCGCTTCGCCGTGGTCCGGCTGGCGCTCTTGGCGACCTTCTTCTTGACGCTCTTCTTCACGGCAGGTTTGACCCTGACCGTGGCGACCGGCTCACTCGGCGCCGGCGCAATGGCCTTGGCAAGACCCTCGAGAAATCCGCCTGCGGTCGTCGCCCATCCCCCCGCCTTGCGTCGCACGGCGTTCAATCCGTCGCGGGCGGCCTCGCCGGAGAATTCCAGGATCCGCCCATCCGCGGCGCGATAGGTCTTGCTCGCGGATTCGGCGAGCTTGGATCCGGTGCGCTGTGCCCGGGCCACCAGGACGCCAAGATCCTCGCGGAACTCCTTGGTGGTGGTGCTGGCGAAGGATTTCACGGCCTTCAGGAATTCCTCCCGCGCGGCGCGGTTCGCGTTCTCCTCCGCCGTGCGAGACGCCTCATCGGCGCTCCTGGCACCGGAGGCGCTCTTGGCGCGTGACTTGGTCTTGGTGGCGGTGGTGCGTTTGCTGGTCATGGGACGGGCTCCAAAAGAGTGTTCGATCAATTCGTCGTTGCACTATAGGCCAACCGGCGAAGCCCTGAGGTGATGCCGCGTCTCGCGTTCAACAATGGTCGGATTCATTGCCCCAACCGAGCTGCCAGAGGAGCTCCCTGCGCATCATGGCCTTGGGCGTCAACCGGAACATGGCCTCGCGCAGCGCCACCGCCATCGGAGTCGACCATCGCGCCACTTGACCGAAACGCCAGGAAAGCGAAACCATGCGGGTCGTGCGCGGCAGGCGCGCGGATTCGTAGATCGCGAGAGCCTCCTCCAGGCTCGCCGCTTCCTTCACGGAGCGAGCGAGAACCAGGGCATCCTCGATGGCGGTGCAGGCGCCCTGCCCCAGGTTCGGCAGCATGGGATGCGCGGCGTCCCCCAGCAGCGTGACACGTCCGCGGCTCCACGCCTTCAGCGGCCAACGGTCGCAGAGATCGTTGCGAATGATGGCGTCATCCGGAGTGGCGGCGATGGCGCCGGCCATGTCGAAAGGCCAGCCGCGGAACATCTCCAGCAGCTTGGCCTTTGCCCCGCGCGGATCCTCGGGCTGGTTGGGCGGCGCGTTGTGGCAGGCGAACCAGTACATGCGATCCCGCGCGAAGGGGCAGTGCCCGAGCCGCCTGCCGCGGCCCTGGACTTCGGCGAGCAGGCCCGGCTGCTTTACCTGCATCCGCACCACTCCGCGGTAGCAGGTCTGGCCGGAATAGCGCTCATCGCTCTCGCCCCAGAGGTGGCGGCGGATCGTCGAATGGAATCCATCGGCGCCGACCACCAGATCGGCCTTCGCGGATTCGTGGTTGGTGAAGCGCACGATGACTCCATCGCCCTGCTCCTCGATGCCGGCGCATTCCGCTCCGACGACCAGCGTTTCGGCCGGCAAGGCGGCGACCAGGGCCTGCTGCAGGTCGGCGCGGTGCATCACAAAGCTCGGCGTCCCAAGCTCGCGGGTGAGGGCCGTCATGTCGGTCACGCTCAGCGGCCGGCCGTCGGCGGCGTGGATGCCGATGGTGGCCATGGGCTGGGCGACGGCTCGGATCGCTCCACCAACGCCAAGTCCATCGAGCACCCGCACCGCATTGGCCCAGAGGCCGAGGCCGGCGCCGATTTCGCGGATGGCTGGCGCGCGCTCGAACACGGTTGCCGCGGCTCCAATTTTTCGCAGTGCCAGCGCCGCGGCGAGTCCGCCGATGCCGCCGCCGATGATGGCCACCTTGAGATGGGCGGGGTTCATGGGATTCGCTTTCTAGGCGTGCGGCGGCGCGACCGGCGCGTCCAGCTTGTAGCCCAGTTCGCGACCGAGCCGTCCGTAGGCGAGCCCGGCGTGGATGTCGTAGGTCAGGTGCGCGAGCATCGCCACATAGAGCGAGCCGCCGAGCCAGACCAAACCGTGGAAGCCCAGCGCGAAGCAAGTGATGATCGCCACCGACTTCCACCCCTGGACGAGGTGCGCCAGGCCGAACATCGCGGCGCAGATTGCCATTGCCGCCCATTCCATCCCGACCAGGTTGGTCAGCAGCCCGGTTTGCACGCCGCGCCAGGTGATCTCCTCGCTGACGCCCGCCAGCACCGCCACCAGGATCCACCAGGCGCGCTGCTTTGCGTTGTCCGGCATGAACAGATGCACGATGCGCACCCGCTTCTGCACGGCGCGGCGCCAGCGTGGTCTCATGACGAGCACCATGGCGATGTACATCGCCAGACCCGCCGCCCAGGTCCACAGCGAGGGCAGCTCGCGCGGGAACAGAACCATCCACTGCTCGTTCGCCGTGAAGATGGAAAACGCGCCGAAGAGCACAAGCGAATATGCCGCCGAACGGAAATGCTTCATCCGGTCCATCGGGGCCGCGTCCTTGGCGCGCAGTTGCCGCTGCCCCTTCCACGCGAAATAGGGAATGAGCAGGCCGAAGAAGATGAGATGGAACCACCCGAGCGGCGCGATGAAGTTCGGATCGAACTCGGGCATTTTCACCTCGTGCGCTGCGGAATCAGCCGCACCAGGGCCAGCCCGGCGATGAGGAGCACCACGATTCCGGCCCCGCCCCACAGAATTCGGTTCACCATCGCCACGCCGAATTGGTTCGCTTCGATCTCCGCGTTGCTGATCTTCTTCGCCTCGAGCATGGAGTCGCCGGCGCTCACCAGAGCGGTCAGCTTTTCCGCCGAAACGCCGGTTTCACGAATCACATCCTTCAGATCCTGCGCCGTCAGGCCCGCGAGGCTGTTGCCGTGGTCGAATCGGGCCGCCAGCAGGTCGAGGGCCGCAACGAGTTTCGAGATCTCGCTGCTCAGGGTCTCGGCGGACTTCATGGTGTCCCTTGATTGACCGAGCACCTGCGTCACGCTGTCGCGGTGCTCGTCGAATTCGCGGATGATCTCGGTCCGCTCATGGGCGACGCGGTCGAAAAACTCGTCGCGCTGCGCATCCAACTCCTTGGTGAGGTTGATGGCGAGCCGGTACGCCGTGAATTCCGCCTGCAGCCCGACCACGAGGGGATAGCGCGACGCGTACCAGAGGGCTCGTTCTCCAAGAAATCGGGTGTCGTCCAATGCCGATGTGACCTGCGCCACTTCCTGCAGCAGGCCGCCCGCGAGTTCGCGATCCGCCTGCGGCAGGCGATTGCGATCCCCGACGAAGTTGCTGAGCCGCACGAACGCGACCACTTCCTGATGTGGATTGGCCGCAATCCATGCGTCGATCAGCCGCTGCAATTCCTGCAGCTGGATTGGAGACAGGTACTTCTGCGTCTTCTCCACCATGTCCCTTCGGGTCGAGAACAATCGCTGCTGGACCTGCTTGACCACCTCGGTCGGAATGCCATATCCCGGCCACTCTTTCGCCAGTGTCCACTGCTGCAGTGCCGAGAGCACAAGAAGATCCAGCATGGCCACCCGCGGATTTGCCCCCACGGCGATGTCCAGCGACGAGCTGATGCTGTTGCGAAGGGCGGTCGCGGCCAGCAGCTGCGTGCGCAGGTCCGCCTGGGAACTCGATTGGACCACGGACATCGCCTCGCCCATCGCCATGATCCAGTCGTCCGCCATCATCATCACCACCGATTGCATTTCCTGGGAGTCCGCCAGCGCCGCCCGGTCGGCTTGCGACGCGCGAGTTGGAGGCGAGCCGGCGCAACCGGCGAGCCAGCACGCAGCCGGCAGCGCGATCGCGACCATGATCCGGGAGACCCGATTCATGCCGCGCAGTCTATCGCCATGATCGATTTGCGATGCGCTGACGACCTACAATGAGCCCATGCTTGATCAATCCAATTCACGGTGCGGATTGATCTTGTGCGCGGCCGCCTTCGCCGGCGGTTGCAAGCCCGCCAACGCCCCGCCGCCCGCGCCAACCGTGGTGCATCCGGAGGACAAGTTGATCGCTGAAAATGCCGAAGCGCGCGGCGAAGTCCTGATGCGGCACGAACTCGCGATGAACACCACCGTCAGCAAGGCGCTGGGAGCGTGCCACGAAATGAGCGGCAGCGGCTTCCACCGCTCCTACGGCATGCCCGGCGGCGCCGGCGGGCCGCCCTTTCTCGTGCTGGAACGAAAGATCGACTGCGTGAATCAAGCCGTGCCGGTCTGGATCTTCGCTTCGGCGTCCGAACCGCCCGGCGGAATGAACATCTCGTTCTATCCCGTCGACTGGCAGACCCGCGGCGTGCCGATCGATCGCATCGAGATCAGCATCCGCGATCCGAACTTTGTGCTGAACTTCTAGACCGCTCCGGTCAGCGCCGGCGACGGGACATCAATCCGGCGAGTCCCAGGATCGAGGCCACACCCGGCGCGGGCATGGCGGCGATGCCGGTCATGCGGTACTCGGCTCCCGAAGCATCCACTCCGAAGGCGCCGATGGTGGTGATCACATTTCCGGCGCCAACCGTGGCCAACGAGATCTGCCGGGTCAGGAACATGAGACCCTCATCGCCCTTGTAGGCCATGTCGAAATCAGTCAACGGATTGAAGTTGTTGGCCGGGACTCCTGAAAATCCCATGACCGCGAAGGGATTCCCGATCAGGTTGTACTGGTATCCGCCCGTCGGATTGTTGGTGTCCATGACATGAAGTGAACCTGTGCCGTCCGTTACCAGCGTGTCACCATCGACCAGGCCGGTGGCGTTGTTGAAGGCCAGCAGGTTGTAGCTGTTGTTCAGCAGGGCCAGATTGCCCGTGTATTGGTTGGCGCCGTAGGACACGACCAGGCCGCCCTCGGCGGTGGAGTATTCGAGCCCCTCGAAGAATGCGGTTGGGATCTGGTTCGCCACGACGGTGGCGGTCTGGGCGCCGGCGTCGATCTCGATCAACTCGGCTGAATTCGTGGTGATGAAATGGACCGCTACAAACTTGTTGTTGGTTGGGTTGTAGGTCAGGCCGTTTGTGCTGAGCCCGCTGGTGTGGCTGAAGCTGAAGAGCGCGGTCGCCGCACCGGTGGAGGTGTCGATCGAGCAGAAGGTGGTCGTCAGGCCGACCGAGCTGATGCCGTACAGCGGGGTGGTTGCCGCGGAGGCGAACGACGCGAAGAGGGCGGTGCTCAACAAGGAGACAGGAAGAAGCTTGGTGTTCATGATGGAAAGTCCAATCTTTGGTAAAGGGAAAGATGGCGCGGGAAACGTCCGGAACCCGTGCGTTCAAGGGAGCACAGGCATGTGAAAACTAGCCGCAATATCGGCTCGTTGCAAATGATCCTGGAAACATTTCACGACTTCGATTGATCGCGATTCAGGTGCATGGGGTTCGCCACGCGGCTCATAACTCCGCGGGTTCGATGATGGGATCGAATTCAGGCGCGTATTGGACGGTGGTTTCGACCATCCCTACCGCCGGCACCTCCATCACACCCGATTGTGCATGCACCACTCCCCAGAACATGCGCAATGCGCCGCTGCGATCGATCCAAAGCCGGACCTCTGGAACGCACCAGCCTTTCATGTCCAGGACGAAGCACTCGACGCCGTCTACCGTCTCGTCGCCGGCGTCGCTGATCGAGATGTTGGGCCATGTGGCCGGATCGAGACGGATGTGCCTGAAGTCCTGCTCCGGCATGAGCAGCCCCGGAACAATTCCCACGATCCCCTCGGTTTCGCCAATGGGCTCCGAGAAAGCGCCGAGCGCGGTGCTGGCCTTGAATTTGCCGGGCCACCTGGAGTAATCCCAATCAAAGCGCTTGAAGTTTTTGGTCGATGCAAAATACGCGTAGGCCTTGCCGCTCCCCACGATTTCCTCATCCGCTTTCAGTTTCAATCCTGCGCCGCGGTCGAATGCCGTGGTGAAGACCACATGAATCCTCGACTCTGGATTTCCATCGTGGAACACTCGCACCACCCACTGCCCATGGTCGCGGTAGCTCTTCGCGCTGGCGTAGCGAGACTTCATCAAGTCGAATATGACGGACGGACTTGGGCGCCCTGCGGCGGACGCCGGCGTCCGGGGCGCGCCCGGTGGGGATACTGCAGGCGGCTGCACGCTGCCGCCGCACGCGGCGAGTATTCCCAGGACCAATGCGGCGAAGAGGAACCGGCCGTGGCGCATGGATCATGCTCCTTCGTTCATCGGAAGAACCCGCCTACGGTCGGCGCCATATCGAGATCATTCCCCAAACCGTAAAAAGAAAAGCAAGCCCGTACGTGCCGCGCCAACTCCATTGGTGTGTCCCCGGCTCGAAGCTGGCGAGAAACCCGAACACGCAGAAGCCGGCCACCGCGATCAGCGGCAGGGAGATCAGGAATCGAGCCATTGCCTTCATGTGCATGCGTTGCAGTGTGCCATGAGTTGCTTCAGCACGTCCAGTCGTAGTCGAGCAGAAGCATGCCCACATCGCCGCCATCGACTTCGCCGCTGCCGTCCAGATCGCTTGGGCCACCGCCAGGTCCAAAGTCCAGGAGCAGCAAGCCGAGATCGCCGGAATCGACCACGCAGTCGCCATTGAGGTCCGCGGGATTACTCTCGGCGGGGCCGAGCGTGATTCGCGTCGTGCGAAAGTTTCCCCGCGCCGAAGTGGTGTCGTCGCCAAAGAACATGAAGTTGGCAATGTTGTAGGGCGTTCCGAACGAGGAGTAGTTGCGGAGCTCGCCGGCGAGAACGACCTCGCCATTGGCGAGAAGCTGATAGCCGCTGCCCACAATCCGAAGTCGGTAGGTCGTCAAGGCCGCGGTTGTGTTGAAGAAGCCCTCCTCGGCCTTGGTGAAGGCGGGACCGGACTGCGCCCAGACGCGATCGGGCCAGAAGGCGAGCTCGATGCCCTGCAGGTCGCTGGTGATGACAATCACCGAGACGCCGGAGCGGTTGGGGCCGTTGGCGCCGTCGTGGGTTTCGCTGTCGACCTTGATGGTGAAGTCCAGTGAAAACCCCGCGGAGCGGCTAAGGGTTGGACCGAAGCGCGAGAATCCCCCCTGCACGCTGTTGTTCGAGAGAGTGTTGTAGAGCGTGCTGCCCGAGGAATAGCTCTCCAGGGAAAGCGGATTGACGAACCATCCGCCGAACTGGCTTACCTTCTGTCCGCCGGCGGCGTCGTAGAGCACCGTTTGGGCCAGCGCCGACGCGCATAGGGCGAGGAGCGAAAGGGATGTGATGAAAGTTCGCATCATGGGAGTCAGCGATATTCGTCGCGCGATGGCGAGAAGATGTCGATCACGAGGCACTCGGTGAGGGTCTTGCCCCCATGCATCACACCGGCCGGAATGAGCCCGGCGACGCCCGGTTCAAGGACGCCGGACTCGTCGCCGATGGTGAACTCGAAGCGCCCCTGAAGCAGGTAGGTGATCTGCTCATGCGGGTGGTTGTGCATGGGGATCACCGTGCCCGCCTTGAGGCGGACCTCGCCGATGGTCATGCGATCCAGGCTGGCGTAGCGCCCCTGCGCGACGCCGCCGATGATGTCGCGCGCGGGCAGCGAGGCGAGCGGGATGAAGGCGGAGTTGGATTCTGTTTTTTTCATGGCGTTTTTCAATTGTAAGGCAAAGTCACTGTCCACTTCACTTGCACGAAGGAACTAGCCTATGCCTTGTGAGCATCAACGCGGCCGCGAACAATGGAAGCAATCACAACGCGCCCGGTTTCGGGGCGCGGCTTGGCACTGCGCTGCCGGCGCTGCGCTGGCTTCGCTCTTACGACAAGTCCTGGCTGACCGGCGATGTCGTGGCAGGCATCACGCTGGCGGCCTATCTGCTGCCGGCCGGGCTGGGCGACGCGTCGCTGGCCAACCTGCAGCCCGAAGCCGGGTTGTATGCCTGCCTCTTTGCCGGGCTCGTGTTCTGGCTCTTCTGCAGCTCGCGGCTCACCTCCATCACGGTCACTTCCGCCATCTCGCTGCTGGTCGGCGCCTCGCTGGGGGGGATCTCCGGCGGCGACGCGAGCCGGTTCGGCGCGCTGGCGGCGGGCACGGCGCTGCTGGTGGCACTGATCGCGTTCATTGCGTGGCTGATCAAGGCCGGCTCGATCGTCAACTTCATCTCCGAGAGCGTGCTGATCGGTTTCAAGTTCGGGGTGGCCCTGGTCCTGGCCAGCACGCAGCTGCCCAAGCTCTTCGGCATGCACGGCGTGCACGACAATTTCTGGAGGAACAGCGCCTACTTCTGCACGCATCTGCAGGAGACCAATCCCGCGTCGCTGGCGATCGGCGGTATCGCCCTGGCTGTGCTGGTGCTCGGAAAGGTTTTCCTCAAGCACAAGCCCGTGGCACTGATCGTCGTGGTCGGCGGCATTGCGGCCTCCTCGTGGCTGGGCTTGGACGCTCGCGGAGTGAAGCTGCTGGGCGATGTGCCGCAGGGGCTGCCGACCCTCGGGGTTCCCGCGATCCGCTGGGACGACCTGGGCGATCTGCTCCCGCTCGCGCTGGCCTGCTTCCTGCTCGCCGCGGTGGAAACATCGGCCATTGGCCGGACTTTCGCGGCGAAAAGCGGCGTGCGCCTCGACGCCAACCAGGAATTCCTGGCGCTGGCGGCGGCCAATCTCGCCGCGGGGCTGGGCCGGGGCTTTCCGGTGAGCGGCGGCATGTCGCAATCGCTGGTCAACGAAAGCGGCGGCGCGCGCTCGCCCCTCTCCGGACTCATCTCATCGGGCATCATCCTGCTGGTGATCGTGTTTCTGTCGCAGCTGCTCAAGGCCCTGCCGCAGCCGGTCCTGGCGGCGGTGGTGCTGATGGCCGTCACCGGATTGTTCAAATTCTCCACCATCCGCCATCTTCGCAAGACCAACCTCACCGAATATGTGGTGGTGCTGGGCGCGCTGGCGGGCGTGCTCAGCGCGGGCCTGCTCAAGGGTGTGCTGATCGGCGCGGTCATCTCGATGGTGCTGCTGATCCGCCGCGCGTCGATTCCGCACGTCGCGGTGCTGGGCCGCATTCCGGGGACGCGGCGCTATTCCGACGCTGACCGCCACACGGACAACCAGCGCGATCCGGGGGTGCTCATTTTCCGGCCCGAGGCGGGGCTGGTCTACTTCAACATGGATCACGTGCGTGACATGATCCTGGACCGGATCCGCGCCGAGGCTGAGGCGCCAAAGCTGGTGGTCATCGACCTCTCGGCAACTCCGAACATGGACATGCACAGCGCGCACATGCTGGGTGAGCTGGCCCAGGAATTGACCGCGGGAGGCATTCGATTCCGGGTAGTCGAGGCCCGCTCGTCGGTGCGCGATTGCCTTCGCAACGAGGGGGTAGACGAAGTGCTGGGTGGCGTGAACCGATTCACCTCAGTCTCCGACGCGATCGACGATCAGCAGGCCGAACCCCCGCGTGCGTGAGCGGCCGGATCGCTACAGGCAGGTCCACCCATATTCGAGCAGGAGCAGGCCGACATCGCCGCCGTCCACCTCGCCGCTGCCATCGAGATCACTGGCGCCGGAGCTGCCAAAATCCAGCAGCATGAAACCCAGATCGCCCGAATCCACCACGCAGTCGTCGTTCAGGTCGGCGGGATTGTGGTTGGAGAGGTCCGCGGTGCGGATGTTGTCGATGCCCGTGTCCAGAAGGCGACCGAGCACGGCATCGAAATGCACGCGGGCGATGCGCTGATCCGACACCATGCCCACGAACTGCATGGTGCCCGCGGGAATGGTAGCGGAGCCCAGCAGGTGGTTGTCGGCGTCGAACGCCGACACTGTCGCCGGACCGTGGATGTTGGCGTAGGCGTCCAGGGCGAAGGCCCGGCGCGGATCCTGCACGGTGATATCAAAGTTCTCGTCGCCATCCGAAACGCAGACGTTGTCCAGGCCCAGGTAATTTCCGATGACGATATTCGGCGCGATCGGCGCGGCGCTCGTGCTCAGAACGGTAACGCCGTTGAGGGTTTGTGGCCCATGCAATTCGACATGGTGCGGCCAGAAGCCCTCCTCGAAGGAGATGTTCAGCGTTTGATATTGCACCCATGCGTCCCACGCCGGTTTGCTGTTGGTGAACAGAATCGTCGACGCCTTGGACTGCGAAAGCGTGGCGCCGGCGAGCAGCGCGGACGAGATCAATCCGGTTTTGATTTTCATCGCTTCTCCTCTGGTAAAGGGGCCCGGAAACGCGCGAACGAACGGCTCAAATTTACATCCAGATTGTGCCGAAACCAAACGCACTTTCGGGCTCACGCCCGATGTCTGACCCGTTTCTCGCCCACGTGCTTCTTCTCCACCTCGGCCAGGTAGCGGCGGGTGGCCGCGGGCAGCACATCCCACATCTTGATGGCGAAAATCAGCCCGACGATCGTGAAGGGCAGCAGGAACATCGGCCAGTAGGACCAGCTCTTGGTGGCCAGGATGCCGATGACGAAGGACTGGATGGCGCTGCCGACGTAGGCGCAGGCGTCGGCGATGCCGGTCGCGGTCGCCGCCGCCTTCTTGCCTCCGAAGTCCGCAGTGGCCGTGCCCGACATGATTGAATGCACGCCGATCACCGCCATCATCATGGTGACGGCGCAGATGCCCAGCACCATCGACCGGTACTCCAGGAACCAGGCCAGCAGCGCGCTGTCGCCCGGCGCCGCGGCGGCGTTCAAGGGCTGCAGCGTCAGGCAGGCGATCATCACCGCTGTGCACACCAGCATGATGGCCTGCATCAGGCCAGCGCTGGGGGCGCGGCGCGAATGGAAGAGTTTGTCGCTGATCACGCCCGCGGCGAATCCCCCGGCGATGCCGGTGACGCAGCCCCAGAAGCCCCAGTTGGAGGTGATGTTCGGCACGCCCAGCCCGGTTTCCTTGGCGAAGATCTGATACCACTGCAGGATGCCGTTGCGCAGGATTCCGGAGGTCAGCTCGATCACGCCGATGGTCATGATGATCTTGTTGGTGAAGATCTTCTTCATCACCTCGAAGTAGCGGTACTTCTTGTCGTGCACCTCGTCCGACGAGGCGTCGTCGGTCTTGAAATCGGTGAAGCCGGCGGTGTCGGGCGAGTCGCGCAGCAGCACCAGGTCGATCAAGGCCCACACCACCATGATCAGCGCGGGGATGACGAAGATCAGCCAGAGCGCAGGGATGGTGCGGCCATCCAGGGCGAACATGTAGTTGAGCAACTCGCGCACCTTGGTCGGCGTGGCGGGCTGGTCGATCTTCACGGCGTCGGCGATGGCGCCGCCCCAGTCGAAGGCGAAGTAGACGCCCAGCGAGATGAGCGTGCCGAAGATGGCCCCGAAGGTCCCCCGCTCGCGCACATGGAACCAGAAGGACTTCACCTTGATGGTGGAAACGGCGCCGAAACTCTGAAAGAGCATGTTCAATCCATACAGGATGGAGAAGGCCAGCACCAGGTTGACCTTGAGCGTGCCGTGCAGGAAGAGGTAGAGCACGCCCGCCATCAGTGCGTTCATCAGACTCGAGCCGATGGCGCCCAGCAGAATGCCGTTCTTGCCGCCGATCTTGTCCACCAGCGGCCCGATGAAGAACAGCGCGACGGCGTAGACCGTGAAGCCCACGCCGCTGATAAAACCAAAATCCTCCTTGGTCATCAGGTCGCCCAGCGCGCCCTTGGCCACGACCAGGTTGTAGCGGCCCATGTACAGGAACGCATAGGTCATGCCCAGCGGGAACCAGTTCACGAAGCGGCGCACCATGAACTTGCGCGTGTGGTGCAGCGGGTTGGTCAGGAAGTACAGGACGATGATGTAGGTCAAGCACAGGCTGACAAGGAAGAGCTGCATGATGTCGTTGGAGAATAACCAACGAAGGTGAGGCGTGGGCTGATTGCTCCGTGAGCGAGGCGCGCACGATCACAATCACTTGTTTCAAATAAACTGCCCCCATGCCGTCGCGACGATCTGTTGCCACCTGGACCATCCTGATCGGCGTGATGGCTTTCCTCGGCGCAGCCCTGCTGATCGGGTTCGTCGCGACTCTGGTGATCGGCCTGCAAACTTGGAGCGGGCCAGATACCGGCCAGGCTCACTACAACGTCGAGGTCGTCCAGACGCCGAAGGGAATCCAACTCGTGCGCGAATATCGTGATGCCCTCCTTGTCAAGGACGGAGTCATTCTGGCACGGGTCGCATTTGACATGATCCAATCGGACCATCCAAGGGGCATGCCCATTCATCGCCACTGGGAATTGAGAATGGGTTCCATTTCCTTCCAACACGATCAAGTCCCCGGTGCCGGTGTATCCAACGAAGAGATCGGCTTCTATCGTGCCGCTGTTGCCGAAAGCATGCACACTTCAAATGCCTTGTCGCCTTTCACGCCCGCCACCATCGAGCAGGCAAGAACCATCGACACTTTCGACGAGACGATCTGGACGAATGCGGCAATCTACGGATGGACCAGTATGACGCACTCTCCCCTCATCCTGGGAATTTTCATCGCAGCCTGCTCAGGGATCGCCTGGCTTGTCGTTCACCGTGCAAACCGCGGTCTTCGCCGTGCGGCTCGCGGCTGCTGCAGGCGATGCGGCTACGACCTCGCTGGAATTGCGCCAGACTTCTGCCCCGAGTGCGGCCACGCGACCGATCTCGAGGATCCGAAACGGCACATCGTTTCGTGAATGAAATGCAGATTCCATTCCGGAATTCGGGTCGTAATTCCAACAGCCGATTGTGCAACAACATCGTTGTTCCAATTCGATTCCAATGTTTATTTCTGCCGATTCACAATCGCATCTCGAAAACTTTTTCACCCTGCGATGGATTCTGGTTTTTGCGCGCCTAAAATTGGCGCATGAGAACATTCCAATGCACCTCGCGGGTTCGTCGATCGCTCACCGTCGCGGCCATGCTGTTCGGGTCTTTTCTCGGCGTGGAGGCCATCGCCGGCACCACCGTCTTCTTCGATCCTTCGCAGGTGGCAACGCCCGTTTCATCCGGCATCACTTCGGACACCATCAGCAGCAACGGGTACCTCTTCACCTACACGCGCGACAAGCTCTTCACCGGCGGAACCGGCCACATCATCGGCCGCCAGGTTCGCGTGCCCTGGCCGGATGGCGTGGAGGCGCAGGCCGTGACCACTCCTCCCCCCGGCCAGACGGACTACAAGGCAAGAATCATCATCAAGCGGGTCGACGGCGGCGTGTTCGACTTGGTCAATTTCCGCGCCAAGTTGCTCGCCAACACCGCGGGGGCCGGCGGGGCCATCGAAATCATGCCTCTTCTCGATGGCGAGGATGGATTCAATGATCCGCTCTCCTTTGATGTCTCCGGGTATTACGGGCAGACGTTCTATTACGACGAGTCGCCCAACCCCTGGGGATGCACTGCCGCATTGAAGGGCTTCGACACCTACAAGATCGACCTGTATGTTGACTTTGCCTTTACCGAACTCACCCTGGAGGACCCCTCCATTTGCTTTGGCGATCTGGACGGTTCGGGTGAAGTCGATGGCGGCGACATCGGGTTGATGCTCCTTGACTATGGCCCTTGCGCCGGCTGCCCGACCGATCTTGATGGATCGGGCGAGGTCGACGGCGGCGATGTGGGACTGGTGCTCCTGAGCTTCGGCCCTTGCCAATGATCTTCGGCGCTCACTGCGCCCGGCAACATTCTGCTTCGTCTACTTGTTCCGGCGGCGGAACAAGGGCACGGCGCCGATGAGCAGCGCGAGCGCACCCGGAGCGGGCACCAGCTCAACCCGGAACGCCGCGTCGTCGGAGGCGAAATTCTGGATGGTGCCCGGCAAGTTGGGACCCACGAGGTAGCGGCCCGGGACATACGCCGTTCCCGGAGTGGACCCGATGTCGAACGACACGGGAGAGAGCGTGGCCTGAACGAAGAGAGCGTAAAAACCACCCGGAGTCAGCGGAATGTCGATCGGGTCAAAGGCGAGCTGCTGCCAGAGGCCGTTGCCGATCACATTGAAGGACTGCGTTGAAATCGGCGACCCGATGGTGGAACCCACGGGCGTGTACGCGGCGATGCCCATGGTCACGGTACGACCCTGCAGTGTGCGGACATTCAGGAATCCCTTGTCAAAGATGGTGTCGCCCGACAACGGCACCTGGAAGGATTCGCCGAAGTTGTAAACCACCGGCCCATTTGAAACGTTTGTGATGAACCCGCCGGTCCAGGCGGATTGGGTTTCCAGCACGGTCAAGGCGCTCGCGGACGCTGACAGTGAAGCGATGGTCAGAACAGCGGTCAATGATTTCATGTGATTGCTCCAGCTCGATTGAAAGGAAATCACCGCTCGTGCGTCGCGGGCGCATGCCCGGCATAACCACAGCGAAACGGCGGATTCGTGGGATAAAAAGCCACAAATCTTGCACTCCAGACCCGATATTTTTTAGAACCCTTTAAGCCAACTCTCTCGTCCGACAACTAGGAACTACGGATCGGTCGGATTTCGACCCGTGGGCAAACATTTAGCACGGGATCAAACCGAGTCAAATTGAAGGTTGCAATTTCAGCCAAATTCCCCGGGGATCTTTGTTTGAATGGGTTTCATGGGATATGGTGGAGACATGTCACGCATCCGTCGGCCCTCATTCTTTGGTTCGTGGTTGGTTGCGACGCTCGGCATCACCTCGCTGGGGAACCCCGCGCTCGCGGGCATCCGCATCAACGAGATCCAGTCGTCCAATCTGAGCACGATCCAGGATGAAAATGGAGATTCCTCCGACTGGGTGGAGCTCTACAACCCCGACGCGGCCGCAGTGAACCTGCAGGGCTGGGGGCTTTCCGACAACGCGGGAAATCCGATGAAGTGGCTCTTCGGCAATGTGACGATTCAGCCGGGACAGAAGCTCATGGTGTGGGCCTCCAGCAAGAACCGACCCAATGGACCGCAGATCCACACCTCGTGGGCGATCAGCGCCGGCGGCGAGCCGATCGTGCTCAGCAATGCCGGCGGCACGCTGGTGGATTCCCTTCCATCCACCGCCATCGCCTCCGACCTGTCGATGGGCCGCAAGCCCGACGGCACCGGCACGCTTTACTTTTTCTCGCAGCCCACTCCGGGTGCGGCCAACACCACGACGGGATATCCCACGGAAATTCTTGCGCAGCCGGTCTTCTCCGTGCCGGGAGGAATGCGCACCACACCCGCCACCGTGGCCATCACCACGACCGCGATCGGTGGCACCATTCGCTACACGCTCGACGGCTCCGACCCGACCGAGTCATCGACCGCCTACACCGGTCCGATCACGCTCTCCAGCCGCGCGGGTCAGGCCAACGGGATCTCCATGATTCCCACCAACAGCCAGGCGGTGGGCCCGCCCTACTACGAGGGATGGCAGCAGCCCATTGGCGAGGTCTACAAGATCAACGTGCTGCGGGCGTGCGTCTTCAAGCCCAATGTGCTGCCGAGCCGCATCACCACGCAGAGCTACCTGATCGATCCACTGGGCGTGGGGCGCTACCCCTTTCCGGTGATTTCGATTTCTTCAACAAGCGCCAACTTCTTCAGTGCCGAGACCGGCATCTATGTGGTCGGCAACTCCAACAATTTTTACCAGGAGGGCAGCGAGTGGGAGCGGCCGGGCCACATCGAGTTCTATGAGACGGGCGGCGCTCTGGCGTTCCAGGGGGAGATCGGCGTGCGCATCCACGGCGGCACCACGGTGAACCGACCGCGCAAGACCCTGCGCATCTACGCGCGCAATCCGACGGGCAGCGCGCCGTTCAACTACCAGATCTTCCCGGACAAGAGCGTGGCGAATTTCAAAACCTTCCTGCTCCGCAACAGCGGCAACGACTGGGGCCAGGCCATTTTCCGGGATGCGTTCGTGAGCACGCTCGCGGGGCCGACCGGCATCGATCGCCAGTTCACGCGTCCGGCCGTGGTGTTTCTGGATGGCGAATACTGGGGCATCCACAATGTCCGCGACCGCTTCGACGAGGACTACTACCTCAATCACTATGGCCTGGGCGAAACTCAATTCACGCAGTTGGAGATCTGCTCATGCAACGGGAGCTGGCCCAGCGCCACCGAAGGCGACACGGCGCTGCTGGCGGATTTCAACGACATCCTCAACCGCGCCGGCAACAACAAGTTTGCCTCCGCGGCGGGCTATACCGCGCTGGCCGGCCGCATCGACATCGACAACTACATTGATTACAACATCATGGAGATCTGGTGCGGCAACACCGACTGGCCGGGCAACAACCAGCGGCTTTGGAGGGCGGTCACGCCGGACAATTCCCAGGGCGCGAACCCGCGTGCGGACGGTCGCTGGCGCTGGCTGCTTTACGACACGGACTTCGGGCTGGGACTGGATTTTTCCTATGTGATCGGCTGGGCCGATGGAGCCAACCACAACACGCTGGCCCACGCGACTGCGGCCAACGGCAGCGATTGGAGCAACAACGAGATCGGCACGCGCCTGCTGCGCAAGTCGCTCGACAACACGACCTTCAAGCGCAAGTTCATCAATCGCTTCGCCGATCTGCTCAACACCACGCTGTCATCGGTCAACGCCAGCGCGTCGCTGGATCAATACCAGGCGACCTATTCGCCCGGCATGACCGAGCATGTCAACCGGTGGCGCCAACCCACGAATTGGTCGAGCGTGCTGACGCGCATCCGCAACTACATCCAGCAGCGGCCCGCCGCGGTGCGCTCGCACATCGTCTCGAAGTTCGCACTCAGCGGCACCGCGAATCTCACTGTGAATGTCGACGACACGGCCCATGGCACGGTCACCATCAACACGGTCGCCCTGGATGGAAGCACGGCGGGCGTGCCGGCGAATCCCTATCCCTGGCTGGGCGTGTATTTCAAGGGCGTGCCGATTCCGGTGAGCGCGCAGGCGAAGGAAGGATTTCAGTTTGATCACTGGTCCCTCACCAACCTCAATGGAACACTGACGAATGCGTTCAACCCGACCACCGAGCTGACGCTGACGGGCGCCACCACATTGACGGCGTACTTCGCTCCCATTCCCTGTCCCTACGACCTGGACGGCTCCGGCGAAGTGGATGGCGGCGACATCGGGCTGGTGTTGCTGGACTTCGGCCCCTGCCCCGGTTGCCCCACCGATATCGACGGCTCAGGCGAAGTCGACGGCGGCGACATCGGCTTGGTGCTGCTCGACTTTGGCGCGTGCCCGTAAATCAATGGTGTTTGGCTCACTTGCACACTGACGTCAGTATGCAAGTGTGCGGATAAGGGCGAGTCCTTTGTGCCGAGCGACGCAAAAGAGGTGCCCCCAAAATGGCGACTTTAGTTGTGAGCAGTGAGCGAAGTGCTTTAAGTGACACTTGACTTCCCGCGTCGCGAATAAAGGTGGCACCACCAAGCGAGTTTAGCGCAGGGGCGAGTCCGCGAGCCCCGGAGCGTTGTCTGAGCGACTGGTGCCACCTTTTTCGCAAAGCGTGTTGTCTGAGCGACTGGGGCTACTTCTTTCCGCAAAGCGTGTTGTCTGAGCGACTGATAGCACCTCGCTCACGAAGCAATCTCACTCGCCAATATCTTCGGCCCACAGATCCGGCTTCTCGCGCTGTAGCCGCTCCATCAGGGCGACGCAGCGGGCATCGTCGACCAGGTGCAGCAGGATCCCCTGCTGGCGCATCCACTCCTCGGCGCCCATGAAGGTGCGATGCTCGCCGATGACCACTCGCGGAATCTTGAAGAGGATTGCCGTGCCCGAACACATGGGGCAAGGGCTGAGCGTGCTCACCAGCGTCAGTTTGCGCCAATCTCGTCTACGGCCCGCGTTGCGGATGCAGCTCACCTCGGCGTGCGCCGTGGGGTCGCCGGACTGCACGCGCATGTTGTGCCCGCGTGCAACAACCTCCGCTTGATCATTGAGCAGCGCGCTGCCGATGGGAATGCCGCCTTCGCTCCAGCCCGCTTCGGCCTCCGCGATCGCCGCATCAAGTCCGACGCGGATGATTTCCGGCGAAATCATTTCTTGGCGGCGGGCTTGGCGCTGCTGGCGCCATCCGATGGCGCGCGCCAGTTCTGCTTGAAGGCCTTGATCGCGGCGATGAAGTTGTCCTCGAGCCCCTTGAAGGACTTCTTCTCGACCAGCTGGTCGCGAAGGGTCTTGTTGGGTCCGTGGAAATTCGCCAGCAAATCCTTCTCGAAGCTCGAAACATGGTCCAGCGGAACATCGTCCAGCAGGCCCTTGCTTCCGGCGAAGATCGAGATGCACTGATCGAAGACTTCAAACGGCGTGTACTGTCCCTGCTTGAGCAACTGCACCATGCGTGCACCGCGGTCAAGCTGCCGCTGACTGGAGGCGTCGAGCTCGGTGCCGAGCTGGGCGAACGCTTCGAGTTCGCGGAAGGAGGCAAGATCGAGTCGCAGCGAACCCGCGACTTCCTTCATGGCCTTGATCTGCGCGCTTCCACCGACGCGGCTGACCGAGATGCCCACGTTGATGGCGGGACGAATACCCGCGGCGAACAATTCAGGCTGCAGATAGATCTGACCGTCGGTGATCGAAATCACGTTGGTTGGGATGTAGGCGGACACGTCGCCTTCCTGCGTCTCGATGATCGGCAGCGCGGTGAGCGAACCGCCGCCGTTCTCCTGCGAGAGCTTGGTCGATCGCTCGAGCAAGCGACTGTGCAGATAGAAGACGTCGCCGGGATAGGCTTCGCGGCCGGGCGGACGACGCAGCAAGAGCGAAAGCTCGCGATAAGCGACGGCCTGCTTGGAAAGATCGTCGTAGACGCAGAGCACGTGCTTCGGTGTCTTGCCTTGCTTGCCCTGCCACATGAACCACTCGCCCATGGCGCAGCCGGAGTAGGGCGCGATGTACTGCATCGGAGCGCTGGTGCCAGCGCCGGCGTCGACCACGATGGTGTATTCCATCGCGCCGTTGCGCTTGAGCGTGTCCACCACGGCGGCAACGGTCGAATCCTTCTGGCCGACGGCGACATAGACGCACACGACGGCGTCGGGGGTGCCCCAATACTTCTTCTGGTTGATGATGGCGTCGATGCAGACGGCGGTCTTGCCGGTCTTGCGGTCGCCGATGACCAGCTCGCGCTGGCCGCGGCCCACGGGAATCATCGAGTCGACGGCCTTCACGCCGAACTGCAGCGGCTCGCGGACGGGCTGGCGCTCCTTGATGCCGGGGGCCACGATGTCGACCTTCATGCTGGCAGTGGCTTTGATGGCCGGGCCGCCGTCGACGGCGTTGCCCAGGGCGTCCACCACGCGGCCGAGCAGCTCGGGGCCCGCGGGCACCTCAAGCAGACGGCTGGTGCTGCGGACGGTGTCGCCTTCGCGGATGCGGGTGGCGTTGCCGAAGATGGCCACGCCGACCATGTCGGTTTCGAGGTTCATGACCTGGCCGGTCACCACGCCGCCCTCGGAGTCGAACTCGACCAGCTCGCCGCTCATGGCCTTGCTCAAGCCGTAGACGCGGGCGATGCCGTCGCCGATCTCGACCACCTGTCCCACTTCGGAGACTTCGAGCTGCTGGCTGAACTGCGTGATCTCTTTTTTGATGACCGAGGTGATTTCGTCCGTTTTAATCTTCACTGTGATGCTCCGTGTACAAAGTCAATGGGTGAGAAAATTCGTGTGTGATCAGTTCTTCTTGCCGCCGTCGTCCATGAAGCGGTCGGGGGAGACCGCCAGATCGTGCCGCGCCGCGTCGATCATGGCCGAGCGCATGCGCCGCAGCCGGGTGGCCACGCTGCCATCGATGAGCTGGTCGCCGATGCGAAGCTTGATGCCGCCGATCATGTTGGCGTCGCGATAGCTGTGCAGCACCGCGTCCTTGCCGTAGGTGTCCTTGATTCGACTGGAAACGCTCTTGGCGACGTCCTCGGGAATGACCCCGCCGGCCACCGTGAAGACATCGACCTCCAGCTTGCCGAATCGCTCCTGCATGATCTGGTCGTAGGCGTCGCCAACTTCCAGCAGGTGACCAACACGGCCCTTGCGGCTGAGGATCAGGATGAACTTCATCAGCAGGTCGCTGACGTTGCCCTGCAAAATGTTCTTCAGACTCTGCTCGCGCTTCTTGCCATCCACGATCGGGCTCTTGAGGAACTGCCGGAACGGGGCGTTGCCGCGCACCAGTTCGCAGAGTTCGTCGAGTTCAGCGCCGACTTCCGCTGGCACGTCGCCGCCCTTGGCCAAAGCCAGGGAGAGCAGGCTCTCGGCATACATCTTCGCGACTCGGTCCACTTGGGCTGGCATTGGATTCCTGTTGAGTGATGGTTCGTGCGTGCGTGCTTCGGTCGGGTCTTAGCGACTGGTCATCTCGGCGAGGCTCTCATCCACCAGGCGCTTCTGGTCGCCGGGCTGGATCTCGCGCTTGAGAATTTTCCCAGCCACAGCGGTGGCGAGAGTCGCGGCGGTGGCGTGGATTTCGGCCAGCGCGGTGCGCTTGGCGCTCTCAAGCTCCTGCGTGGCTCGCTGTCGCATCTCGTCCAGCTCACGCTGGCTGCGGGAGCGAAGTTCCTCCGCCTGGCGGTCGGCCTCTCCACGAGCCTTGCGGATCATGTCGTCGGCGGCGGCGCGCGCCTCCTCAAGCTTCTTCTCGAACTCGCCCTGGGCGGCCTTGGCCTTGGCCTGAGCGGCCTCGGCGGCGCGGATCTCGCCGAGAATCTTCTCGTCGCGGGCGTCGAGGGCCTTGGTGATCTTCGGCCACACCACGAAGGCGAAAATGCCCAGGGCGACAAGGAACACCACCACGGTGCTGATGGCGGGAAGCAGCTTCATGTCCAGGGGACTCTGAGCGGCGCCTTCCGCGGTCTCGCTAGCAAGAAGAAGAATATTCATGGGAAACCTCTCAATACAGTGTGGATTGCAGCATGATCATCGCTGCAACCCGGGAAATGTGCGGGGCCGGCGCGGGATTTCGCCCGCGCCGGTCCGCACCTGATCAATCACTTGATGAAACCGATGAGCAAACCAACGACCACCGCGAAGAGGGCCACGCCTTCGACGAGAGCGGCGGTCAAAATCATTTGAATGAAGATCTTGCCGGCCATTTCGGGCTGACGGGCGATGCTCTCCAGAGCGCTGCCTCCGATGCGGCCGATGCCGATGCCGGCTCCGACCGCGGCCAGGCCGGCAGCGATGCCGCCGCCGATGCCAAGGCCCGGATTGACTGCGCCAGCGGCATGCACCGCTGCTGCGGTGTCCTGCGCCAATGCGGGCGAAGCCGCGAACAGGGTCACAAAGAGTGCTGCCATACCAAAGGTCACGATGTTCTTCATTACAAGGTCTCCAGTGTCAGTGTCGCGATGCGGTGGGACGCATCAGGGTTTCGATTCGAGCCCGGGTTCCCACAACCAAGGCCAGTGTCCGAGCGGGTCCACGCGAACCCGAAGTTGTTCCGTCAAAAGTCAGTGCGCCGCCGCCAGAATGTCATCTTCCACATCATGCTCCTCGTGCGCGTGCTCCTCGTCGTGGTGGCTCATCAGACTGATGAACACCGCGCTGAGGAACATGAACACAAACGCTTGCAGGAAGGCGACGAACAATTCCATGAAGGTGATCGCGACGGCGAAGAGGCCCGAGAGCAGCGTGACGCCGCCGGTGGCCCAGCCATTCTGCGTGCCCGCCCAAGTCATGCCGCCGAACATCAGGAAGGTGGCCAGCAGCGTGTGGCCGCCGAACATGTTGGCGAAAAGTCGAATGCAGAGAGCCGAGGGCTTGATGATGAGGCCCATCAGCTCGACCAGAAAGATCATCGGCACCACCAGCAGCAGCGGCTTGGGGCCGGCGACCAGTTCATGGCCGCCGCAGAGATGCTCGAGCCAGCCCTTGAGGCCGAGCTCGCGCAGACCATGCACCTGCACCACGATGAAGACGAAGAACGCCAGCACCGCGTTGACGGTGATGTTGGCCGTGGCGGTTCCGCCGACCACCGAGAGCTCGGCGTCCTGCAGCCAGGTTCCGGTGATGGCCTGCATGTCCTGCAGCGGAATCATGCCGAAAAGATTCAGCGCCAGAATCAGGAAGAACAGCGTCAGCAGAAAGGGCGCGTACTTGAAGGCGTCCTTCTTGCCCATCATCGGCGCCAGCATCTCGTCGCGCAGATAGAGGCAGATGACTTCGATCAACTGGGCGATGCGGCCGCGGGAGAGGTAGCGGCGGTGCCCCATGGACTCGGGTCCGGTCTTGATGTTCTTGCTGGCAAAGAGCAGCACTCCCAGGAACAGGGCCAGCCCGATGAAGAGCGAGACCACCTGCAGCGTGAGTCCGTTGAATGGCACCTGGCCGCCGATGCGGACCGGCGAGTCGAGCACGTGGCTGATGGGGCTGTGGCCTGAGGCGAGGATGAAAGTCATGGTGGGGTTCGGGAAAGAGAGAGTCAGAAATTACTGCCTTTAGGGGCTTCGTGGGGAGGCCGTCTGCCGTGACACTGATTTCGCGACAATGATGGCTTCCGCAAGGAGGCCGATCACCGCCCAAATCACCCCGCCAATCATCACGCTCATGGCTGGAAGATGGGAGGAGAAGTATATCGAAATCAGCACCAAAGGCGCCCCCAGAATGCGTAGGACGGTGCCCCCCAGCCACCAGAGCATCCACTCGCTGGCGGGCCGCTCCTTCCAGGGCCGCATGGCGTAGAAAATGACCGCCAAAAAGATGACCATGAAGCCGGATGACCAACGGAAACCATCTGCGGATCCCGCTGGAGCACCCCAGCTTTCCAAGGGCAAAGTCTTTGTAAGCACTGACAAGATAAGCATTAACGTAAACAGTCCCGTGACCCGTTTCACGGGCATGGCAAACCGCGGTTCGGCTTTGATGGCCTTAGCCACCTTATCCATTTGAGCCATCCTTTTTGGATTTTGGATCAGGATTTTCCAGCTCATTGTTGAGCTTCAGGGCGCTCCTTAGAAAGGTCAGCAGACCGACCAGCACTCCCGCCACCGCACCCCCGATGATTCCCCAATGGCCCAGGTTCGGGAAGAGGTAATCCACCCCCCAGCCCAGGGCGACGCCGGCGATGACCTGGCTGGTGAATTCCCAGCCGAGGGCGGCCATTTTCCAGCCGATGCGGGTTTCCCGCCGGTCCCGGTTGCGGCGGGCGGCGGGCGAAAGCGGGAGCAGCCGCTTGATGGAAAAGGGCGCGTCACGGTCGGGATCCTCCCCCGAATTGGTATCGCCCCACAGATCGGTGTGGCGCGGCGGTTCAGGATCAGGATCGGAGTTGTTCCCGGTGGGTGGCATGGTTTTCACGGAAGCCTACACTTCCAAGCCAAACGCCGAGTTCCCCGCATGGCCATTCCCGACGACGAAATTGTTGATGTCTCCCTGAGCAAGCTCAATCGCTCGGAGAATCTTTTCGTGCTTTCCGTCTTCAAGGGGCTGGGCACGACCATGCGGCATGCCTTCGAGAACTTCGGCCGCAACGGCTCCAACAAGAAGAACATCTGGGTGCTGCAGTATCCGGAGCAGAAGCGCGACGACCGGCCCGTGGAGGAGGGCGGACAGTTCCGCGAGAACTTCCGCGGCGTGCACCGCTTGAACAAGGACGAAGACGGCCGCGTGCGCTGCGTGGCCTGCTTCATGTGCGCCACAGCGTGCCCCGCGAATTGCATCCACATCGTCGCCGAGGCGAGCCCGTGGGAGGACCGCGAGAAGTACCCCAAGCAGTTCGACATCGATGAGCTGCGCTGCATCTACTGCGGCATGTGCGAAGAGGCGTGCCCGGTGGACGCGATCGAGCTCACGCCGCACTACGAGATCACCGGACTGTCGCGCCAGGAGCTGATCTTCGACAAGTCGAAGCTGCTGCAGGTGTACGACCAGACCGTCGGCGAAAAGCCGATGTGACCGCGCTGTGAATCACCACAATCTTGCTGAGAACTGCGCTGCGGCTATTTCGGCTTCTTCTTGAAGAGATCCAGGACGTCGCCGATCGTCGGGTCCTTGGCACCCGGCGCCGGCGTCGTGCCGGGAGCCGTGGTGCCGGACTTGCCGTTCAGGATTCCCTCGACCATGCCGCCCACGCCCTTCAAAAGATCGTCGCCGCTCTTCAAGTCCAGCGCCGGCTCCACTGTCATCTTCAACTGATCGCCCTGCAGCGGCCCCGAGAAGACCACCTTCAACTGAATGGCTTGGCGCATCTCGGCGGTGGTGCTGCCCAGCGCCTTGTTGATCTCGCCCATGACCGAGTTCAGCCCCGCGTTGGCGGCCACCGCGTTGGTGACGCCCTCCAGCGGATAGCGCACGTTGATCGCGTTGGCGTAGGCCGGCTGCGTGGTGAGGTTGATGTTGGCGTCGGAGATGATCGTCTGCTGCCAGGTCTCCCCCTGCTTGCCCGCCTTGATCGTGAAATCTTTGTACGTGAGGATGCCCTTGTTGACTTCGCCGTTGAGTGGCGAAACCAAGCCGGGAATCGTGGACTTGCCATCCTTCACCGTGGCCAAATTGAGCAGGCTGACGATCTGCCCCTTTTTCTCCAGCTCGACCTCGCCCACCTGCACGACGAATCGCGCGTCGGTCTGTTTCATGTCGAAGGGCAGCGGCGCCCGCACCTCGGAGACCGTGGTGTTGATCGCCTTGTTCTTCAATTCAATTTCCGCAAGGATCGGGTTGATCGGCCGCAGGATCTTCTGGCGGATGTTGTCATCCGGGCGAATCTGCAGCGTGATGGCCTCGGCCGGCACGACTGACATCTGACCGTCGACGATGCGCACCGCGGGAATGTCCAGCGTGAGAGTTGGACTTTCGACGTGCCCCTTGAAGCTGTCTGATTTATCGAAGCCGGTGCGGCCCGAGAGCGTGACGCTGAAGACCGGCCCCGCCAGATTGGGAATGAAGCCGTCGCCCTTGGTGATGGCGTCCACGATGGCCGAGGGGAACTCACTGACGTTCACATCCGCCACCAGCTTCATGCCCTTTGTGTTGAGCTTGCCGTCGGCGCCGGCCAGATTCTGCGCCTTCAACTGCACGGCCATGGGCTTGGTCGGCTGGCCTTCGGTGGCGAGCGATCCATTCACGGTGACCTGCGCGCTCTCGGCGCCGCTGGTCTGCAGTGAGACGTCGGTCGCACCGAAGGCGAGCGTGGCGAGTTTTTCAGGCTGCGAGGCGGCTGGCGCAGCAGCCGGCGCCGCGGGCTTGGCTCCCGGCTTTGGTTCCGACGGCGGAACCAGGCTCTCCGGAGCAAAGGTCAAATTGAAGGGCTCGATGCGAACCTTTGTGGCAATCGCCGCGCCCGCCGCCAGCGGATCCAGCGCGCCGTTGACCGAGGGAATTTTCACCGAGGCAATGTCCAGCGCCACCTTGAGGTCGCTCAGATTGCGGATGGGCGTCTTCTTCTGGTCGCGCTCCAGATAGTTCTTCACCGCCGAGCCAGGCACGCTGGCCAGGGCGGAACTTTTTGTGAGCGTGATGGATCCATCGGCGGCTCGGGTGCCGTTGAGGTCGGCGACGATGCGGCCGAGATCGGCGTTGACCGCGAAGGTCATCGCGCTTGATTGATTGGTGACATTCGCTTTCAACTTGCCGGCATTGGGCGCGCCACCCGCGGTCCACTCCGGAACATCGCCCATGCCCAGCAAGTGCGCGATGCGCTGCGTGGAAACTTCGTTGGCCGTCACGGAGGCGGTCCAGTCGGAGCCGGGTTGCGTCTTGAACTCGCCGGCGATCTTGGCCGCGGGGCCGGTGGCTTCCAGCACATCCATGCTCAGGGTGGCGGTCGCCGCACCATTCATCGAGAGCGGGCCGGTGAAATTGGCGTGCAGATTCTTTCCAAGCAGCGGCTCGCTGAGACCCTGGACATTGGTCAAACCGAGCGACGATGCGGTGACCGCGACCGTGGAGCCCGGCGCGTTGGGATCCTTCTCCACCGTGGCCTGAATGCTCAGCTCGGAGAGCGTCGCGTTGGTGATACCGCCGGGAAGTCCGTTGGCCAGCAGAGCCGTCGCCGTCAGCGTGCCTTTGAAAGTCTGCGGGCCGTCGGCGTCGAAGTCGCCGCGCACCACGGCATTCTGCACGGTGGCGGTG
Organism: Planctomycetota bacterium; assembly: GCA_021414025.1. Lineage (NCBI taxonomy): Bacteria > Pseudomonadati > Planctomycetota > Planctomycetota bacterium. The sequence goes on along the minus strand of JAIOPG010000006.1, from coordinate 191,326 downwards.
CCGGTGAGTCCCGGCGCCTTGGCGATGGCGAGCTTGTCCACGAAAATCGAAATTGGACTGGGAAGGAATCCGGCCTGGCCCTTTTCCAGCGCGGCGCGATCCACCTTGATGGGACCTGCGGCGATCGTGCATTTGGCCGGCGCCGAAAGGACGACCTTGCCCTGGCTTGCCCACTCCGCCAGCCCGGGCGACACGGTCCAGGCGGTGTTCTCGATCGAGATTGTCGCAGTGGTCGCGTCCCAGTTCGCCTTTGCATTGACCGTGCCGGGAACCATCTGCACCTTGAGGTCCATCGAGCCCTTCTCGTAGGAGCCCGCCAGCGTCGAGTGAATGGTGGAGTTGCCCGGTTGCACCTGGCGCAGGATTTCCACGATGTTCGAGGGCATGCCCGGCAGCAGCGAGGGATCGAATGGCCCGAGCTGCGTGGAGCTGTCCACCATCATCTGCTTGGGCGTGAAGGCATTCTCTTTCATCAAGCCGGTGAGGCTGGCCCGCGTGTTGATCGGCGCGCCGTTGATGGTGGTCTGCAGCACAAAGTCCACCTTGTCCGCCAGCGGCGCTGCGGCGAGCGTGACGAAGAGGGCGCCCATCGCGACCGGCGCGTTGCCGGCGCTGGTGAATTGCGCTGCGCCGGTGCTCATGGTTCCCTGCGCCGTGATTTGGGCAAGGTTGAATTGTCCGCTGGCCAGCGGCGGCGGAATGGTGAAGCTCTGCAGCGCAATCGCGATCGGCAGCGCCTTGGGGGTGACCACGTTGTACTTACTGAGCAGCTCGGGCGCGAGCGAGGCGTCGAGCGTGGTGGTCTTGCCCTGCACCGCACCGGTGTTCATGTCGATGGCGGCGGTGCATTGCAGCTTGACCTGCGCCGACTTCAGCGAAAGATCGAAGCCGGTGCTGCTGTTGGTGGCGACGGCGAGCGTGAGCGTGGGACCGAGGTCGCGGGCGATGTTGATCGGCGTGCCCTGGACATATTTCTCCAGCAGCGCGGTGGGCAGATCCTGCACGGAGATCGTGCCCGCCCAGGTGCGCGGATCCTTGGCCCAGGAGGCGATCGGCTCGCCGGGTCCGGGCCGGTAGGCCTGCATCTTGGCGCGGATTGGCGCGGCCTGGCCGTTGACGGACGTGTTGATGTCCGCCGAGAGATCGATGGGTTTCCCGGCGTCGGCGGCGATGACGAACTTGGCCTGGGCGATCTCAAGCGATGCGCCGGTGACGGGCACCAGCACGCCGTTCACTTCCGCATTGAGCGAGCCGGTGATGCCGATGGGATCGAACGCGCCCGCAGCGGTCATGACATCCTTGAAGGTGCCGTTGGCGGAAATGGAGCCGGGCTTGTCGCCGATCTTGGTGTTGGCCGCGAGCTGGATCTCGATCGGACCATTGTTGGAAAGGGCGACCTTGCCCTTGAGGCCTTCGATCGCGAAGCGCGGACCATTTGCGTTGGCGATGTCCACATCAAAGCCGTTGATCACCACCTGGATTTTGCCCGGCCAGTTGGCCGCGATCGCGCCAGGCGCTGCGGCCGCGGGCAGGTGAGGCGGAGCTGCGGGCGCCGTCGGCGCGGCGCTCTTGGCGAGTGAGAGCAGGCTGAGCTTGCCGTCAGCGCCGAGCTCGCCGGCGACCTTGCCCGACACCGTCATGTCGATCTGCTTGATGGTGGTGGAGAGCAGTTCCAGGAAGCCATTCTGCAGCGAGAGGGAGACCAGCACGGTGCTCTTGCCGTCGTCGCCGACGATGCTGAAGTTGTCGATGCGCTGCGGGCCGGACCAGCTGAAGGACATGTCGCCGATCGAAACCTTGCCGTTGACTTTCGACGCCACCGCGTCGGTGATGAATCCGCGGAACATCGGCATCGACGCGATGGTGGGCAGCAGCGCCACCAGAAGGACCACGACGACCACGAGCGACGCGGCGGTCCAGAGAATCAGTTTGCGGCGCTTCTTGGGAGGATTTGATGTGGTGGGCGTGGTCATGGGGCGATCGGACAAAATACCTCAATCGATGGTGACGGGCGCGGGCCCGGTTGCGGGCGCCAGCTCGAGCATTTTCTCCAGCGCCTTGCGGGCCAGGGCCGCCGCCTTCGGGTGCACCTCGATCTGATTGACGATTTTGCCCTGCACCAGTTGGTCCAGGCACCAGAGCATGTGCGATTGATTGATGCGGTACATGGTGGTGCAGAGGCATTGACAGTCGCTGAGCATGCGCACCTCCACGCCGCGCTCGGCGGCGGCCTGCGCGAGGCGATTCACCAGATGCACCTCGGTGCCCACGACCCAGTGCGAGCCCTTGGGGGCCTGCTCGATCTGACGGATGATGAACTCGGTGCTGCCGACCAGGTCCGCCTGCTCGACCACTTCCTGGCAGCACTCGGGATGCACCAGGACTTTCACCTTGGCGTCCGCAGCGCGCGCCTCTTCGACATGCTCGGGGCGGAACAGCTTGTGCACGCTGCAGTGACCCGCCCACAAAAGAACTTTGCTGGAGCGGATGGTCTCCGCGCTCAGGCCGCCCATCGGCTGCTTCGGATTCCACACCGCCATGTCGCTCGCGCCGCCATCGCGCTCGGCGTCGATCTCGCTCTTCAAGCCCAGCGAGCGCGACGTGTTGCGGCCCAGGTGCTGGTCGGGCATGAAGATCACCTGCACGCGCTCGCCCTTTGCAAGTTTGCGGTCGCCGCCCGCGAAAGCCCAGGCCAGCACATGCTTGGCGTTGCTCGAGGTGCAGCAGGCACCGTCGTGCTCGCCGACGAAGGCCTTCACCGCGGCGCTGGAATTGACGTAGGTGATGGGAATCACGCGCGTTTTCTTGGCACCCTTGCCGGCGTGGGCTTTTTCGATTTCCTCCCACGCAGTGAGGGCGTCGTCGTAAGCGGCCATGTCGGCCATCGAGCAGCCCGCCGAGAGGTCGGGAAGAATGACTTTCACCGACGGCTCGGTCAGGATGTCCGCGGTCTCGGCCATGAAATGAACGCCGCAAAAGAGGATGAACTCCGATCCGCGCAACTTGGCTTCGCGATTGGCCATGCGGCTGAGCTGCAGCGAGTCGCCGATCAGGTCGGCGTGCTGGATCACATCGTCTTGCTGGTAGTGGTGCCCCAGAATCAGCAGCTTGTTGCCGAGTTTCTTGCGCTGCGCCGAAATGCCCGCGGCCAATTCCTCCTCGGAAAGAGAGCGATAGTGAGCGGGAATTTCGGGCTGCCAAAGCATCCGGTCATTCTAGGCCCGTGACTGCGTCGAACCCGGTCGAAGCGGCGCGGGCGTGGCCATCCCCTGCACCGGGATCGCGGGCATGCCCATGTGCTTGGAGACCGCGTCCGCCAGCAGCTCCGCCTCGAGAGCGCTGGCCGTGAGCACGAAGAGCGTGCTTCCGCTGCCGGAGACATGTGCGACGCGCGAGGTCAGCTCCGACAGCTCCTCCATTTCGCCGCGCAATTTCGGCGCCACTTCGCAGGCGGCCAAGGCCAGGTCGTTGAAGGGCGCGTCGTGCGGAATGTTTTCCAGGCGTGAAAGTTTCTTCACCCTTTCCACTTCTGCGGCTCCCTGCGGACGCAACCGATCCAGGGTTTGATAGACCGCGCCGGTCGGGCAGGCGACCGCGGGCAGCACCAGCACCGCGTGCAAACTCTCGGGCAATGGCGCGGCCTCCAGTTTTTCACCGAGTCCCGTGACCACCGCGCTTCCGCCCTCGATCAGGAACGGCACATCGGAGCCCAGCGAAGTCGCGATCTCGTGCAGCACATTTTTCGGCAGTTTCAATTCAAAGAGTTCGTTGAGCGCCCGCAGCATCGCCGCCGCGTTGCTCGAGCCGCCGCCCAGGCCGCCGCCCACCGGGATTCTTTTCTCCAGCCGCATCTTGATGGGAAGTTTTTTCCCCACGTGCGACTCGACGGCCAGATGCGCCCGCACCGCGAGGTCCTTGGTGATGGACCAGTCGATCTCCGAAGTGCGCCGCGCTTCCTTGTGCCAGAGGATCGCGTAGAGCGAAAGCGAATCGGGCTCCAGTGCCTCGATGAAAAGCTCGTCGCAGAGGGAAACCGTCACCATCCAGCTCGCGATCGGATGCATCTTCTTCGCGTCGGGCGACCCGACCGAGAGCGCCAGATTGAGCTTGGCGGGCGCCGAAACCGAGATGGCGGGACGCGGGTTCACACCTTCAAAGTAGCGGAGAATCGCGGGCTTCGGCTACATTACAAATCCACCCCAAGGAGCAGCCCATGTCGCAACCCGCCGTCGATTGTTCGCCCACCGCCGCCACGCAATCCTTCGTTCCTGCCGGCCTCAACGCCGCCGACTGGAACCAGCTCGAGCCGCTCTATCAGCAGCTGATCACACGCACCTTGCGCTGCGAGAACTGCCTGGAGAGGCTGATCCTGGACCGCAGTGAACTGGACGCCGCTGCAAGCGAGGCCGAGGCGAATCTCTACATCGGCATGACCTGCCACACCGACAACGCCGCGGCCAAGAAGGCCTTCCTGGATTTCGTCGAGCAGGTCGACCCCAACCTGAAGCGCGTCGGCTTCGAGCTGGACAAGAAGATCGCCAACAGTCCGCACGCCAAGATGCTCGACAAGGATCGCTACGGCGTGCTGCTGCGCTCCGTCAACCAGGAAGTGAAGTTGTTCCGCGAGGAGAACGTCGCGCTGCAGACCGAGGCCACCAAGCTCGACCAGAATTACAGCGAGATCTCCGGCGCCATGATGGTGAACTTTGACGGCGAAGACCGGACGCTGCCGCAGATGGCCCGCTACCTGGAGGAGACCGACCGCGCCAAGCGCGAGGCGAGCTGGCGCGCGGTCGCCGAGCGGCGCCTGCAGGACTCGGCGAAGATCGACGAGATCTACGACAAGCTGATCGCGCTGCGCAACCAAATGGGCCTCAATGCGGGCTTCAAGAATTTCCGCGACTTCCAGCATCAGCGCATGCACCGCTTCGACTACACGCCCGAGGATTGCGGCCGCTTCCAGGACGCCATCGAGAAGCATTGCGTGCCGCTGGCCCGTGAAATCCAGCGAAACCGCGCCAAGGCGCTGGGACTGCAATCGCTGCGCCCGTGGGACCTCAAGGTGGACATCCAGGGTCGGGCGCCGCTTCGGCCCTTCACCAACGCCGACGATCTGATCGCCAAGACGTCGCGCACCTACAAGAACATGGACGCGGGCCTTTCGCAGATGTTCGACACCATGCTCGGTGGCGGCTGCCTGGATCTGGACAGTCGCAAGGGCAAGGCGCCGGGCGGCTACCAATATCAGCGGCAGGCTTCGCGCAAGCCCTTCATCTTCATGAACGCCGCCGGACTCTTCAATGACCTGGTCACCATGGTGCACGAAGCGGGTCACGCCTTCCACAGCCTGCTCTCCAAGGACGATCCGATTCTGCTCTATCGCGGAAGTCCGATGGAGTTTGCGGAGGTAGCCAGCATGAGCCAGGAACTTCTGACGCTTCCCTACCTGAAGGAATTCTTCAACGAGGCCGACGCGGCGCGGGCCAAGCGCGACCAGCTTGAAAACCGGGTGATCACCATTCTTCCCTGGATCGCGCAGATCGACGCCTTCCAGCACTGGGTCTATCTCAATCCGAAGCACGACGCGAAGGCGCGCGAAGCGAAGTGGCTGGAACTGGATGCTCGCTTCGGCGGCATCGTGGACTGGACCGGCCTGGAGAAATTCCGCGCCACGCTCTGGCAGCGGCAGCTGCACCTGTTCGGCATTCCCTTCTACTACGTCGAGTACGGCATCGCCCAGCTCGGCGCGCTGCAGGTGTGGCTGGCCAGCCTGCTCGATGAGAAGAAGGCAATCGCCAATTACAAGAAGGGCCTGACGCTCGGAGGCAGCAAGCCCCTGCCGCAGCTCTTCGAGGCCGCGGGGATCAAGTTCGATTTCTCATCGTCGATGGTCGAGAAACTGATGGGCGCGCTTGGCGCGGAGCTGAAAAAACTTCCCGCGAATTGAAACCCCCTTCCGAATGCGGAGCAATTCGCGCGAATTGAAGCGACTCGCCTAAACCCGGACATTCTTTTACATTCAGGACATCATGAAAAAGGTCATCATTCTTGGCGCCGGGAAAATTGGTCGCATGTGCGTTCATCTGCTGCAGAAGTGCGGCGACTACGAGGTGACCTGCATGGACTCCAGCGAGGCGAACCTAGCGTGGGTGACCAAGCATGTGTCCGGCGCGAAATGCATCAAGGCGAAGTTCGACGATGCCAAGGCGCTCGACTCGAGTTTCGCCGGCCAGTGGGCGGTGCTCAGCTGCGCGCCGTTCCAGTGCAACCTGCTGATCGCGCAGAAGGCAAAGGCCCACGGTGTGCACTATCTCGATCTCACCGAGGATGTCGCCGTGACCAAGCAGGTGATCGCGCTCGCGAAGGATGCAAGCACCGCGTTCATCCCGCAGTGCGGCCTGGCGCCGGGATTCATCACCATCGCCGCGTGGCACCTGGCCAAGGGCTTCGACAAGATCCAGGACCTGCGACTTCGCGTCGGCGCGCTGCCGCGCTTCCCCAACAACGCGATGAAGTACAACCTGACCTGGAGCACGGACGGCCTGATCAATGAGTATTGCCAGCCCTGCGAGGCGATTCTGGAGGGGCAGTTCGTGACCGTGCCGCCGCTGGAGCAGCTCGAGCAGATGAAGATCGACGGCATTGACCTTGAGGCGTTCAACACCTCGGGCGGCCTAGGCAGCCTGGGCGAGACGCTCAAGGGCAAGGTGCGCAATCTAAACTACAAGACGATGCGCTTCCCCGGCCACCGCGACATTCTCAAGCTGCTGCTGGAGGATCTGGGCTTCCGCAATCACCGCGAGGATCTGAAGAAGATCTTTGAACGCGCGCTGCCCGCCACCGACCAGGACCAGGTCGCCATCTTCGTGAGCTGCGTCGGCGAGAAGGATGGCCGCCTGCTGGAGAAGACCTACGCCAAGATCGTGCTGCACAAGGAGATCGACGGGCAGCCCTGGACCGCGATCCAGATCACGACCGCCGCGGGCATCACCGCCGTGCTCGATCTGCTCAAGGACGGCGCGATTCCCGCCAAGGGATTCGTCCGCAACGAGGATGTGCCCTTCGAGAAGTTCATCGCCAATCGCTTCGGCAAGCACTACGCATGACGGATCCGGCCCCCGCATTCGACCCCGAGTCGTTTCGGCAGGCGGGCCACGCCTTCATCGATTGGATCGCCAACTACTGGAGCACGGTCGAGAAGTTTCCGGTGCGCTCGCAGGTGGCTCCGGGCTGGGTGCGATCGCAGTTGCCCGCCTCCGCGCCGGAGCAGGGTGAGCCGATGAAAGCTGTGCTTGCGGATGTCGACCGCGTGATCACGCCGGCGCTGACGCACTGGCAGCATCCGTCGTTCTTTGCCTACTTCCCCGCCAGCGCCAGCGCGCCGGCAATTCTTGGCGACTTGCTCAGCGCTGGTCTCGGCGTGCAGGGCATGTTGTGGGCGACATCGCCCGCGTGCACGGAACTTGAAACCCTTGTGCTTGACTGGCTGGTCGACTTGCTCGGATTGCCCGCCCAATATCGCAGTGAGTCGCATGGCGGCTTCGGCGGCGGCGTGATTCAGGACACGGCCAGCAGTTCAGTGCTCTGCGCACTGATCGCGGCGCGGGAGCAGGCTACGGGCGGCACCACCAACAACGATGGCTTGCGGACCTACGCGAAGCAACTCACGGCCTACACCAGCGGCGACGCGCACTCCAGCGTGGAGAAAGCATTTCGGATTGCCGGCCTGGGCGACACCGCGCTGCGGCGCGTCGCCGTCGACACCAATGGTTGCATGAACATCGCGGAGCTCGAGGCGGCACTTCAGCGCGACATCGCGGCGGGCTGCCAGCCCTTCTTTGTCTGCGCCACCGTGGGATCCACCGCGTGCGGCGCAATTGACGATGTGCCGGCCATCGCCAAGATGGCCCGCGCGCACAAGATGTGGCTGCATGTGGATTCGGCGTGGGCCGGCGCCGCCGCGACTTGCCCCGAGCTGCGCCCCGCGATCGTGGCTGGCGCCGAGGGGGCCGACTCCTGGTGCTTCAACCCGCACAAGTGGATGATGATCAACTTCGACTGCAACTGTCTTTTCCTGCGCGACCGCCGCCCGCTGATCCAGGCGCTGAGCGTGCTGCCGGAATACCTGCGTAACAAGGCGACCGAGAGCGGATCGGTGATCGACTATCGCGACTGGCAGATTCCGCTGGGCCGGCGTTTCCGGGCGCTGAAGGTGTGGATGACGCTGCGGCATTTCGGCGCGGCGGCGATCCGCGAGCACATCCGACAGCATGTCAAGTGGGCGGAGGAGTTCGAGGGGCTCGTGAAAGCCGACGCGCGATTTGAATTGGTGGGCAAGCGCAGTCTGAGTCTGGTTTGCTTCCGTCTCAAGGGCGGCGACGAGGAGAATGAGCGGCTTCTCGAGCAACTCAACGCCACGGGCAAGGCCTACCTGAGTCACGCCAAGATCAACGGCAAGTTCGCGATGCGCATGGCGATCGGCGGCAGCATGACCACGCGCGAGCATGTGCTGTGTGCGTGGAAGGCCATCGCTCACTTGGCGAAGTGAATCGCAAACTTAAACAACAAAATTGATCTTGCTCTCGCGGCGCACCACCAACACCACGATCTCGGCGGGCACATTGCGGCGGTAGGGAAACCATGCTCCCGCTCCCACATTCACGAAGAGCCGGCTGAACCCCTTCTCGTACAACCCGCTCGAGTGCCGGTGCGCCAGGGCCAGATTCTTCTGCGGATTGCGGCGCAGCGCCACCTGCCCGCCATGCGTGTGCCCGGCGAGCACCAGTGGAATGCCCTCCGTGGACGCGGAGGCGAATGCCTTGGGATTGTGCGTGAGCAGCAGATGCGGATGTTTGTGTGCGATCGACTCGACCGACTTTTGCAGCGCCTTGGGCGACTTGTGCCAGTCGATGCCGGCGATGCGCAGGTCATGCTTGGCGCGGCGCCGCGTCACCACCTTCTGATGCAGCACGTCAAGGCGGTGATGAGTCGCCGCGGCCGCGAACGAAGTCGCGTCGTCGAGATGGTCGTGGTTGCCCAGCACCAGGAAGTGCCCCAATGGAGCTCGGACCTTGCCCATCGCCGCAAGCAGTGGCTCGCATCCCCTCCATTCCAAGTCCACCACGTCGCCGGTGCACGCCAACAGGTCGACCTTCGCGTCGTCCAATTGCGCGACAAGTTCGATGGCACGCTTGAGCGGCATGAGCTCGCCCCAGTGCAGGTCGCTCAGGTGACCGATGCGCAGGCCGTCGAAGGCGCGCGGCCAGTTGGGCACGGCGATCTCGATCTCACGGAAGGCGATCGGCTGCGCGTGATGGCGGCGCATCAGGCGCCCTTTCAAGATGCGGTCGATGGCCTTGGTGAAGATGATCTGCCGCAGCTTGGCGCGCTGGAACTTGCCGCCGCGCTTTTTGTGCGTCGGATGTTTGGTCGGCTTGGGCATCGCTTCCAGGGCCGGCATGTCAGAACTTGACGGAGAGCCCGAAGCTGAATCCGCCGATGTAGGACTGCAGGTTGTAGCTGTTGGTGTTCACGTTCTGCCGCAGATTCACATAGTCGAAGTAGAGGCCGACATTGTCGGTGAACCACGCGGTGGCGCCGGCGTCGATCTGCATGAAGAGTCCGCCGCTTCCCGGCCAGACCGGGCCCGCCTCGATGCCACCGTAGACGTCGACGCGACGAATGAAGCAGATGGCCTCATGCGTGTCGAAGCGAATTTCAAGACCGCCGCCGCCGTAGATGGTGCCGAAGGTTCCGTTGAAGGTGCTGGTGGTGTTGGTCGGCGTGTCGGTCAGACTCTGACTGATGCCGAAGCCGCGGCCGCCCACGACCGCGAAGAAGCGCATGTCCACCGGCAGTGACTCGTTGTCGACGGGTTCGAGCCAGGGGAAGGCCTGCTTCGAGAAGGGCCGCCAGAGCCAGCTCTCGGTCTCGATGCCCCAGGTCCAGTAGGAAAAGCTGTTGACCAGCATTTCCCCGGTGAGGAAGAGCGTGCTGCCGAAGAAGCCTGAGGTCGGCGCGGCCATGGCGCCGGAGGTGCTGAAGCTGGTGCCGGTCGCCCGAATCGTCCAGTTCTTCCAAGTCGCGGAGAGGTTGCCGATGAAGCTGGTCTCCATCGAGTTCAGGGCCAGGGCGTTGCTCAGGTCGAGATTGACCGAGCCCGCGCCGCCGTAGGTCACGTTGCCGCGAAGGCGCGGCAGCCAGACGCCGACGTCGAGCTGCAACTCGAGCGGTGCGCCGCAGATTTCAAAGAGCGTGGTCTTCGGCGCACCGGGTCGCGGATCGGTCGCTGATGCGGTGGAAGCGGTCGCCGCGGGAGTCGTCGGGGTCGCGCCACCGCTTTGATAGGTGATGGAGTCGAGAGAGGCGAGGGCGAGCTGGGTCGAGCTCGCGGATTGCGCCATCGCGCTTGCGCAGGCGACTCCGGACAGGGCCGCCGCGGAAAGCACGGTTTGAAATCTGAAGTTCATGGTGAAAGGGTATCGTCATGGCATGGAGCCGCAGGAAGACGAAGATCCCGCCCGATCGCCCAACGCGATTCCGCTTGGCCGCCGCGCCTGGGTGCATCCCAGTTCGCTGGTCTGGTCGTTTTCCACGAGTCCGGGGCCTGGTGGCCAGCATGTGAACAAAACCGCGACCAAGGCGCTGCTGCGAGTGGATCCCAATTTGATCTGCGACCTGCATCCGGCTGCGCGAGCGCGGCTCGACGCGCTCATGCAGCATCGGTCGTCGGATGGCCTGGCAAGTTTTTCGTCGCATCAGCATCGCAGCCAGGCGGCCAACCGCGATGAGTGCATCGAGCATCTTCGCGCCATCGTGAAGCAGGCGGAGATTCCGCCGCACGTTCGCCGCAAGACCAAGCCCTCGCGCGGAAGCAAGGAGCGGCGACTGGAATCAAAACAGCGCGAGGGTCAGAAGAAAAAGAATCGCGGGTGGAAGGGCGGGGAGTGATCACTCCGCAAACCTCACCTGCCCCGTGCCCTTCTCGATCGCGCCCATCACCCAGGGCTTTTCGCCGCTGCGCTTGAGCTTCTTCATCACGCCCTTGGCGAAATCCGGCCGCACGATCACGCAGTAGCCGACGCCCATGTTGAAGACGCGCCACATCTCCGCCTCGTCCACGCCGCCGCGCTCCTGCAGGAAGCGGAAGATCGGCGGCACCTTCCAGCTCGCCTTGTCCACCACCGCGTTGAACTTCTCCGGATAGGCCCGCGGCAGGTTGCCCTCGATGCCCGCGCCGGTGATGTGGGCCATGCCCGTCACCACGCGCTTCTGCTTGTAGCTGCGCATCAGCTTCACGATCGGCTTGGCGTAGATCCGCGTGGGCTCGATCAGGATCTCGCCGAGGGTCTTGGGCCCGAGCTCGGGAAAGACCGCGTTGAGATCCAGCTTCGCTTCCTTCACGATCCGCCGCACCAGCGCGTAGCCGTTGGAGTGCACGCCGCTTGAAGCGAGCCCGATGATCACATCGCCCTTCTTCACTCGCTTCGGCTCGATGGCGCGATCCATGTCCACCACGCCCACCGCGAAGCCGGCGATGTCGAAATCCCCCTGCTTGTAGATGTCCGGCATCTCGGCGCACTCGCCGCCGATCAGCGAGCAGCCCGCGATCTCGCATCCCTCGGCGACGCCGCGGATGATTGTCGCGGTCTCCTCGGGGCGAATGCGGCTGAGCCCCAAATAGTCCAGAAAGAAAAGCGGCTCGGCCCCCTGCACGATCAGGTCGTTCACGTTCATGGCGACGCAGTCGATCCCGACCGTGTCCAGCTTGCCCATCTCCACCGCGAGCACAACCTTTGTTCCAACGCCATCCGTGCACGCCACCAGCACCGGATCCTTGTAGTTGCGCTTGAACATCTTCTCCTTGAAGTCCAGGCGGAACATCGCGGCGAAGCTTCCATAGTTGCCCAGCACGCGCGAAGAATGCGTCCGCCGCAGCGCGGGCTTGATCAGGTCGACCACCTTGTCGCCCGCCTCCATGTCGACGCCGGCCTTGGCGTAGGTGAGCCCGCCCGAAGGCTGGTTTGTCGATGGATTCGCCCCATTCACCGCAGTCGTCATGCCCCGATGGTATCGGCTGAAGCACGCTATCTTTGCCCTTCCAATGAGCATTTTGATCGACGCCTCCACTCGGGTGATTTGCCAGGGCATCACCGGCTCTGCCGGCGCGACCCACACCAAGGGCTGCCTTGAATACGGCACCAAGATGGTCGGCGGCACCACGCCCGGCAAGGGCGGCACCAAGGACGCCAACGGCATTCCGATCTTCAACACCGTCGAGCACGCGGTGCGCGAGACCGGCGCCAACGCCACGATGATTTTTGTGCCGCCGCCCTACGCCGCCGACGCGGTGCTGGAGGCCGCCGATGCCGGCATCGCGCTGATCTGCTGCATCACCGAGGGCATTCCGGTTCAGGACATGGTGCGCACCCGCGCCACCCTGGACGAGACCTATCCGCACATCACGCTGATCGGGCCGAATTGTCCGGGCGTGATCACTCCGGGCCGCAAGCTTCCCGACAGCGGCGGCTACGAAGGCGGCTGCAAGATCGGCATCATGCCCGGCTACATCCATCTGCATCGCACGGACTCCAAGCAGCGCAAGGCCGTCGGCATCATCAGCCGCTCGGGCACGCTCACCTACGAGGCGGTCTGGCAATGCTCGCAACTGGGCATCGGCCAGAGCACGTGCGTCGGCATCGGCGGCGATCCCGTGAAGGGCCTGAACTTCATCGAGGCGCTTTCGATGTTCAACGCTGACCAGGAAACCGAAGGCGTGATCCTGATCGGCGAGATCGGCGGCCAGGATGAGACCGAGGCGGGCGAGTGGATCCGACTGCACATGAAGAAGCCGGTCGCGGCCTTCATCGCCGGTCGCACGGCGCCCAAGGGCAAGCGCATGGGCCATGCCGGGGCCATTATCGGCGGAGCCAACGACACGGCGCAGGCCAAGATGGACGCGCTGAACAAGTGCGGCATTCATGTCGCCGAGAGTCCGGCGGACATAGGATCCACCATGGCGAAGGCCCTTGGACTTTCGACCGTATTGAGTTGATCCCGTTTGATGGAACTTGCCGCAACGCGCAGCCGCGAGGAACCTGGAATGAAATTTCTACGAGCCACACTTCTTGTCGCGATTTCTCTTGCGCTGTGCCTCGGGCAAACCGCGGCCACTGACGGCGCTGCCAAGCCGCAGACGACGGTCGCCGGCGGCGAAAGCAAGCCACTCGCGCGCATCGCGGTGATCGGCGCCAGCATGAGCAGCGGCTTCGGCGTGCGCGTGGCGACCACGCTCGATGACGGCAAGAAGGTCTCCGAGGGCGTCGACCTGGCCGCACTGGTGAAGATCGCTTGCAAGGATCCCTCCGTGCTGCTGGCGAACTACGCCACCAGCCTTTACTTCATGAATCCCGCCGCCACCGCCCGCAGCAGCGCCGCACGCGCGCTTAGCGCCAATCCCACCTGCGTGCTGGCCGTGGACTGGATCTTCTGGAACGGCTACGGCGTCTCCAACGTCAAGGGCGAGCGGCTGACCAAGGACGAGGAGCGCATGGCCCTTCTTGAGAACGCGCTGCAATGCCTGCAGCCCTTGTGCGCCTCGAACATTCCGATTGTGCTGGGCGACTTTCCCGACATGCACAGCGCCATCGGCGGCGGCATGATCTCGGCGCCGATGGTCCCTTCGGTCGAGTGCCTGGCCGCACTGAACAAGCGCGTTGCCGAGTGGGCCCAGGACAAGCCCAACGTCTGCCTGCTGCCGCTTTCGCAACTGACCACCGACCTCGCGGCCAAGAAGCCGATCAAGGCGGCGGGCCGCGAGTGGACGATTGAGAAGCTGGGTCCGATGCTGCAGAAGGATCGGCTGCATCCAACTTTCGCGGGCACGGTGACCGTGCTGGCCGTGGCCCTGGACGCGTTGGACCGACTGACCGCCAACGCGGCGCTGGCCAATTTCGAGATCGACCCGGCTGTGCTGCGCGAGCGCTTCGTCAAGAAGCTCCAGATGGAAGCGGCGCCCTCCGCCGTGACCGCGACCGTTCCCACGCCGACTAAGACTGATTCGAAAGATCCACCAGCAGGCGCTTCTGCGCCGGATCCTTCTCCTTCAGGATCGTCTTCTGCAGCGCCGAGCGGGCGCGATCCGCGCTAGTCGCCCGCGCATAGGGCTGCATCAGCCGCCGCCAATCGTTGATCGCCCAGGGTGAGCGCACCGACTTCTCAAAGAGCATCAGCGTGTCCACATCCTTGACGCGATTGAGCTGGTCGCCCCAGAGTTGCCAGAGCATGTCGCGAGCCCTCGCGGTGGGCTCAGGCACCATGCGGTAGGCCGCGAGGAATTGATCGGCCTGCCGCTGCCGAAAGAGCGGCTCTAGGGCCAGTGCCGCCAGTCGCGGCGCGAAGGACTTGCCGCTGCAGGAGAGCCAGTATTGCGCCGCAATCTTGTCCTCGCCGCGATGAATGAGCTCGCGCAGCGCCGCGAGACTCGGCGCACCATCCTTGTCGTCCTTGCTGTCGGCCAGCAGCTTCCTGCAATTGGCGGTGACATCTTCCTGGCCGGGCACCGGAGGTGTCGGCGCCTTGCGCGCCACAGGCGGCAGCAACTTCGGCGGAGTGATCAGCATCAGCGGATCGCCGATGGTCGCCACGCGCCACGGCAATCCGAAGGGACCCTCCCACTGCCGGCTCGCCACGATGAAGGGCACAAAGTTCATGCAGCGCTGCATCACCTCCGCGGGCGTGTTGAAGGCGAAGAGATACGGCTCATGCACGCTGCCCACATAGCAGTAGGCGCCGGAGTCCAGCCAGCGCCCGCCGATGGTCTCGCGATTGGCCGGCGCCCAGAGCGACCAGGAGTGAATCAAGTGCAGCGCCAGCGGCGCGGAGAGGATCGGCACGTCGCCGGGTGAGCCGCGCTCCGGCATCGGCGTCTTGCCGGGATTGCCCAGGTCGAAGAAGTCCAGGTAGCCGCTGGTGTTGAAGAAGAGCACGCTGAAGTCAAAGCCCTGCGCCAGCAGCAGCCGCCAATCCGCCATGTGGCCCTGCGGACCGGAATGGATCTTGACCTTGAAGCCGGCGTCGGGCAGACCCTGGGCCAGCTCGGTGAAGTCGTAGCTTGAATAGTCGCCCGCCTGATAGCTGTCGAAGGCGCCGACTGACTGGCGCTCCAGGAAGAGGCTGCACATCGCGGCGTACGCGCAGTATTTGGAGGTGCCGAAGATCGCGCCGCAGAAGGCGTAGCGCGTGAAGTCGGGGTTGCGGCAGAGCGCATCGGTGGTGGCGACCGGATCGGAGGGGTTGACCGCGGGAACGCCGCGCGCCGCGGGACGGTAGAGCGCGGGCACATCGATCACGGTGCTCTGCGCGAAAGTCCGGCACAGCGTCAGCGTCTCCAGCGCGTCGCCAAGCTTCTTGTAGGGCAGCCCGGTCGCGATGAAGGCCTGATCCACCGCCATCGAGAGATTGAGGAACTGGTCGGCGGAGAGCGTGTCGTTGACGGCGCCGAAATTGCCTTCCAGAAACGCAGGGATGAGACCGCGGCCCGCGGCCAGCGCCACGCCCGCGACCCACGCCGGATCCTTGGGATCAATGATCACGATGCCGGGCGGCGTGTAGGTCTGCGCGATGATGGCTTTCGCAGGCGGTGTGTTGGGTGCGGTCGCGTCCCAGGCGCTGGAGACCGCATTCTGGATCGCTGCCTTGAGCGCGGCAGGGTCGTCGACGTTGGGGGCTTTTTCAGTGCGCCGCACCACCTGGGCAGGCTTGAAGGCGCGGATGAACTGCGGCGCGAAGATGTCGTCCTCGATGAGCACGGGCCAGCGGCCTTCAAGGCGCCAATGCGCGATCTCGTCGAGGAAGGAAGCTTCGTCCTTCACCAGCACCACGCGGTCGATGGTGGGCACCTTGGTCTGCACTCCCGCCACGCGAAGACCCAGCGCAATCGGCCATGGCTTGGGTTGATCTTCGGCGTTCGCGGGCGGCGTAGAGGCGGGAGCTGCGGGCTTCGTCTGGGCGGGCGCCGGCGCTGCAGGCTGCGCGGGCGGAGTCGTCGCCGGGGCCGTCTGCGCCGCGGCCATCGCCACCGCACAACTCAGCGTCGCGCCCATCGCGGCGAGCGTGCGAATCCAACCAAGCGGCCGCATGCACGATGATTTCATATCGGCGATGATAGACCGGAGATCGACCTTGACCCAGCGTCCCACCGAGCTTGAAGGCATGGATCATCCCGGCGCGTCGCAGGCGGACATGGACGCCAGCTTCAGGTTCATCCGGCGCGTGAACCGCTTTGCGGGCGGCGTCGGGGCGTTCAAGCGCGCGGTCCGCGCCGCGCTGCGAGCCCGCGGTCCTTCGACCGAGCCTCTTGAGATTCTCGACGTCGGCACGGGCTGCGCGGATCTGCCGATCGCCATCGTCGCCTGGGCACGGAGACATTCGATTTCGCTGCGGGTGACGGCGATCGATCCGCACGGCGGGTCGATCGCGGCTGCACGCGAATGCCTCGATCGATGTGGGATGGATGCATGCTTCATTGACCTGGTGCCGTGCGGCCTGGATGATGTGGCCCGACACTGGCGGAAGCAGAAATGGGATCTGGTGCATGCGGCGATGATGCTGCACCACTTGTCGGATGAGCAGGTACCGGCGGCCCTTGCAACGATGGGCCGGGCGAGCCGTGGATTGGTGGCGTGGAACGACCTGTGGCGCTCGCCGATGAGCGCGGCGATCGTGCATGCACTCACTGAATTCTCCACCGAGTTCGTGAGACACGACGCGCGGTTGAGCGTGGCGAAGGGTTTTTCACGAAGCGAGGCGTTGAGTCACGCCAGCCGCGCCGGGTTGCACACGACACAACTTTCGCTGAATCCATTCACTGCGCGGTTTCTTTTGTTGGCGGCACCCACCCTGTGACATTCTGTGGCGTCGACTTTTGCCGCCCTGACTAGGACGCCATCACGACGATGGACTTGAAGATCCACGCCGCTGCGAGTCCGCCGACAATCGGTCCGATGACGGGGATCAGTGCATAGCCCCAGTCGCTCGGTCCCTTTCCGGGAATCGGCAGCAGCGCGTGGGCGAGCCGCGGCGAAAAGTCCCGCGCCGGATTGATCGCGGCCCCGGTCGGTCCGCCCAGACAGAGCCCGATGGCGAAGACCAGCAGCGCGACCGGCATCACGGCAACCGGCCCCAGCAGGATGTTGACCGTGCTGCCATCGTCCATGTTCATCTGGAACTCCTTCAGCATCAGGATGCCCAGCACTAGCACCGCGGTGGCGATCGCTTCGTTGAGCAGGTTCGACAGCGGCGCCCGAATGGCCGGCGCCGTGCAGAACGCTCCGAGTTTCACCGCGGAATCTTCGGTCTTGCTCCAGTGCGGCAGATAGGCCAGCCACATCACCAGGGCACCTGCGAAGGCGCCGAGCAACTGCGCCCCGATGTAGTGCATGACCAGTTCCCCCTCGAAAAGCCCGGCCATCCAAAGTCCGATCGTGACCGCGGGATTGAGGTGCGCCCCGCTGAGCGGCGCCACGCAGTACATGGCCACGAAATAGGCCAGTGCCCATCCCGTCGTCACCGCGAGCCAGCCCGAGCCGTTGCCCTTGGTCCGCGCCAGGACGTTGTTGGCGACCACGGCGTCTCCGATCAAAACCAGGAGCGCGGTGCCGACAAACTCGCCCATGAAGGGTGCCATGTCGTGAGCATACTGGCAGATTTCACCCGCCGGGAATGGGAGATACCCTGTTCACCGCCTCATGTTTCTGACCACACCACGATGGTGGCTTCCATTGTTCATGCCCTCGACGGTGTGCCTGGTGCTGATCGCCGCGGGACTGGTGCTGATCTGCAGAAACCGCGCGCGCAGCGACACGCGAGCCTGGCGCGCCGGATTTTCCATGAGCGCAATCGGCGCGATGCTGCTTTATCTCTCGTGCACGCCGCTGATCGCGACATGGCTGGCGGCGAGCCTGGAGCGCATGACGCCCGGGATGCCCGTGGCCGCCGCGCCCAAGTGCGACGCGATCGTGGTGCTGGGCAGCTCCTTTCATTGGCACCGAGAAAAGCCGGGCGATCCATTGATTCTCACCGCGATGACCGAGCGATTGCGCGTCGCGGTGGAGGCCTACAAAATGGGCAAGGCGCCGTGGCTGGTCCTTGGCGGCGGCGGCAAGGACGATGAACCGAAAGTGTGCGAAGGCGCCTTCCAAAAGCAGGAAGCCATGGCCCTGGGCGTGCCGGAATCCGCGATCATGGTCGGTCTGCCGGTGCTCAACACCGAGGGTGAGGCTCTGCAGCATGCCGCGACCTTGCGGGCGCTCAACGCGAAGAAAATTCTGCTGGCCACCAGCGTCTGGCACCTGCCGCGGGCGTCGATGCAGTTCCGCGCGCTGGGCTTCGAGGTGGTGGGCCTGCCCTGCCACTACCTCACCGCGGGCGTCGACGAACAATTCTCTCTGGCCATGCTGCTGCCGCGGGCGCAGGCGCTGGACCAGACCGAGACCTGCGTCAAGGAATATCTGGGACTGCTTTCGGCGCGGCTCTTTCCGCCGCGCGAGACCGCGACCGGGACGACACCATGAGCGGCATCTGCGGCCTGATCGATTTCGGGGCCGGCCTGGAGGGCGACGCGCTGCGCTCGCTGATGTCGCAGATGCAGCAGGCGATGATCCACCGCGGTTTCGAGCGCGATACCTACTGGATCGACCCACAGGCACGCATTGCACTGAGCGACTGCCATCTGCTCTCGTCGCGCAAGCCGGCGTCGAGCGACAGCGACCAATCCATTCACATCGTCTATGACGGCGACGAACTGGAGAGTTCGGGGACCAATGCGATCCTGCCTGGCGATCTTCCCGATTCGCTGCGGGAACTCGTGAAGACATTTTCCAATCCGACCAAGAGTCCGATCGCGGCCCTGCGCGGCATCGAGAGCCCCTTCGCGCTGGCCCTGTGGAACGACCGCCTGAAGAAGCTGCTGCTGGCCCGCGACGCCTTCGACGCGCGGCCGCTTTATTTCGCCAGCGGCCGCGGCTGGTTCGCCTTCGCCAGCGAACTCCGCGCCTTGCGGAGCATGCCGGAACTGGGCGCCGCGCTCGATGCCAAGTCGATCGGCGACTACCTCTCCTCGGGCGGCGTGCGCGGCACGCACACCATCCATCGCGAGGCGAGCAAGGTCGGCGCCGGCTGCTTTGTGGAGCTCGACTGCGCCCCGCTCTTCGCCAGCGCCAGCGTGATCTCCATCCGGGCCAGCGATCCCGGTTCGATCGGCAGCGCCACCCTGCTGGCCCCCACCTGCAGCGAGCTGAACTCTTCGGCCTTCCGCAACGACAACCCGAATGGCGATCCGCGCCTCCAGGATCTGGCCCTCGCCGAGCAGGTGGAACTGCTGCGGCGGGCGCTGCTTGAGTCGCTGCATGGCTCGGACTTGAGCTCCGGCGGCGCGCATGTCATGCCGACCGGAACTCTGGCTGACTTCCTGATCGCGGCCATGTGCCGCGCGGAGCTGGCGCTTCCCACGCACACCTACGGATTGTCCAGCGCGGCTGACGCGGAGTCGGCGGCGCTGGCCCATGATGTCGCCCGCCAGATCGGCGCGACCCACCGCACCTGCGAGCCGCTGGAGGATCTCTCCGAGATGCTCAGCCGCATCGCCGCGTCGCTCGACGAGCCCCTGGCAGCCTCGGAAGTGGTGTCGCTGAACACGATCGCGCCCTTCATCCGCATGAGTTCGCCGCGCGCCGTCAGCGGCGCGGGCGCGACCGACCTGTTCGCGGGCGAGGAGTGGGATGGCACGCACACCCAGGGGCAGGCTTCCTGGTTCGCGTCGCTGCGAGCGCTGCTTCGCAGTCGCGATGAGGCGGAGCCCGTCACGGAGTCCGTCGCGCCCCCGTCCTACTGGACTCCCGCGGATCTCCTGGCCGCCGGTGTCGGCGCTTCACGTGGAGCCATTTCGAACGAACCGCGCCCGCGCTCCGAAACTTCCAACGTGGCGCAGGGCCGCAGATCGCTCCGCACCACCGCCATCCCCCTGCTCAACCAGGTCTGCATGCACCACTCGCTCGCGGTGACCACGCCATTTCTGTGCAACCGCGTCGCGCGGCTTGGCGTTCACGGCGTGATGCCGCAGCCGCATGGCGGCAATGGCGGCGCGCTGGTGCATCTGCTGCGGCGCTACCTGCCCGAATCGATGATCCAGCGCATCGCCGCGCGCAACCGCTCGTCGATTCCGCCGCGCCTCGAGGAAGCGCTCATGGATCTGAGCGAGGCCGCTCTCTTTGAACCCGAGTCGCGCGTTCTCACGCTCACCAATCGGATCGGACTGCGCGGCCTGCTCGCCGCCCCTGCGGCCACTCCGCGTCAGACGGTCGATCGCCGCTGGTCGCTGCTGCTGCTTGAATATTGGCTCCGGCGCCAGCCGGAACTGGCCCCGGCCTAGCGATTCTTGACCGGGTTGGTCTGGTAGCCACCCACCAGCTCGCCCAGCAGGATGCGTACCACGCCATCGTCGCGCTGATCAACCGCGGTCTGCAGACGGTCCAGTCGCGCCTCGAGCGAGCTCCAGGACTCGAAGGGCTCACGCGCCAGCCCGATCGAGGGATGCTCGGTATGGCTGGTGTCGTCGCTGATGAGCAACTCCTCGTAGAGCTTCTCGCCGGGGCGCGTGCCGGTGATCTGGATCTCGATCTCGCCGCTGGGATTGGACTCATCGCGCAGCGTGCGTCCCGCGAGGCGGATCATGTTCTTGGCCAGGTCGAGGATCTTCACCGGCTCGCCCATGTCCAGCACGAAGACCTCGCCGCCGTTGGCCATGGCGCCGGCCTGAATGACCAGCTGCGCCGCCTCGGGAATCGTCATGAAGTAGCGCACCATCTCGGGATGCGTCACGGTGACCGGTCCGCCGCGCTCCAGTTGCTCCTGAAAAAGTGGAATGACGCTGCCGGAGGAGCCCAGCACGTTGCCGAAGCGCACCATCGCGAACTTGGTGCGGCCCTTGGACTGTTCCTGCATCGACTGCAGAAGGATCTCCGCCAGGCGCTTGCTGGCGCCCATGACGCTTGTTGGGCGCACCGCCTTGTCGGTGGAGACGAAGACGAAGGCCTTCACGCCCGCGTGCAGCGCGGCCCGCGCCGCGGTGAGCGTGCCGAAGACATTGGTCTCCACGCCGGCGGTCTCGTGGCGCTCGACCATGGGCACGTGCTTGTAGGCGGCGGCGTGGTAGATGGTCTCGATGCGCTGCGCCGCCAGCAGGCGGTCCAGCAGCACGCGATCGTTCACCGAGCCGAGCGAAGTTTCAAGAATCGTCTCCGAGCGCCGGTTGGCGATCAACGCGCGGATCTGCTTTTCAATCACATACAAGTTGTGCTCCGAGTGGTCGAGCAGGACCAGGCGCGTCGGACTGGCCTCCAGGATTTTCCGGCACAGCTCGGAACCGATCGAGCCGCCGGCGCCGGTCACCAGCACGCTCTTGCCGGTGATGTGGCGGTGCATGAGCTCCTCGTTGGCCGCCACGGGCGTGCGGCCGAGCAGATCGTCCACCTTGACGGGGCGAAGCTGCCCCACCTTGGCCGATCCATCGTCAAGCTCCGCCAGGGTCGGCACGGTGAGCACGCGAATGCCCAGCGCGGTCGCGGTCTCGACCAGCCTGCGGCGGCGCGTGCGACTCGCGGAGGGCAGCGCCAGCAGCAGCGCCTTGATGTTGTGCTTCTCGAAGACTTCCGCGAGATCGTCGCCGCCGTAGACGGGCACATTGCGGATCTTGCGGCCGTGCAGTTTCGGATCGTCGTCCATGAAGGCGACCACCAACTGCTCGCGCCCGTGCACGATCGCCGCGTGCAATCCGACGCCGGCGGCGCCCGCTCCGAAGATCGCCACCGGATAGGCCGGCGCGTAGCCGCTCTTGCCCAGCAGCAGCCAGCGCGCGGCGAGCCGCATGGCGCCGATGGCGAGCGTGGTGATGCTGAAGTAGATGAAGGGCACGGTGCGCGGCAGCGTGGCGAAGCGATCCTCGATGAAGGAGATCAGCAGCAGCGCGATGGTGAGCAGCGCCACCCCCTTGACCACGCGCACCGCGAAGATCGGCCCGATGTAGCGGGTGATCTCCTGGTAGAGGCCGGTCACGTGGTAGCAGACGGGGCCCAGGAAGGCGGCCCAGAACATCAGGTGATTGCAGGAGTTCCACGCCTCGGCAATGTCGCCGTACTTCAGCCAGTAGGCCCCCAGCAGCAGACCGCCCGAAAGCAGGGCGTCGGTCACGCCCGCGACCAGAAGTTTGTTTATTCCCGGCAATCGAACGAGGTAGTTGCGCACGCGGGCATGATACTTGAAGCGGGATCGCGAGCAACGGGCTTCGCGGCATCGAAACCGCGATTGCACGGGCGATAGCATCCGATCATCGAGTGCACGATCGCATGCCCACATTAAAAACAATTCAAACCAACATCGACCCGATGGCCAATGAGCGATCATGTGCGGCATAGCGGGCCTGGTTGATTTCGCGGGGGCCCTGAACAATCCGGAGGGCGTGCTCCGCGAGATGGCGGCAACGCTGCGCCACCGCGGTCCCGACGCGTCGGGTGTGTGGTTCGATGCGAAGTCGCGTGCGGGGCTGGCGCACACGAGATTGAAGATCATCGACTGCACTGACGCCGCGGCGCAGCCGATGCGCAGCATCAGCGGCCGTTTCACGCTGGTCTACAACGGCGAGATCTACAACTTTCACGAGTTGCGCGATGAGCTGCAGATGCTGGGGGCGTCGTTCCGATCTCAATCGGACACCGAGGTGCTGCTGGCCGCCGTCGAGCAATGGGGTGTGCAGGCGGCGGCGCGGCGGACGGTGGGCATGTTCGCCTTCGCCATCCATGATGCGGTGGAGCGCAAGCTGCATCTGGTGCGCGACCGGATCGGCATCAAGCCACTCCACTATGGTTGGATTGGTGCCGGCGAACGGCGCACCTTCGTCTTCGCCAGCGAGCTGAAGGCGATCGCAGGCATGCCCGGCTTCGAACGCGCCGTCGACCGCGAGGCACTGGCCGCCTACTTCCAGTTCCTCTATGTGCCAGCGCCGCGGACCATCTGGAAAGGAATCTCCAAGCTCGAGCCCGCCCGCGTTCTCACACTCAACCTGGATTCGGGCGAAACGCAGACCGCGATCTACTGGAACGCGCGGGCGATTGCGGAGCGCGGCATCGCCGAGCCCTTCGAGGGCGGCGACGAGCAGGCCGAGGAGGCGCTCTTTCGTCGAATCCAGGAAGCGGTCGACGGACACATGGTCGCGGACGTCCCGATCGGCTCGTTTCTTTCCGGCGGCATCGACTCGACGCTGGTGACGGCCATGATGCAGTCGCTCTCGAGCCGGCCGATCCAGACCTTCACGGTTGGTTTCAACGAAGGAAAGTTTGACGAGCGAGTCTTCGCCGACAACATCGCCCGACACCTGCGCACCGACCACACCAGCGTGCAAGTTTCGCCACACGAGATGCGCGAGGCGATTCCGCAGCTTGCGGACATGTACGACGAGCCCTTCGCGGACTCCAGTCAGTTGCCGACCTATGTCATCAGCCGCATGGCGCGGCGGTCGGTCAAGGTGGCGCTCTCCGGCGACGGCGGCGACGAACTCTTTGCCGGCTATAACCGCCACCGCGTGATCGACGAGATGTGGGGAACACTGCAAAGGATTCCCGGGCCGCTGCGAGTCGCCGCGGCGCGAACCATCCAGATGTTCTCCACACGGGCGCTCGACGCGATCGGCAAAGTCGCCACTCCCCTGCTTCCCGAGTCGCTGCGCTCCAGCCAGTTCGGCGACCATCTGCACAAGTTTGCGTCGCTGGCGGAGGCGAAGGAGTGGGGCGACGCCTATGTCGCGCTGGTGAGCGCGTGGAACGAGCCGAGCAAACTGGTCATCGGCGCTCGTGGTGGCGCCAACGGTGGCACCCATATTGGCGAAGGTATTGGCGCGGGCCATTCGCCGGCGCCAGAAGCCGACATGCCCGACGCGCTGCGCGGCATGCAGTGGCTCGACCAGACCACCTATCTCGTCGACGACATCCTGACCAAGGTCGACCGGGCGAGCATGGCCGCGAGTCTGGAAACGCGCGTTCCGCTGCTGGACCATCGACTGGTCGAGTTCGCATGGACGCTGCCCGCGGACATGAAGGTGCGCAACGGCCAGGGCAAGTGGCTGCTGCGGAAGGTGCTCAACCGATTTGTTCCGGCGCCGCTGCATGACCGGCCCAAGATGGGGTTTGCGATTCCGCTGGAAGAGTGGCTGCGCGGGCCGCTGCGAAAGTGGGCCGATGCGCTGCTTGAACCCGGGCGAATCGAGCGGCACGGTTTCCTGAACAAGGACACCGTGGCGCACGAATGGTCGCAGTTGTGCGCTGGCAAGGGCGGACACCAACATCGAATGTGGGCGGTGCTGATGTGGATGAAGTGGGCACAGCGCTGGAAGCCGACCTCATGACGAAGACTCTCGCAATCCTGGGCAAGAACGCCAACCATGTGCTGGCCTTTCGCGGCAGCTTGATCAGGGCGGCGCAGTGCAAGGGTTGCCGCGTGATCGCGCTCACGGCGCCGGGCACCGCGCGTGCGAAGCAGCGACTCAAGGAAGCGGGCGTGGAGCACTTCGACACGCCGCTGCAAGGCGGAAAGATTTCTCCGTGGTCTGATATGCGATTTCAAAACGCTGTCGAAGCAGTCTTGCGGGAGCAACAAGTGGACGCACTCCTCGCGTACAACCCCAAGTGCATCGCTTATGGACCGATCGCGGCGCGGCGGGCGGGCGTGAAGCATGTCGCGGCGATTGTCACCGGACTCGGCTACGCATTCATGGGGGGCTCGCCGATCCGGCGACTCGTGCAGTTCTTCTCGACCCGGCTCTATCGGCGCTCACTCGCGGCATGCAATGCGGTTTTCTTCCAGAATCAGCAGGACCGCGATGAGCTTGCGTCGATGGGCGTGCTCGAGCATGTTGCGAATGATCGCATTCTCATGATTCCAGGTTCGGGTGTCGATCTGACGCACTTCGCGGCTCAACCCGTGCCCTCGCAGACTCACTTCTTAATGGTCAGCCGTCCGCTCAAGGACAAGGGCGTCGCGGAGTTCGCCCATGCGTGCAAGATAGTCCGCACGAAGGATCCGTCGATACGCTGCACGCTGCTCTGCGCGCGGGATGACAATCCGACGAGCTTCAGCCGCGATCAAATCGTGAAGTGGGCAAGCGAGGGTTGCTTCGAAGCCCTCGACGAGGTGGAGGACATCCGCCCGCACCTCGCCGCATGCAGCGTGTTCGTGCTGCCCTCCTACCGCGAGGGCACAAGCAAGGTCGTGCTTGAGGCCATGGCAACCGGTCGCGCAATCATTTCAACGGACGCAATTGGCTGCCGCGATCCGATCCAGGTCGGAGTCAACGGACTACTGGTTCCAGTTCAATCAGCCGAGCGGCTGGCGGAGGCCATGCTTCAACTCGCCCACGATCACGCTCGAACCGCTGCGATGGGCGCGGCGAGCCGCAAGGTCGCAGAAGTGCGCTACGACGCAGCAATCGTCAACACCGCGATTCTGAACGCAATCGGACTCGCCTGAATCGCGCATCCCTAGCCGACCTTTCCATCCTTGTCGAGGTCTTCGCCGAAATGCTTCTCCAGGATTTTCAGGAGATCATGGATGGTTTGTTTGGCGTGATTCAAGTCCTCTTCAAGCTGCGCCACTCGACTCTCAATCGTTGTGGCCCTTGAATGCTGCGCCGAAATCTGACTCTGCTGGATGAGGTCCCAAAATAGTCCCATGGTCTTTCCTTTGTGTTAGGACAATCGTTGCTCACCTACGATACCGACACGCCCCATAGAATCCTCCCATGCTCGTTCTGGTCACCGGCGCCGCTGGATTCATCGGCTCGTTCACGGCGCATCAGCTGCTTGACCGCGGCGACCAGGTGGTCGCCTTCGACAACATGAACGACTACTACGACCCCGCACTCAAGCGGGCCCGCCTCGCCCGCCTGGAGTCGCGCAAGGGCTTCTCGTTCTCGCATCTGGAATTGTGCGACACCATCGGCGTCAAGAAACTCTTCGCTTCCTACAAGTTCGACCGCGTCATTCACCTCGCCGCCCAGGCCGGTGTGCGTCACTCCATGGAGCACCCTCTGGTCTACGCGCAGAGCAACCTGGTCGGCATGACCAACATCCTCGAGGGCTGCCGTCACAGCGAAGTGCCGCACATGGTCTACGCCAGCACCAGCTCCGTCTACGGATTCAACACCACGCAGCCTTTTTCGCCGCACCACACCGCCGACCATCCGATGACTTTCTACGCGGCGACCAAGCGGGCCAACGAGCTCATGGCCCACTCCTACAGCCACATCTTCCGCCTTCCCACCACCGGCCTTCGCTTCTTCTCCGTCTATGGTCCGTGGGGCCGCCCCGACATGGCCCTCTTCATGTTCACCAAGTCCATCCTGGCCGGCCAGCCGATTCGCGTTTTCAACCACGGCAAGCACACACGCGACTTCACCTATGTGGATGACATCGCCCGCGGAGTCATTGCCGCCGCCGATCGCATCGCCACGCCGAACCCCAAGTTCGACCCCGCCAATTCCGACCCCGCCAGCAGCAGCGCGCCGTGGCGCCTCTACAACATCGGCTGCTCCAAACCCGTGCAGCTTCTGCGCTACATCGAGGTGCTGGAGCACTGCCTAGGCCGCAAGGCGATCATGGAAATGCTGCCGCTTCAGCTTGGCGATGTGCCCGACGCCTGCGCCGACACCACCGACCTGGCTCGCGACATGAACTACCAGCCCTCGACGCCGATCGAGACCGGCGTGGCCAAGTTCGTGGAGTGGTACCGCGACTATTACAAAGTTTAGTTTTGCACACGTGCATGCATGCACCAACATGCAAGTGGGCGCGCAAGCACACGGCAGCACGAAGAGCCGCCCCGCCCCTCACGCCCCCGCGCGAGTGCGCAGGTTGTCCAGCACATTCATGAAGTTGATGTAGGCGTCGTACGGACTGTCGTAGGGCGAGAAATACTTGTGCACATCGCCGTCGGACCAGTACTTGGTGCACATGTAATACAGATGGTCGCTGGTGGTCAGCTTGCGCCAATCCTCCAGAATGTATTGGTCGCCCTTCTGATGCTTCTCGCGCACCGCGGGCTCGATGCGGTAGAGCTCCTCGACCGCATTGTCCTGCAGCGGATTGCCAAGCCACGCCGACAGATCGCGCTCCATGTCCGCCCATGAGATCGGCTTGGGCACGTCGTACTCCCCCACCGGCCGGTACTTCTCGATGGCCTGCGACGGCGTGAGGAATTCGTTCTGCCCCGGATTGACATCGAAGATCTTTTCCGGCAGCGCGTCGAGGAAGTCGAAGATGCCCGTCTCCGCCCACTGATGCTCGCCGAAGGTCTCGTAGTCCATGAAGAGATTGCAGAGGTGGCCGTCGCCGTTGATCTGGTTCACCCAGCCCGCGAACTTCTCCGCTGAAAGCGGCCAATCCTTCCAGTCGCGGTTGCTGAAACGGAACGCGATGTCGTCGCTCAGCCGGTAGTTCTTCAGCAGCAGCGGCATCGGCGGCCGCCCCTTGGGCATGCCATGCGTCGGCACCGTGTAGAGATAGTTGGGATTGCGGAAGCCCAGCAGCCGGTCGACTCCCTCGCAGACCACCGCCTTGTGCCGACCCATCCACGCGATGTGTCCGCCGACCTCGTTGGAATAGATCAGCTCGGTGTTGCGAAAGACCTTGGGCTTCTGCCCGAAGAGCCGCTCGATCATGGCCTCCTGGATGGCGACCTGCTCCTCGAACTCCTTGCGGCTGAAGAGGAAGCTGAGCGAATGATGGCTGGTCTCGGCCAGGAACTCGCAGGCGCCGGTGTCGGCAAGCCGCTTGAAAAGGTCGATGAGGTCCGGCGCCCATTGCTCGAACTGCTGCAGCGCCACGCCGCTGATGGAATAACTCACCCGGAAACGGTTGTCATGCCGCTTCACCAGGTCGAGGATCTTCTCGGTGGTCGGTCGGTAGCACTTGTTGGCCACCTTCTGCAGAATCGTGCCGTTGGCCTCGGCGTCGAAATAGAACGGGTCGGTGTCAAAAACCGAGTAGCGTCGCAGCCGAAAGGGCTGATGCACCTGAAAATAAAGGACGACGCTGGCCACGGGGCTGAGAGTGTAGTGGTCTTTTCACCGCATGGCTTCAAGGCTCTATTCTGTGTCGATGGACCGCACCACGCTCGCCGCTGAAATCGCCAAGGTCGCCATGCTGCGCGGAACTTTCACGCTCCGCAGTGGCAAGATCAGCCACTACTACCTGGACAAGTACCTTTTCAGCACGCGGCCGGAAATTCTGCGCGAGCTCGGGGCGATGTTCGCCTCCCGCGTTCCCATGGGCACCACGCGTCTGGCCGGCGCCGAGCTCGGCGGCATTCCGCTGGTCTCGGCGGCCAGCATTTCCAGCGGCCTGCCCTGCGTCTTCGTGCGCAACCAGAAGAAGGACTACGGCACCGCCAAGCAGCTCGAGGGCAAGCTGGAGCGCGGCGACCACGTGATGATCGTCGAAGATGTCGCCACCACCGGCGGCCAGGCGCTGGAGGCCGCCAAGGTGCTGCGCGAGGGCGGCGCCGAAATCTCTTCCATCGTGTGCGTGATCGACCGCATGGAGGGCGCCCGCGAGCACGTCGAGGCCGCGGGAATCAAGTTCGACTCGCTCTTCACGGTGCGCGACCTGGGCATCGTTCCCGACGCCACCGCCGCGGCGCAATGATCGACCTGCTCGAGCAATCAAGTCAGCGCCGCAAGGCCAAGCGCATCGGTCTGGTGATCGGATTGCTCCTGGTCGCCGCCGCCATCTGGACCATCGTGCGAAGCGGCTCGCTGGGCAGCCAGGTCTGGCAGCACCTCTCCAGCGCCTCGCCGCTGTTGCTGGCGGCCCTGCTCGCAGCGATCGCCCTCATTCTGCTCTGCACGTCGCTCTCGATGCAGATCCTGGTCAACCGCACGCTGCCCGCGATCCGCGTGGAGTTCCGCGAGATGATGGCGCTGGTTTCGGCCAGCACCCTGGGCAACTTCGTGCCGCTGCAGCCGGGACTGGTCGGCCGGATCGCCTACCACCATCAGGTGCATGGCGTGCCGGTGCCCATCGGCGTATTGGTGGCCGTTCAATCCACCGTGCTCACCGGCATCGCCGCGCTGTGGATCGGCGTCGGGCTCGCTCTGACGCATGCTCTGCACCTCTCCTGGAGCGCCGCCGTGCTCTCGCCGCTTCTGCTTCTTCCATTTCTGCGCGGCGGCACCGCGCGGCACTTCGCCACTGCCTTCTACATCCGCGTCATCGAGACCTGCGTCTGGGCACTGCGCATCTCCATCTGCTTCAGGGTGGTCGGCCAGCCGATCGAGTTCGACGCAGCCCTGGCCCTGGCCTGCGCCGCCAATGCCGCCAACATCGTGCCCTTCATCGGCAACGGCATCGGCATCCGCGAGTGGTGCGTGGGATTCCTGGCCCCGCTGGTCGCCGGCGTGCCGCTGGCCGACGCGCTGGCCGCCGAATTGCTGGGCCGCGCCGCCGAAATCATTTTCTTCATCCCCGCCGGACTGGCCTCATGGCCGCTCCTGCAGAAGCGCCTTCGCGTCCGCCGCTCCACGCGCAGCGTCGCCGACGCCGAAGTCATCGCCGACGGCTGATCAACGCGGCGTGGGCACGGGCTGGTCGCCGCTCTTCTTTGTGCCGCCCAGCACGCCGGCCTCCTCAAGCGACTGGTTGATCTTGGAGGCCTCGCGCACGCGGCTGTCGATCAGGCTTCGCACGCTGCTGGCGGCGGCGATCAGTTGCTCGTTGCCGCTGCGGGCCACCGTGGCCAGGATCGCATCGTTCTCCGAGTCGACCCAGCGCAGCACGGCGCTCATCTGCACGCGGAAATCCTGCGACTCCTTGGCGGCCTTGGCGATCGGCTCGGTCATGTCCAGCGGTTCGCGCGGCAGCACCATCAGCGTCCACGCCTGCGCCGCCGCCGGCAGTTTCTTCCACGCGGCGACGACCTCCTGCCACCCTTCCTTCACCTCGGCCTCCGCGCCCTTTTCCGCGCTGCGGCTGGCCAGATCCCACGCGAAGAGCACCAGCGTCACCAGATCCTCGACCTTGTCGCAATTGTGGATGCTGCCCAGGGCCTCCTCGCGCCAGGTGGCGTTGCGGATGACCGGCGTGATGCGGATCGAGCTCTTGGGAGTCGAGCGGCCCAGGAATCCCGGCAGCACGTTCTCCAAGGTCAGACGGAAATTGGTGAAGAGCTCCGCCTGCAGATTGGCCCCGTCCAGCGGATGGTTGACCAGATCCATCGTGGCCGGCGTCCGCGCCACGTCCACCACCCAGGACATGCTCTCACCGGAGGCAAGCGCGAGCTTGCGGTCGATCGGGAAGACCAGCGGCGGCAGCGACAGCGGCTGCTTGCCGATGGCGATGGTCTCCAGAATGATCGCGGCACGCGAATCGATCGGCCCATCCGGCGTGATCGAGAGCGTCATCGGGCTCTGGTTGGTGATGTCGATCTTGTAGGGCAGCGGATCGAAGGGCTTCGCGGTGGTGGCCAGGAACGCGGCGCTCACCTTCATGAAGGGAGTTTCGTCCTTGGCGAATTTGATGAAATCCTTGGGGAAACGCGCCACGGCCGCCTGCACCTCGGCGGCCTTGGCGGAAGGACCCGGCCGCGTCTTCACCAGCGCGAAGAGCTGGTCGGAGGCGTAGAGGCCGATGGCGTTGGAGCGCTCGTCGCGGCTGAGGGTGAGGAACTCCTTGGCGGCTTCCTTGGTCTTGCCGGACTTGGCCAGGGCCAGTGCATAGCCCAGCTTGGCGGCGGGGTTGCTCACGCTCAGCGGTTCCAGAATGGCGATCGCCTCGTCGGTCATGCCGGTGCGAAGCTTGATCCATCCGTCGAAGCGAGCCTTCGCCTCCGGCGCGAGTTTGTTGAGCGACTCCGCCTGGGCGATCCAACCCGGCACCGGATCGGCGTCGGGGCCGACCGCAAGAGTCAGCCAGCTCTTGTCCAGCAGCAGGCGCGACTTCTTGACGGCATCCTCGCCCGCCGCCTTCATGTCGTCGTCGACGGTCTGGATGGCCTCGGCGAAGGCCTTGTCGAACTCGGGCAGCGAGCCGCTCTTGCAGATGGCCGCGTTGATCGCGTTCATCGTCTCGGGCATGGCGACGGTGAAATTCTGCGCGTTGCGGCCGTCGTTCTTGCGGCGGAACACGCCGATCAACTCCGACTTGCGCTTGTTGAACAGGTCCGAGGCCTGCTTGTGGTTGCCCATGCCCCAGCGCGCCAGCATTTGCTGCGAGATCAGCTGGTCCAGCTCGATGTTGCGCAGATTCACGTCGGCGACGCGGCAGGCGACGCTGAAGAGGAAGTCCGCCTCCGTGTAGAGGCCCTCGTCCAGGCAGATCGCGCCGAGTTCGCTGAGGTGGGTGATCTCCGTGGGGTTGGCCAGGATCGCGTCGACCAGCGCGTTGGCGATGGTGCCCAGCGGCGCGCCGGACTCGATCTGGTAGGCCGCCAGCTGCGCGGCCGCCGGCGGATAGGAAGGATCCATCTTCGCCGAAGCCCGCAACTGCTCCAGCGCGGCCTCGGTGTCGCCGCGTCGGCGCAGCAGCAGCGAGAAGTCGTAGGCCAGGCGGCTGGCGACCTGCGGCGCAATCTTGGCGGCCGCCTCGGGCTTGAGCAGGTGCTCATAGGCCAGGATGCGGTCGTCGGCGGTGGCGTTTCGGTCCACCGCCTCGGTCAGCCGGTAGAGCCGCAGGACCATGTCGCTCGGGTCCAGCTTGGCCAGGTGATTGATCGCCTCGGTTTCGGCGGTTTTCGCGTTGGGAACGCCGCCGCTGGTGGCCGCCGCGATCGCCAGGACCACTCGCCAGCCCGCGGGATCATCCGGCAGCAGCGCCGCGGTGGCCCGCGCCACCTCCAGCGCCCCGACGAAGTTCTCGGGGGTGGGCTCGGCGGGCTCGGAAATCATCTGGATCGCGGCGCGGCTCCAGGACACGCCGAGCCGCTGCGTGGCCTCCAGCTCGATGCCCTTCTCCGGGCCTCCCGCAAGCACACTGGACAGAAGCAAGACCGCGAATGACAGCATCATTTCCAGAGTGTAACCTTCAACGCTGCACTGTTGACCGATCGAAGTCCCAATCCCGCCCGTGAGTGTTTCCCGTTCCTTGGCACTGAAATGAGACGTTTCCAACACCTCGCCATTCTTTGCACGCTGCTGGCGCCCGCCGCACTTTCGGCGGCGCAGGCCCCTCCCGCGCCGCCCAAGACGGCGCCCACCGCCAAGACGGATGTGAAGCCGCCGAGCAAGGAGCTGGTGACCAGCACCAAGCCGCTCGACGCCGAGGGGCTGAAGCAGATCGCCGACTTCGTCAACAACCGGATGGGCCAGGTGCTGGAGGGCGACCCCGTGCAGGTCCGCCAGGCGACCAGCGATGTGATGGCGGTGCTGCGTCAGCCGATCGCCACGCCAATCTTCCGCCGCGCCTTCGCCGACGCCCTCAAACCCTT
This sequence comes from Planctomycetota bacterium, assembly GCA_021414025.1. Lineage (NCBI taxonomy): Bacteria > Pseudomonadati > Planctomycetota > Planctomycetota bacterium. Next base: position 158,806 of record JAIOPG010000006.1, on the reverse strand, counting down.
CGTCGCCAAGGCGGTCGCCGGCAATGATCCCTTCCGCACCATCAACGTGCTGCAGATTGTCCGCTGGACGCGCACGCCGGACGCCCTGGACATCCTCATCCAGCAGGTGACGCCCGCAAGCCAGAAGGATCCGACCATCCGCATCGGGGCCAGCCGCCTGCTGCCGGGATGCGTCGCCACCGCCAACCTCACTGCGCCGCAGATCGACAGCGCCTCGCGGCGCATCCGCGAGGCCGCCGAAAGCGAAAGCGACTGGATCGTCACCGTCCACGAGCTGCAGTCGCTTTCAGCGATGGTGGTGGTCGCGCAGGAGGGGAAGATGCCCCCCCAGCTTGAGCTGGCCCGCGGCGATTTCCTCAAGGTGCTTCACGGCTCCGCGGTGAAGGTCTCCAAGCCCGACGGCGCCGACCAGGTCTTCGCCCTGCAGCGTGGGCTGCTGATCCTGCGGGACATGCTGCTGAAATCCTCCAAGGACCAAATCGACAAGAAGACCCAGGAAGACATCCGCGAGATCACCAAGCTCGCCGCCGACCTGTCCAAGCTGCCGGCCGAGGGCACGCGCGCCAGCGAGCCCTACATCCAGTCCGCCACCGGCGCCGCGATCGTGGCCGGCGTCATCGACAAGCTCCTGGGCCCCGCGGGCGGCTAGCGTCCCCCGCGGCGACGGACCTCCGTGAGACTCCTCGCTCCATTCCTCTTTCTCGCCGCACTGCTGATGCTCAGCGTCTGGCTTGACCGGCCCTATCCGCGCGCCGACCTGGTCTACGCCAACACCGCGGAATCCTTCACGCTTGATCCGCAGCGGCTGAGCTACCAGCACGATGTGCGCACCGCGCGGAGCCTCTTCGAGGGATTGGTCGACGTCGATGGAGTGAGTGGATCGCCCGTGCCTGCGGTGGCCACGAGCTGGGAGCGCACTCCCGATGGCCGCACGTGGACTTTCCATTTGCGGCCCGAGGCGCGATGGAGCAACGGCGAGCCGGTCACCAGCCGTGACTTCATCTACTCGTGGCGCCGCGCGATCCTTCCCGACCTGGCCGCGGACTACACCGGCTTCTTCCTCGCCATCGACGGCGCGCGAGAGTTCTTCGAGTGGCGCACCAAGGCGCTGGCGGAATTCACCAAGGGTCCCGGCGGCGCGGAGGCGGCTCAGCAACTCTGGAAGGAAACCGAGGAGCGCTTCGCCCGCGATGTCGGACTCAGCGCGCCCGACGACAAGACGCTGGTGGTGAAGCTGGCCCGCCCCGTGGCGTATTGGCTGGACCTCTGCGCTTTTCCGGCGATGTTTCCCATCTATCCGCCGCTGGTCGAGAAATTCGCGCGGATCAATCCACGCACCGGGGCCTTCGAGCAGGATCCGGGCTGGACCAAGGGCGGCGTGCTGGTGGGCAACGGTCCCTACGAGCTGGTCGAGTGGCGGCCCAAGCGCATGATGCGCTTCGAGAAAAACCCCCACTACTGGAACGCCGCCAATGTGCCCAGCCAGACCGTCGAGAGCATTCCCATCGAGGATGCCAACACCGCCGTGCTCGCCTTCGAGAATGGCGACATCGACTGGCTCACCGACACGCTGGTGGAGTACCGCGGCGACATGTTCGACCAGGTCAAGCGCGGCCAGCGCGGCAACCTGCATGTGCTGGACGCCTTCGGCACGGATTTCTTCTCCTTCAACTGCAGGCCGATGCTGGCGGATGGGCGGGTGAATCCCTTCGCCGATCCTGCTGTGCGCCGCGCCTTCGTGATGGCCGTCGACAAGGCGACCATCGTGAGCAAGATCACGCGGCTCGATGAGGATGTCGCCACCACGCTGATCCCGCCCGGCTCGATTCCCGGGTACCAGACGCCGGCGGGGCTTCCCTTCGATCCGGCGCGGGCGCGCGAGGAGCTGGCCTCCGCCGGATGGAAGGACCGCAACGGCGACGGCCTGGTCGAGAACGAGAAGGGCGAGCCCTTCCCGACGGTGGAGATCCTCTTCTCCGCGGGCAGCCCCCGATACCGCGACATGGCCGGGGCTCTGAGCGCCATGTGGCGCGCCCAGCTCGGAATTCAATCCGCCACGCGAAGCCGCGATCCGCGCGGCTACAAGGACGCGCTCAAGCAGGGCGATTTCATGATCGCCCGCGGAGGCTGGTATGGCGACTACGGCGATCCCACCACCTGGCTGGAGTTTTGCCGCACCGGTGACGGCAACAACGATCGCAAGTACGAATGCAAGGAGTTCGACGCGCTGCTGGACAAGGCCGCGATGGAGCTCGATCCGGCGAAGCGATTCGAGATCCTGCGCGAGGCGGAGCGCATGGTTGTGGAGCGCGACGCGCCGATGATTCCGATCTGCCACTACGTCACGGTCTACATGTTCGACCCGCAGAAGCTGACTGGCCTGAGCCGGCATCCGCGGCTCGAGCAATATGTCGGGCACCTGCAGATGAAACGGTGATTGAGCCTCGGCTCGTTGCCTCGCAACTAATTTTTCGGCAACACGTCCGCGGCATCACGCCTGCTGGATGCGCGGATCGATCCAGGCGTAGAGCATGTCCACGGCCAGGTTGAGCACGGCCACCAGCAGCCCGTAGGTCAGCGTGATCCCCATGATCAGCGTGATGTCCTTGCCCAGCACCGCATCCACGAAGTGACGGCCAAGCCCAGGCACGGCAAAAACTTTTTCCACCACGAAGGAACCGGTCAGCGCCACCGCCGTCGCCGGTCCGAGCCAGCTCAGCACCGGAAGAAAGGCGTTCTTCAGGGCGTGCCGCACCGCCACTTGCCGGCGCGACAGGCCCTTGGCCCGCGCGGTCCGCGCGTACTCGGTGGTCATCTGCTCGATCATGCCCACACGCGTCAACCGCGCCACCGCCGCCGAGAATGGCAGCGAGAGCGCGATCGCCGGCAGCACGATGTTGGAGAGGTGCCCCCAGCCGCCGACGGGAAACCACCCCAGCTTCGCCCCGAAGATGAGCAGCAGGAACGCCCCGATGACGAAACTGGGCACGCTCACGCCGACCATGGCGAAGATCTGTCCTCCGGCGTCCACCCAGCCGCGCGGACGCAGGCCGCTGAGCACGCCGGTGATGAGGCCGATCGCCAGCGCCAGCAGCATCGCGGCACACCCCAGCGTCACGCTCACGGGCAGCGCGTCGCGCAGAATTTCGTTCACCGTCCAGTCGGGCTGGCGCAGGCTCGGGCCAAGGTCGAAGGGGCGAGGGGCGTTTCCAAGCGCCCAACTCACACCGGTGGCCTTGCCCAGGTATTCAAAATAGAAACCGACCGGGTCGTCCAGGTGGTACTGCTTCTTCATCGCCTCGACCACTTCAGGCGGAGGCCGGCGTCCCTCGGGGTTTTCCAGCGGATTGCCCGGCACCAGCCAGGCCAGCGCAAAGGTGATGGTGTACATCGCCAGCAGCAGCGGCGGGATCAGCACCAGCCTTCGCAGGAAGAGGGAGAGCATCGGCGCCTCGATGCTAGTCGAGTGATCGATAGTGGATTCCCGCGTCGCGAAAAAGGTGGCACCACCAAGCGAGTTTAGCGCAGGCCAAGTCTGCGATGGCGTGCTTCGTAAAAGAGGTGCCCCAAAAGGGGCGAGTTTAGCGCAGGGGCGAGTCTGCGAGCCCCGGAGCGTTGTCTGAGCCCCTGGGGCACCTCTTTGAAGAAGCACGCACGTTCATCAGAGTTCGGGCGAACACTACACTGCGCGTGCATGGCCCGCGAACTACTCATCAGATGCGTCTTCATGGCCGGCTGCTGCATCGCGCTCATGGGTTGCAACACCATGAGCGGGCCCGCGGTCATCACTCTGGACTCCACCGAATATGACAAGGCCTTCGAGGCGTGCATCGATGCCGCCCGCGGCGCAGGCATGCCTCCGCAGGCGGCTGACCGCTCGACCGGCATCATTGAGACCGAACCGCGCAACATCGGAAGCTGGGTCGAGCCCTGGCGGATGGACTCCTCGGGCCCGGGACAGACCTCGGAAAATACGGTCCAGTACCAGCGCCGCCGCGTCCGCTTCGTCTTCGTGCCGGAGGGCTGGCAACCGGAATCAGTCGAAAACGTCGCGACCATGACCGGGCCGGCCGCGCCGGGATCCAAAGAGGATCTGAGCCGCTTCAACCTGGAGACGTACAAGGGCCCGATCGAACTCCGCGCACGAGTTTATGTGGAGCGCAATTTCACCGACGGCATGCGCATCAACACCTGGAGCGCGACACTGACCTCGCAGACCTACACGCCATCGCCCGGCGCGTACGATGGATCGACGCGACTCCAGACCACCTGGACGCCGATCGGCCGCGACGAGGCCTCGGAGCGCACGCTGATGGCGGAGATCCAGGCGAAGCTGGCCGAGCCCGTGCCGACTACTTCAACCCAGACAGCCGCCGCACCGTCATCATGAACGACCGCTTCATCGCGGCATGCATGCCGATGGTGATGCCCACATAGAGCACGACGCTCATGGTCGCCCCCAGCAGGAACGAGGTGATCAGACCGGATTGAGCCTCAAGGCTCGCGGGAATCGCATTGGCCGGAGTCACCGCGGCGAAGACCAGGTTCATTGGGCTCAGGCAGTTCATGGCCGAACCCAGCAGGGCCACGTCCCCGCCGCTGGCGCTGCCGCAGAGTCCCAGCGTGGTCGCCACTCCCATCACCACGCCGATGGCGCCCACGGTGCTGCCGATCACTCCCTTGGATTTGATGCTCCAGCCCAGCCCGGTCATTACGACGAAGGCGAGAAAGACCGACAGCACGAAGGGAAAGACCATCGCCGCGATCGGCAGCACGATCGGCACGTCGAGCTTGCCGGTGCCCACCAGCTCCGAAGTGGTCACGCCGCCGGCGCCGAGTCCGTTGGTCAGCACATAGAAGGCGCCCAGCACCAGCGTGATCGAGGGCACCGCGATCATCGGCCAGAGCACCGTGATCAGGCCGCGCAGTTTCCCCGCGATGTAGGCCCCGGGCTGGATCGGCGTGGTCAGCAGGAGATCGAGCGATCCATCCTCGCGCTCGCGGCTCACCGCGGTGGCGCTCACTCCCGCGGCCAGCAGCACGGCGATCACCACTTCGCTGATGAGCACGGCCGCAAGAATGATGCGGAGAATGCGCGTGTCCACGGCGCCGCCGCGGTGCATGGCGAAGAGCACGACCGCCAGCAGCGAGCCGACAATCAGATAGCCCCAGCGCATGAAGCGCGCCGCCGGCGTGGAGAGCCTCAGGCTGACCTCCCACCAGGCGATCGGATTCTGCCAGACATGCCGCGGCACCCGCTCGTTCTTGGAGTTCACCCGCCGCAGCAGGCGCGACAGCCAGGTGCTGGCCACTTCGGTGCGGCTGCCGATCAGGCGCACCCGCAGGGCCGCGAAGAGCGTCAAGCCGAAGGAGACCAGCAACACCAGATAGGTCTGGGCCCGCAGCGGATCGCCGAACCAGAGTTGCCGCAGCGAACTCACTTCGTTGGGCGCGAAATCTTGCGGCCGGTAGCGGTTGGTCAGCAGCATGCTCTCCAGCGTCAGGAAGGGATTCAGCGGCGTCCACACCGTGGTCCACGAGGCGTCGGAATCAACCGCGGTCGGCACTCGCGCCACGCGGTCCAGCGCCGTGGTCGCCGCGAGGAAGAGCACCACCACCACGTAGAAGGTGAAAATGCTGCGCTTGTTGGCACTGCGCAACACGCTCAGCGCGATGGCGACCGAGCCCATCAGGATCGCCACCAGGAAGGAGACCTGCAGGCTGGCGAGGACACTGCTACCGCGCACGCCGCCGAAGATCTGCGTCATCAGGAAGAGCGGAAAGGTGGCCAGCAGCAGCGCGAAGACGAAGAAGAGCCGGCCGAACAGGTTGCCCAGAATAATTTGCAGACTCGAGAGTGGCGTGGTCAGCAGGATCTCCCAGGTCTTGGGATTGCTCTCCTGTGCGATCGCGCCGGCCATGAAGACCGGCGTGAGCAGGCAGATCGCGGCGACCTGCCCGAAGCTCATCAGGGTGAAGGCGCTGGCGCCGCGCTGGGCCAGGTCCTTCAGGCTGCCGCTGGGCCCAAGCAGGGCGAAAAAGACCAGGATCATCAGCCCCCCCAGATAGACCGAGCGGATCACCAAGTGGCGCGTCCGGCTGCTGCCCCCCTTGATGATGCGAAGGGCGACTGCGTTGTTGGGGCCAAGGGCAAGAAGCCTGTTCAGCGGATGCGGCACAGACGCAGTCTAAAGGCGGGGCCGAAGTGCGGGCCCAACGGACGGGGACCATCCCGGACTCGGAGTGCCGCGGGTCTGTTGACCCTGAGCGCGATCCAAACCATAATCCGGCTACTTAAACCAATCGGACCGCATCGATTGGATTCTCATTTTCACGAGCCGAGCCGCTTCAGGCTTCGCCCGATTCGCAAACGCGAGGCCACATGCCTTCACCGACGACTTTTCCACCGCATTTCGCGGTGTTAGCCCAGACTTCCACGCTTTCCGCCCCCGAGCTGATTTCGATCGCCGTGGTGGTTATTTCCGGCGCCGCGGTCGTGGCCTTGTGGATTTTGGCCGCCCGCAAGTTGAAGCGCATGCGCCGCGAGGGGGATGAGCTGATCGAGAAGGCCCGCATCGAGGGCACGGCCAAGGCCAGCGCCCTGGAGCTGGCGGCCGAGCGCCGCGTGGCGGAACGGCGGCAGGCGGCCGACAAGCAGATCACCCAGTTGCTGGCCGAGGCCAAGGAGGCTCAGGAGCGGGTCGGCCGGCGCGAGGCGTCGGTGGACAAGCGCTCCGAGCAGTTGGAGAACCGCGAGGCCGCCCTGGAAGTCCGCGGCAAGACACTGCAGGCATCCGAGGCGAAGCAGAAGGAGTTGCTCGAGGAGACGCAGCAGATCTTCGAGCGCACCCGCCAGCGGCTTTCCGAGATCAGCGGCCTGACCCAGGAGCAGGCCCGCGAGCAGTTCCTGAGCGAGGTCCGCGACCTCAGCCAGCGCGACGCGGCCATCCTGCAGCAGAAGATGATCGAGGAGGCGGAGCTGAAGGCCCGCGAACGGAGCCGCGAGATCCTGCTCATGTCGATGCAGCGCTACGCGGGCGAGTCGGCGACGGACGCCACGGTGCGTTCGGTCAAGATTCCGTCCGACGATCTGAAGGGGCGCATCATCGGCCGCGAGGGGCGCAACATCCGCACATTCGAGAGAGTGACCGGCGTCGACGTGCTCATCGACGACACGCCGGGCGTGATCGCCATCAGCTGCTTCGACCGCGTGCGCCAGGCCGTGGCCGTGGAGGCGCTGCAGCGGCTGGTCGCCGACGGGCGCGTGCATCCGGCCCGCATCGAGGAAGTGGTCGAGCAGTCGCGCAAGGACATTCACGAGCGCATGCTCAAGGCGGGCAACGACGCGGCGATCGAGGCGGGCGTGCCGGGCCTGCACGGCAAGATCATCGAGATGATGGGGCGGCTGCATTTCCGCACCAGCTATGGGCAGAACGTGCTGCGGCACTCCATTGAAGTTGCGTTCCTGAGCCAGCTCATCGCGGACCAGCTTGGGCTTGATGGCACCATCGCGCGTCGGGCCGGCTTCCTGCACGACATCGGCAAGGCCATGGACCATGAGATCGAGGGCGGGCACCCCGCCATCGGCTTGGACTTTGCTAAGCGCCACGGCGAGAAGAGCGAAGCTGTGCTCAACGCCATCGGCGGTCACCACAACGACATTCCGACCACGACGCCCTACACGCCGATCGTCACGACGGCCGATGCGCTCAGCGGCGCGAGGCCAGGTGCGCGGCGAGAGAGCATGGAGCACTACATCAAGCGGCTTGAGCAGCTTGAGGAGATCGCCCGCAAGCAGCACGGCGTCTCCGAGGCGTATGCGATCCAGGCGGGCCGTGAGGTGCGCGTGATCGTCAACGCCAAGCAGGCCGACGATGCGCGGTGCTTCATCATCGCGCAGGAGATCGCCAAGCAGGTCGAGGCGGAGATGACTTTCCCCGGCGAGATCAAGGTCACGGTGCTGCGCGAGCACCGGGCCGATGCAATGGCCCGCTGATTCGGCCCGCCGCCCAACCCACCAATTCATCTCAAATTCGGCCATTGCTGGATCACGGGAACCCATGCATTGACTCTGCATAGACCTCTGCCTACACTTGCATGATGACGCATATATGCAAACGTCGCCCGGCGAGCCCTCGACATGCCCTTGATTGCTGTCGGCCTATCGACGACCACCTCAATCCAATGCTTTTTAAGGCTCTTTGCGACCCCACGCGGAACTCGCTCGTCAGGTGCATCGCCAAGTGCGGGCGCAGCTGTTCAGTCAATGAAGTGGCTGAATGTTGCACGGTCGATCAATCCGTGGTTTCACGACATCTCAAGCTGCTTGCCCGCGCCGGCGTTCTGGAAGCCATGAAGAATGGGCGCGAGGTGTTTTACCGCGTCCGCTACGCCGAACTCTGCCGCTCCCTTCGAGCTCTCGCAAACGCGCTGGACGAGTGCTGCCCCGGGACAAAGGGTGCTTGCAAGTGCTGCTAGCCGCGCCAGCCTGCCACAAACTTATAAAGGAGATTTGATCATGAACACCAAATCCGACCGCACCTGCTGCTCTGACTCGTGCTGCACGCCCCCTGTTGCCGCGGCAACTCCGAACGCGGACACCGTGCGGGAAAATGTCCGCGAGGGATATTCCAAGATCGCCAAGGGCGGTTGCTGCGGCCCAAGCGGCAGCGGCGGCGGATGCTGCGGAGCGACCGCCTTCACGCCCGAGCAACTGGCTGCTGCCATCGGCTACACCGGCGACGAATTGGCCGCGTCGCCGGAGGGCGCGAACATGGGCCTCTCCTGCGGCAACCCGACCGCAATCGCCTCGCTGAAATCCGGCGAAGTGGTGCTCGATCTCGGCGCGGGCGGCGGATTTGACTGCTTCGTGGCGGGGCCAAAAGTCGGCGCGGCCGGTCGCGTGATCGGCGTGGACATGACGCCGGACATGGTGACGAAGGCTCGTCGCAATATCGCCGCGTATCAGAAGCAAACCAACCTGGACAATGTCGAGTTCCGTCTGGGCGAGATCGAAGCACTTCCCGTGGCCGATTCGAGCGTGGATGTGGCGATCTCCAACTGCGTGCTTAACCTCTCCCCGGACAAGGCGCGCGTGTGGAAGGAGATTGCCCGCGTGCTGAAGCCGGGCGGCCGGGTGGCCGTCTCCGATCTTGCGCTGGTTCGCCCGCTTCCTGATTCCGTCAAGCAGGATGTCGAAGCCCTCGTCGGATGCGTGGCCGGTGCCGTGATGGTGGAGGAGACGCGAACGATGGCGCTCGCTGCGGGCTTGACCGAATTGAAGTTGACTCCAAAACCGGAATACATCGACGCGATGATGAATTGGGAAGACCCGCTCTACCGGCAGATCGTTGCCAACCTCCCCGCGGGATCGAAGCCCAGCGACTACATCACGAGCCTTGATGTGACGGCTCGCAAGTCGAAGTAAGCTGTTGCGATTTTCGGGCTGCTGATTCGAGCCCAGCGTTTACGTCACGAGCACCTGTTCGGCTCGCCACCCACATCAATCGAACGGCGGCGCCGTCGAGGGATCGATGGCTTTGATGGATGTTGCGCAGGGCGGAAAGAGGGAGATCAGCACCAAATTCGTGTCGTTCCAGTCCGCGGTCAGGTACATGTGGTTCCCCTTGCCCAAGTCGGCGATGGTCGTCCAGGTGAATCTTGAGACGCCCTTGACCCAATTCGGATCGTTCACCTTGATCGTGAAGATTTTTCGAATGGTCTTGGGATCGCTGGGCGGACTCGCCGTGTCGCGCAGCTCCGCGACCACACGCAAGGCCACATCATCGAAGGTGAGTGAGCCGCCGTCGTAGGGATCGACCGGATCCACCCGGAACCAGATGGTTCCATACGCACACTGCATGCGGACGACGCCACTGACCGTGACATAAATCCCGTTGCTGTGGATGACACGCGAGGACTTCCCTGCGTTCCAGAGATCCTCGAGCTTGTAGGCCCAGTGATGCGCGGCAAGCAGCAGCGCCAGCGTGACCGACACGGCGATCGCCGGCGCGAGACGACGGGCCGTGCACTGCGCATCGGGCGACTGCGGGACGGCGCAACCGCACTCCGGGCAGCAGACCGCGCCGGACGGATCCGAAGAAAGCGCCCGCAGCGAATATCCGCAGCGAGCGCACCACAATCGGGTCATTTCCGGATTCCGCTTTATCCGCCAGCGCGCCACGATCACGACAATGACATATGGGACGATGATCGACGCGATGAGCAACGATTCGACATCCTCTGGAAGGGCGAGGGGCACCATTGTGTAGGTCGTTCCAGCCAGCTTGAGCCAAAATTCTCGGAGATCGCACGCGACAATGACTGCGAACCCGGTCAAAATCGCGGCAGCAATGGCGCTCGGCCCCTGCATGCACGCGATCGATCTCCGAAGCGTGTCCTTCCAAAGCGCTGTCGCGGCTGAACCATCGGTGCCTCGGAAGGCGATGCGAGCCGCCTTCGGCGCCATCCACTTGGGCGCTCTGCAAGCAAGTCCAAGCCCAAAGAACACGAAGATAAACAGGAACAGCACCGGACCGATCCAGTATTCCGGAGTCCGCCACGAGTTCTGATATCCGGATTCGGCTATTCGGTGCCCCTGGCGGCCGACATAATTTTCGAATTCCGTGCGTTCGGGCCGCACCTGCTCGACGCCGATTTCCCCGTTGCGGATCGTGGATTCCGCGCGGCTGTTCGCCGTTTCGATCGAGGCGTACGGAGCATCACGCCACTCCAGAAGTGCGATGCCCGCCGCGAATCCGGTGAGGAGCCCGACCACGAACACCGCCGCTCGCAACGCCCTCGCCGAAAGCACCCGCAGTCTGGTGTTGTCAGGCGAAGGTCGCAGCGCTTGATCGCCCACTATTTGACCCACAACCCCAGCAGCATGATTGCGATCACCAGCAGCGACAGCGCGACGTGGAGCCAGTTGCGCTGCTGCAGGAATCCGCACGCGACCACCATCGTGCGCAGGAAGGGCATCGCGATGCCACACAGGATGCCCAGCATCATCATCGCCGCGGGGTTCACGCTTCCGACGGCGTGGAGGTAATCCGCCGGCGTGCTCCAGCTTGCGACCGCCGCGCGGATGTCCGCGTGCGACATGCCTCGCGCCCACGCCATCCCCTGCCCCGTGCAGATCAGCGCGATGGAGACGATGGTCAGCACCCACAGCAGCACGTTCTGCATCACGCGGAAGACCGGTTGCAGCTGTCGCGAGCGCAGATAGGCGATTTCGTCGGCCACCTGCCTTGATTGCGGATCAGCGGACCCATCCGTCGGCGGCGTCATTTCAAAAGCTCCATGCCGCCCCTGAACATCATCTGTAGGCCGATCAGAATGATCACAATCAGGAAGATCTTCTTGAGCAGTCCGACTTTGATTCTTGGGACGAGCCACGATCCCAGCATCGCCCCGGGCACGATGCCGATCAGCACCGGCCCCGCGATGGTCGGGTCGATCTTGCCGCCGCGCAGGTAGACCATCACGCCGCTGGCCGCGGTGATGCCGATCATGAAATTGCTCGTGATCGTGCTCACCCGAAAGGGCATGCGCATGCAGGTGTCCATGGCCGCCACCTTGAACGCGCCGGAGCCGATGCCCAGCATGCCGCTCAGGATCCCGGCGATCGTCATCACGCCCAGTCCCGCCGGCACCCGCTGCACGCGGTAGATGCGCGGGCCATCCGCAGTTTCCTCCACGCCATCCAGCTGCAGCAGCCTCGAGCCTCGCGACTGCGGAAGCCGCTCGGTGGGATCCACAACGCCGCGCCACGACATTGCGGCCGTGACCAACAGGCTGACTCCGAACAGCATCGTCAGCAGGTCGCCCGGCGCAATCGTGGCCAGCCCCGCCCCAACGATGGCTCCGAGCCCCGCGACCACCTCCAGCGTGATGCCCACGCGGTAGTTGGACATCGAATTGCGCCCGCGGATCAGCGCCGCCGCGCCGCTGGTGGTGACCACGGCCACCAGACTTGCAGCGATCGCGCTCTTCACGTCGACGCCCATGCCCGTGACCAGCACTGGAATCAGAATCGCGCCGCCGCCCAGCCCCAGCATCGACCCGAAGCATCCGCTGAGCGCGCTGACCGCGATGATGATCAGGTCGAACAGGATTGGGTTCGCGTCGCGCACGTTCGATGTTGTATCAAATACGCGAAGGTACACTTTTGCGATGATCGAACTTCTCCTCGCCGCGTGCCTTGCCGCCGACGCCCCCGCCGACGGCGTGAGCCTGACCGTCTATTCCACCGCCGACGCCGCCAGCTTCGATCCGCAGACCTGGATCGCACAGCAGCGCCAGGGCTACAACCCCACCGCCGCCTACGAAGTCCCCGGCTTCGGCGTGATCCGCGAGATCCGCGGCGTGGACATGCCCCAAGGCGCGGGCTCGCTGGCCTTCACCGATGTCGCAGCCTTCATCGACCCCACCACCGTCGCCTTCGAGGATCTCACCGACCCCGCGACCGTGGTCACCAATCAGCGCTTCGAGTTCGACCTGGTCAGCCCGGAAAAGTTGCTGGAGAAATACATCGACCACCCGATCTCCGCCATGGTGGACATGAACACCGCTCCAATGAACGTGGAAGGCACGCTGCTGGCGGCCCGAAATGGCCAGCTGGTCGTGCAATCAGCTAGCGGAGGCGTGCAACTGGTGAACCAGGCCAACGCGTCGATCACCCTCGGCGCGCTGCCGGGCGGCCTGCGCACCCGCCCCACCCTGCTCTGGGACGTGATCTCGGCGAGCGCGGGCTCGCACAAAATCCGCACCAGCTACCAGACTTCCGGCATCACCTGGCGCGCCGACTACAACCTGATCCTGGATCCAACCGACACCAAAGCCGACATGACCGCGTGGGTGACCATGCTCAATGTCTCGGGCCGCGCCTACGACAAGGCGCAACTCAAGCTGATCGCCGGCGACGTGCAGCGCGTGCAGCCCGGCTTCCGCCGTGGGGGCAGGGCTCCCATGCCGATGGCCGCCGCCAAGAACATGGAGGCCAGCGATACCGGCTTCCAGGAGAAGGCCTTCTTCGAGTTCCACCTCTACACGCTGCCGCGGCCGGCCAATATTCCGGAGAACTCCAGCGAGCAGATCTCGCTCTTCCCCGCGGCCCGCAACATCCCCATCGAGAGGATCCTGGTCTATGAGGGCTCCGACATGGGCGGCTTTGGCGGCGGCATGGTCGATGACCCCGGTTTCGGGGCGACGGGCAAGACCAAGGTGGACGTGTACGTGCGCTTCAAGAACGAGGCGGCCGCCAACCTAGGCATGCCGCTGCCCGCGGGCAAGCTGCGCGTCTCCAAGCGCGACGACAGCGACGGCACGCTGGAGTTCATCGGCGAGGACCTGATCGGCCACACCCCCAAGGATGAGAAGGTTCTGGTGCGCCTGGGCTCCGCCTTCGATGTGGTCGGCAGCCGCACCCAGACCGACTTCAAGTCCGACCGCGGCCGCCGCGAGATCACCGAGTCCTTCAAGATCGAGATCCGCAATCGCAAGGACAAGCCCGTGACCGTGATCGTGCGCGAGCCGCTCTACCGCTGGAGCAACTGGGAGGTCACCGCCAGCAGCCAGCCCTTCGAGAAGAAGAACGCCAGCAACATCGAGTTCACCCTGGATGTGCCCGCAAACTCCGAGAAGCTGATCACCTACACCGTGCGCTACCGCTGGTGATCGCGTGCAAACGCTCTCCGAAATCAAGGGCCTGCTTCTGTCGCGCGGACTCCGGCCGCGCCACCGCTTCGGCCAGAACTTCCTGCACGACCACAATGTCCTGCGCACGCTGCTCAGCGCCGCCAAGATCCGGCAGGGCGAAGTCATCCTCGAGGTCGGACCCGGCACGGGAGTCCTCACCGACCTGCTGGTCGAGGCCGGCGCCGAAGTCATCGCCTGCGAGCTGGACCGCGACCTGGCGCTGCTGATGCGAGAACGCTTCGGCAAGCGCATCCGGCTGATCGAGGGCGATTGCCTGGCCGGCAAGCACTCGCTCAATCCCGAAATCACCGCGCTCATCGATGGCCGTACCTTCCGCCTGATCGCCAACCTGCCCTACCAGGCGGCCACGCCGCTCATCGCCACGCTGATGAACGACTTTCCCAATTGCGAAGGCATGATCGTCACCATCCAGCGCGAGGTCGCCCAGCGCCTGGCCGCCGCACCCGGCACGCACGACATGGGATTGCTCAGCGTGATGGCGCAGTTCTACGCCGTCATCCGCAAGGTCGCCGACATCCGGCCCGGAAGTTTCTGGCCGGAGCCCGAGGTCGACAGCGCCATCATCGAGATCGCGCCGCACAAGCCGCGCCCAACGCCACCGGCGCGAATGCATGAACTCCTGGAGTGCGCCTACCAGCACCGCCGCAAGCAGCTCGGCTCGAGCCTGGGTGATCGCTTCAGGTTTCCGGAGGGGTTCGACCGCACGCGGCGCCCCGAGACGCTCTCGGTGGCGGAGTGGGTCGCATTGGCAAATTTTCAAACGTGAGCTGCGTCACGCAAGGCAACGCAACACCAGACGCGGGAGCTTCGGTCCGTCACACCGGCCGATCCGGCCCGTTCTTGTAGCTCATGTGCAGGGTGTTGCCCGGCGGGTCGTAGGAGACCTCGCTCATGTAGGCGCGCATCAACATGATGCCGCGGCCCGAAGGGATCTCCAGATTTTCCTCGGCGGTCGGATCGGGGACGCAGCTCGGATCGAATCCGGCCCCCTGGTCCTGCACCTCGAACTCAGCGAGCTCGTCGCTGATCCTGCATCGGAACTTGACCACCTTGTGAGGGTCGTTGCAATTGCCGTGACGGAAGGCGTTCACGATCGCCTCCTCAAGGCAGAGACGGATGGAGAACTGAGCGAACTCGGTGTAGTTGTGCTCGATCAAAGTGGCGGCCACACCTTTTTGCACCGATTCCAGATCTCTCCGAAGATCCGTCAACGTTTGATCTTGGAGATATATTTGCATTTCCATTCCGTGACAATCGAATATAAAAAGACCTTACTTGAAGTTCTTCATGGCAATTTCGACAGAATCAACGATTTGGAACATCTTGTTCAATTTGGTGATTTTGAAGATCTCGAAGATCGGCTTCGAGATATCGCTCAATTGAAGTTGCCCATCCTTCGACTTCACGCGGTTATGGCATGTAATCAGAACTCCAAGTGCCGCTGAGGAAAGGTGATCCACTCCGGCGAAGGAAATCAGGACCTTCGGCTTGGGGGTGCTGTCGATCAATGCCACAATGTCCTTGCCGATCTGGCTGATAATGCCCTCTTCAATGATGCTGCGCTGCGTGAAGGTGATTTTCTTCACCCCCCCGTCGTGCGTGATCTGAATGGCGCTTGAAGAAGTTTTATCCATGATGGGCTCCAATCAACGAAGTTTGATCCAAGATCGTCCGCTCAAGAGAGTCTAGCCGCCATCGTCGCGTGCGTCCGCTCACATGCCGGCGCCGCTCAACTGATTCCGCAGGCCGGGGAACAACACATCCTCGGTCTCCTGCTGAATCAGAATCTCCGGACGAATCATCATCAGCAGCGTCTGCTCGGTCTTGGAATTGATCCGGTTGGTGAAGAAGCGGTTGACGATCGGAATCTTGCTCAGCACCGGCACGCCGACCTCAACCTCATAGTCGGTCGTGAGCCGCTGTCCGCCGAGCACCGCGGTGCCCTTGTCCGGCACCGTGATCGTGGTGCCGATCGAGGTGTTGAGGAACTTCGGGGTCTGGAAGGTGTTGGTGGAGGTGGTTCCCAGCGGCGACTGGCTGCCGGCGGCCACCGACTGCTGGAACTGCACCGGATCGAAGGTGACCGGTCCCTGCAGCGAGAAGTTCACGTTCAGACTCACGTAGCGGCGGTCGGCACTGATCACTCCCTGCAGTCCGAGGGCGAAGCCTTCGGAGATGGTGCTGACGATCGGCGTGCCGGTGACACCCTGGGTCGTCGGCGCCGTGAAGCCCGAGACGTATGAGGTGGTGTTCTGCACCGTGATGTAGGAGATCTGGCCATTCTGCATGGTCAGTCGCGGCGAGGTGAGCAGCACGTTCCGCTGGTCCGCCTGCGTGGCGCGGACCAGCAGGTCGACCTGGATGTCGTCGAGGAAGGTGAGTCCGACGGTGAGAGCCGGGTTGAGCAGCGCGGTCGCGCCGAAGGCACCCTTGATGCCGGCGGCGCCGAGGGCGTTCACCAGCGGCAGGCCTTCCTGTTGCACGTTGACCGCGGAGAGGCCGTTGCTGACCGCGCCGTTGGCGTAGGACTCGCCGTTCTTCACCACGCCGACAGGCACTCCGACAGCGCCGGTCTGGTACTGGATCTGTCCCGCGGTTCCGCCGGGCAGACCGATGGCCTGGCCGGTCGCCGTGGCGTTGGCCGGAGCGGAGGCATTGCCCGCCGTTCCGCCGATGCCCGAGAAGACCACCGGGTTCTTCAGCAGGCCGGTTTTCGCGTCGCCGGCGGCCGTTCCATTGGTGTTCTGGAAGAAGAAGTCGCGCAGGTTGAAGTTGGGATCGGCGGCCCGCGCATTGTCGTACTGGGCGGAGTTGCCGTTGAAGTAGATGTCCAGATCCAGGCCGACCTGCTCGAACCAGTCGGTGTCGATCTTGAGCACGCGCACCTCGACGTTGATCTGCAGGGCGAGATCGGCGCGAAGCTGGGAGAGCAGATCCTCGATGTTGCGATGGGTGTCCGGCCGCGCCGTGATCACCAAGCGGGTGTCGAAGGGCTCCATGCTGGCGCCCAGGTTCCACGCGTCGGGATCGACGGTCTTCTGGATGAGGTCCTTGATGAACTGCACGCGGCCCACCGCGCCATCGCCGGTGATGAAGGGAGTCAGTGGGAAGGTTCCGCCGGTGATACCACCGCCGCCACCACCGCCGCCGCTGCCGCCACCGCTGCCGCCGCCACCGCTGCTGCCGCCGCCGCCACCACCGCCTCCACCACCGCCGCCGCCGCCACCACCGCCGCCACCGTTGTTGGAGGAGAGTTCGGGAAGGGTCACGGTGTCGGGATACTTGAAGACCAGATCGGTGAGGTCATACACCCGCGGCCGCTTGGCTTCGGGAAGGTTCTGCAGGGCGGTGAAGGTTGTCACGGCGACCTGGCCGTTCATGATCTCCGCCACGGCGCGACCGCTGTCGGAGGTCGGGTTGCCGAC
Organism: Planctomycetota bacterium; assembly: GCA_021414025.1. Classification (NCBI taxonomy): domain Bacteria; kingdom Pseudomonadati; phylum Planctomycetota; species Planctomycetota bacterium. The sequence goes on along the minus strand of JAIOPG010000006.1, from coordinate 141,662 downwards.
CTGCTCCAGGATCCGTCCGAGCATGACGCGGGCGCTGACGGTGGCCTTCTCAAGCTGGATGCCTTCGGTCTCCTGGGTGATGTCGATCTCGCCCAGCGCCTTCCAGTTGATGTACATCGGCATCTTGGTGATCTGATGCCAGAAGTCCAGCACTTCGCTCAGCTTCTGATTTGAGGTGGTCTCGGGAAAGTCAAAGACCTGGTCGAACTGCTTGTCGACCATCTGATCCTCCGGCGAGCGCTGCACACCCACCGGCGGGAACTTGCTGTTGGAGAAGGAGAGCTTCGGCCAATCCTCGGGATAGGTGATCACCGCGTTGGTGCTCTTGGGTCCGTTGCCGGCGAGGTTGATCTTGGGCGGAATGGTGGACTGCATGTCCTGCAGTTGAATCTGCCCGAACGCGGCGTTGCGCTGCCGCTGGGCATCGGCCCACTGGCGGTACATCTTGGTGCTCTCCAGCACATCGCGCAGAGCCAGGGCCGCGGGATTGGTCGGGTCCATGAAGAGGATCTGGTCGATGACCTGCAGGGCCTCGTCGTACTTCAGCTCCATCTGCAGCTGGCGCACCCGCATGAGCATCTCGCTGATGGTGGCCACGCGCTTCTGCTGGGCCATGCGCTGCGCGTCGCTTGAGGACTTCTGCGCGTCGCTGCGCTGCTTGGCCTGCTCGAGCGTCTGCCCGGCGATGCGCGACTCGTTGATCTGGTCCAGCTGCGCGTTGACGCGCTCGTTCATCGCGTCGTAGTCCGCGGCGGGAATGATCGAGCGGTCGCGCTCCAGGAGCTGCTTGGCGGTGCTGGCGTCCAACTGGGCCCCGGCGTAGTCGCCACGATTGAGCTTCTCGCCCGCACGAAACATGCTGTTTTCAAAGTTGACGCGGAAACTTTCCAACCGCACCGACATGTCGTCGCTGACCTTGTCGAGCAGGCTGCCGCCGCCCTGATCAAGCTGCGTCTGTGCGTCCTGCAAGCCTTTCTTCGCCTCGGCGTTGGCGGGATTCGCGTTGAGCACTGTGGTCCACGCGTCGATCGCCTGGCGCCATTGCGAGGCGGCCATGGCGGCGCGGGCATTGGCCAGCGCCTCGGCGGGATCGGTGCCGCCGGCAAGTGATGGTGGTGTCGCGGGCTGGCTGTTGGAGGTTCCCGACAATTCGTCAGGAGAGGCGGGCGGCGCATCGGGCGCGGTCGCGGGAGGAGCAGACGCGGGAGTCTCGCTGGGCGGCGGTGTCGTGGGCGCCTTGGTCGCCGGCGGAGTCGGATTGCGCGGCGCTTCGGAGGGCGGCGGCTCGATCGGATCGTTCTGCGCGACCGCGGCTTGGTTGACGCCATGGTTGAAGAGTGGAAGCGCCGGGGCCCAGGCGAGCAGGGCGGCGGCCATCAGCAGATACGAATTGAGTCCGCGGAAGTGTGCGTGTTCCGTCTTGAGTCGAGACATCTTGGTGGGCTCCGAGCGTTGGGCTCGCTTGTTCTGTGTTTGTGGAGAAGTTGAAAGAGGGTCGTGACCGATCGTTTCGTGAAACCAAACCGCACGGTTCCGCAGAAGTGGAGGAAGGTACCTGCCACCCGAAAAACCCGCAACAGACTCGCGGAGGGCACCCGGGACTCCCTCCCCTGTGGATAAATCCGATCGATCGGGGCGGAGAGTCCCATCGCTACACTCGCCTTGATGGCCGAAGCCTCCCACCAAGCCGCGAGACTCGCTTTGGAAGATGGAACGGTCTTTCGGGGCTTTGGCTTCGGCGCCTGCCCACCCTTGCAATCCCGCGCCGCCGCACTGGGAGAGGTGGTCTTCACGACCGCCATGTGCGGCTATCAGGAGGCCCTGAGCGACCCCAGCTATTCGGGGCAGATCCTGGTCATGACCGCGACCGAGATCGGCAATTACGGAATCAATGAAGAGGATGTCGAGAGCCTCAAGCCCCAGGTGGCCGGCTTCGTGGTCCGCGAGCTTTCCGGCCGGAGCTCCAACTACCGGGCGACGCTGGACCTGAGTCCTTGGCTCGCCTCCCACGGTGTTGCCGGCATTCACGGCATCGACACGCGGGCGCTGGTTCGAAAGCTGCGCACCCAGGGAACTCTTCGGGGCGTCATCAGTTTCGATTCGGCGCTGAGCGACGAGCAACTGGTCGCCAGGGCGAAGTCGATTCCCTCCATGGCGGGCCAGAATCTGGCGGCCTGCGCCAGCCCGACGAAGCAGGGCAACTGGACCGAGACGCTGGGCAAGTGGAGTGAACAACCTGCAAGCGGCGCGGACCATTTCAAGGTTGCGGCCCTGGATTGCGGTGCCAAGCGAAACATCTATAGGCACCTTGCCCAGCGCGGTTGCGAAGTTCTGACGCTGCCCCACGACGCCAGCGCGGAGGTCATTCGCACGCTCAAGCCCGACGGTCTCTTCATCTCCAACGGGCCGGGCGACCCCGCCGCGGTCGAGGCGACCGTGCGGACTTTGCAGGAAATCGCGGGGGAAATCCCCACTTTTGGCATCTGCCTCGGGCACCAGCTGCTCGCCCTGAGCCTGGGCGCGTCGACCTGGAAATTGAAGTTCGGCCACCGCGGCGCCAATCAGCCGGTGCGCAATCTGCTGACGCAGCGCGTGGAGATCACCAGCCAGAACCACGGCTTCTGCGTCGACGAGGCGTCGCTTCGCGCCGCGGGCGGCGAGCCCACCCACATCCATCTCAACGACGGCACGCTCGCCGGGTTTCGCCACACCCGCAAGCCGATCTTCTGCGTGCAGTACCACCCCGAGGCGAGCCCCGGCCCGCACGAATCCTCCTACCTCTTCGACTGCTTCATCGACATCATGCGCACCCGCGCGCCGGTGACGGCGGAGCAGATGGAGCTGCATCAATCCGCTTCCGCCCGAGTGGCCTCGGCGGCGACGCGGTGAGCTGAGCCGCATGCGCGGTCTCTACGACGAACCCGTCAGCAGGCACATTCTCGTCGCCGTGGAGCGCGGCGTGGACCGCTATCCGGATGGCCTGACCTACGGCGTGCCGAAATCGCTGTCGCAGGTCCGGGTCGGGCACCGCGTGAAAGTGCCCCTTGGCCGGGGCGATTCAACCACTTTGGGGTGGGTGGTGAAGGAGCTCGATGCTTCGCATGTCGCTTCGATTCCCGAGGATCGGATCAAGACCATTCATTCGATCGAGGAGACTCCGCCCCTGCCGGCGCAGGTGGTGGAGCTGGCCCGCTGGATCAGCGTCTATTACTGCTGTCCGCTGGGCGTGGCCCTGGCCGGAGTGCTGCCCTCTGCGGTCAAGAAGGCGATCGGGCGAGTCGAGTCGGTGTGGATCGACCTGCACGAGTCCGGCGCCGCGGCGCTGGGCGCGGCGGCGGGTGGAAAAATTCGGAAACTCACGAACGAACCCGATGGCGCAGCGGCGGCGGCCAAGCCGGCGCGCCTGTCTCCGGCGCAAAGAAGAATTCTGCAGGCGCTGCGCGACGCGCCGGCAGCGCTTCGCCCCTTCGAGGCGCGCGACCTGCTGAAGAAGGCCGCGGTGGCGACGCGCTCGCCCCTCACATCGCTCATCAAGTCCGGGCTGGTGGTCGCCACCAAGCGATCCAGCGTGGAGGCCGGCGCGCTGACACCGGAAAATGCGCCGAAGGATTTTTCCCTGGAGCGCCCCGCGCTGACCGCCGCGCAGCGCAGCGCGGTGGACTCCATTCATGCCGCGATGAGCAAGGGGTTCTCGCAGCACCTGCTCTTCGGCGTCACCGGCAGCGGCAAGACCGAGGTCTACCTGCAGCTGATCGAACTCTGCAGAAATGCGGGGAAAACCGCGATTTTGCTGGTGCCGGAAATCTCGCTCACACCGCAGACCACCGCCCGCGTGCTGCGGCGATTCCCGCGCGACCGCGTGGCCCTGCTGCACTCGGGGCTGACGGCGGCGCAGCGCAACCAGCAGTGGACGATGGTCGCGCAGGGCGAGGCCAAGATCATCGTCGGCGCCCGCAGCGCCATCTTCGCGCCCGTGCCCGACGGAGAGATTGGACTGGTCCTGGTCGACGAGGAGCATGACTCCTCCGGCTACAAGCAGGATCAGGCGCCGCGCTACCACGGCCGCGACGTCGCCATCCGCCGCGCGCAGATGGCCGGCTGCCCGGTGCTGCTGGGCAGCGCCACGCCCAGCCTGGAGAGCTGGTGGAACGCCACGGAGCGCGGGGTCAGCACGCTGCACCGGCTGCCCGAGCGAGCCCCGGGACTGGTGACGCCAAAAGTTGAAATCATCGATTTTTCGCAGGACCTGAAGCACTTCCGAGACAAGCGCGTGCACCTGCTGGGAGCGCGGCTGGCCGACCGGCTGGCGCACGTCGTTGAAAATGGCGGGCAGGCGCTGATGCTGCTCAACCGGCGCGGCTATGCCAACTGGATCGCCTGCGTGTCGCGCTGCGGCTGGATGATGAAGTGCCAGCATTGCGACACCGGCATGATCTGCCACGCCGGCCCGCGGTCGCGCTTTGTGCGCTGCCACCACTGCCTGACCGAGCAGCTCCTGCCGCAGAAGTGCCCCTCGTGCGGGCAGGGTGTGACGGTCTTCGGCCTGGGAACGCAGCGCGTCGAGGAGGAGCTGGCCCACGTGCATCCCGAGCTGGCCAAGCCGGGAGCCGTGCTGCGCGTCGACGGCGACACCATGCAGAACAGCCGCGACATCTATGAAGCCCTGGCTCAGTTCGCCTCGGGCAAGGCACGGGTCCTGGTGGGAACACAGATCATCGCCAAGGGTCTGGACTACCCCAACGTCCGGCTGGTCGGCGTGGTCAATGCGGACACCGCGATCAATCTGCCGGATTTCCGCGCCGCCGAGCGCACTTTCCAGCTGGTGAGCCAGGTCGCGGGCCGCTGCGGACGCGGCGCCGGCGTGGCGCAGGCGATCGTGCAGACCTTCCAGCCCGACGCGCTGGCCATTCGGCTCGCCGCCTCGCATCAGTTCGAGGAGTTCGCGCGGCAGGAGCTGGAGTCACGCAAGAAATTCAATCTGCCCCCTTACCGGCGCATGGCGCGGATCGTGGTGCGCCACGAGGAACTTTCGCGGGCGCAGGAGATCGTCCTGGAAATTCGCCAGGGGCTGGAGCGACTTCCCGAGGCAGGCGACGTCCACTTCCGCGGACCGCTGCCCTGCCCGATCGCGCGGATCTCCGATCGCTTCCGGATCCAGCTCGAGATCCTGGCGCCCGACGCCAACGCGCTGCAGCGGCTGATCGCCTCGGCCCGCAACCGGGCTCTCTTTCCCGGCGGCGAGCACTGCGCGGTCGATATCGATCCGGTCGCGCTGCTCTAGGCGGCGCCATCGCAATCACCTCGCTTTCGCGGGGCTTTTTGGCTAGAATCAGTCGTTTTCAAGCTCGCCCCAAGGAGCGGTCGCGGGCGGCGTTGCGTCGCCGCAAAAGCACTATCTTTGGGGGCGCCTTTCGGAGCAATTCTCGGTGAGCAACAGTTCGTCCCCCAATCCTTCCCCGTCGCCCCGGAACACCACTCCGTCGGTCAATGGATTGGATCCCGCGCTGCTTGAGGCCTTGTACGCCCAGTGGCAGAGCGACCCCGCAAGCGTTGAGCCCACGTGGCAAAACTTCTTCCAGGGATTTGAACTTGGCTACGAGCGCGCCCCGAATCCGGCGACCGAAACGATCGCGACGACGACCGATGCAGGTTCTACCGCGACATCGTCCGCCGCTTCCTCCGCGCAAGCTCTGAGTCGCGGCTCGCAAAGCAAGGTGGACGCGCTGATCAACGCCTACCGAGCGCGCGGGCACCTGGCGGCGGATCTTGATCCGCTGGGCGTCGAGCGCCCCTTCCCCGAGGAACTGCAGCTGGAGTCCTTCGGCCTGACCGATGGCAACATGGCGGACTCCTTCGATCCCGGGACTCTGCCGCTGCCCAATCCCTGCACCCTGACCGAGATCGTCAATCTGCTCGAGGAGACCTACTGCCGGCACATCGGCGTTGAATATCTGCATGTGATGGACCGCGAAAAGCAGCGCTGGCTCCAGCAGCGCATGGAGAGCGTGCGCAACCAGCCGCGCTTCGACGCCAACGTTCGCAAGCGGCTGCTGGAGCGGCTGATCGCCTCCGAGGGATTCGAATCCTTCCTGGAGAAGCGTTTCATCGGCAAGAAGCGCTTCGGCCTGGAGGGCGGCGAGAGCCTGATTCCCCTGCTTGACGCCATCATCGATCAGGGCCCGGCTCTGGGCGTGCGCGAGTTCGCCTTCGGCATGGCCCATCGCGGCCGGCTGAATGTGCTGGCCAACATTCTGGAGAAGCGCTTCGACCAGATCTTCACCGAGTTTGACGAGGCGTGGACCGAGGACTTCCTCTCCGGCGGCGGCGACGTGAAGTACCACCAGGGATATTCGAGCGACGTGAAGACCACCGGCGGACAGCCCCTGCACATCACGCTTGCGGCCAATCCCAGCCACCTCGAGTTCGTCTCCAGCGTGGTCATGGGTCGCTGCCGCGCCAAACAGCGCCTGGCCAACGACACCGAGCGGCGCACCAGCGTCGTTCCGATTCTCATCCACGGCGATGCGGCGCTGCCGGGCCAGGGCGTGGTGGCCGAGTGCTTCAACATGATGCTGCTGCCGGGCTTCACCGTCGGCGGCACCGTCCATGTGGTCATCAATAACCAGGTCGGATTCACCACCGACTCGCAGGATCTCTTCAGCGGGCGCTACTGCACCGACATCGCCAAAATGGCCAACGCCCCGATCTTCCACGTCAACGGCCAGGATCCCGAGGCCTGCGCCTGGGCGGCGCGGCTGGCGATCGAGTGGCGCCAGACCTTCGGGACCGACATCATGGTGGACATGTGGTGCTGGCGGAAGAACGGTCACAACGAGACCGACGAGCCCTCCTTCACGCAGCCGCTGATGTACAAGCGCGTGCGCCAGCAGATCACGGCGATGACCCACTACGCCAACCGCCTCCAGCAGGAGGGCGTGATCTCCGCCGAGGAGGTGGAGAAGCTTAAGAGCGACCTCTTCACGCGCATGGACGAAGCACAGACGCGCACCAAGAAGACGCCGGTGGTCCCCGGCAAGAAGCCCTTCGAGCACATTTGGAGCGGACTGACCGAGGCCTACTCCGATGCGCCGATCGAAACCGGCGTGAAGGAGACGCGGCTGAAGGAAGTCGCCGCGGCGCTGGCCGGAGTGCCCGCCGGATTCACGCCGCACAAGAATGTCGCCCGCCTGCTGGAAATCCGCGGCAAGCTCGGCGGCAAGAGCGGCGTGGATTGGGGACTCGCGGAGCTGCTCGCCTACGGCACGCTTCTGCTCGAGGGACATCCCATCCGTCTCACCGGACAGGATGTGGAGCGCGGCACTTTCAGTCACCGCCACGCCGTGGTCTGCTGCCAGGAGAGCGGCAAGCCGCACGTCGCTCTCAACGAGCTCGGCCCCAACCAGGCGAAGTTCTGCATCCACAATTCACCGCTCACCGAGCAGGCCGTGGTCGGCTACGAGTATGGCTATTCGCTGACCGATCCGCGCATGTTGATCCTGTGGGAGGCGCAGTTCGGCGATTTCGGCAATGGCGCCCAGGTCATCATCGACCAGTTCATCGCCAGCGCCGAGACCAAGTGGCAGCGCTCCAGTGGCCTGGTGCTGCTGCTGCCCCACGGCTATGAAGGCCAGGGCCCCGAGCACAGCTCCTCGCGCGTCGAGCGCTTCCTGCAATTGTGCGCCGCCAACAACATGGTGGTCTGCCAGCCTTCAACGACGGCGCAGATGTTCCACCTGCTGCGGCGGCAGATGAAGGTGAAGTTCCGCAAGCCGCTGATCGTGCTCACTCCCAAGAGCATGCTGCGGCTGCCGGCGGCGGCCAGCCCGGTGGAGGAGTTCACCAAGGGCGCGTGGAAGCGGACGATCGCCGACACGGCGCCGGAGGCGGCGACCAACGCGCAGCGCCTGCTCTTCTGCAGCGGAAAGATCTACCACGAACTCGTCGCCCAGCGCGCCGCGAACAAGGCGGCGGGCATTGCCATCGTCCGCGTGGAGCAATTGCACCCCTTCCCCGCCGACGAGATCAAGGCGCACCTGGATCACCATCCCAAGGCGGAGGTCTTCTGGGTCCAGGACGAACCGCGCAACATGGGGCCATGGCGCTTCGTGCAGGGGCGCATGATTGATCTCTTCGCGGAGCGTCCGGTGAAATACATCGGACGTCCCGACGCCTCGAGCCCCGCGGTCGGCAGCTCCAAGATGCACGCCCACCAGCAGGAGGCGATCCTGAGCGAGGCCGTCGGAGCCCTTGTGGAAGCCGCCCAACCCGCCGAACTCAAGCATGGAGCCTTGAAATGATCGACATTGTGATCCCAAGTCCCGGAGAGAGCATCACCGAAGTCCGTCTCGGCGCGTGGAAGCGCGGCGACGGCGAGTGGGTCGAGAAGGACGAGGTGCTCACCGAGATCGAGAGCGACAAGGCCACGCTGGAAATTCTGGCGACGGCCTCGGGCGTGCTGAAGGTCGCCGCCAAGAGCGGCGCCGACCTGAAGGTGGGCGCCGTGGTGGCGCGGATCGACGAGAAGGCGGCACGACCCGCCGGCGCGGCGGCCAAGGCAACGGCACCCGCCGCCGCTCCCACCTCGACCAAGGAAGCCTCCAAGACCGCGGTCGTCGAGCCGAAGGTCACCAGCGTCGCCCGCAAGATGGCGGTGGAAAAGGGCGTCGATCTGGGCAAGATCGAGGGCTCGGGTCCCGGCGGCCGCATCACCAAGAACGACATCGAGCACGCACAGCTCGCCCCGAAGAAAGCCGCCGCTTCAAACGAGGGCGCCTCGAGGCCATCCCCGGTTCCCAGTGCCTCCGGCCCGCGCGGATTCCGCCGCGAGCGCATGACCAAGCTGCGCCAGCGCATCGCCGAGCGGCTTGTGGCGGCCAAGAACACCGCGGCCATGCTGACCACCTTCAACGAGGCGGACATGACCCAGGTGATGCGACTCCGCGCCGAGCACAAGGAGGCCTTCGAGAAGCGTCACGGCACCGGCCTGGGCTTCATGGGCTTCTTCGTGAAGGCGGTGGTCGGCGCCCTGGAGAAGTTCCCGCGCCTCAATGCCTTCATCGTCGGCGACGAGGTGGAGTACCACGACTTCATCGACGTCTCCGTCGCCGTCGGCACCGACAAGGGGCTCATGGTTCCGGTGCTGCGCAACGCCAACCGCCTCTCGATCGCCGAGGTCGAGCGAACCATCCGCGAGCTCGCCCTCAAAGCCCGCGACAACAAGCTGACCGTCGAGGACATGACCGGCGGCACCTTCACCATCACCAACGGCGGCGTCTACGGCAGCCTGATGAGCACGCCGATCCTGAATCCGCCGCAGTCAGGCATTCTCGGCATGCACGCCATCAAGAACCGCGCCGTCGAGGATCCGAAGAATCCCGGCCATGTCGCGATCCGCCCCATGATGTACCTGGCCCTGAGCTACGACCACCGCATCGTGGATGGCTCGGAGGCAGTCGGATTCCTGGTCGACGTCAAGAACGCCATCGAGAATCCCGAGCGTCTGCTGCTGGACGTTTGAGTCAGTGCCGATCGGGTTCGTCGCGCTGCTGCACCGCGAGCTTGCCCTGCTTCTCGGGCTGGTCGGGCTCCACGCCCATGTAGTTCAGCGTCGCATCGACGATGTCGCGGCAGACCGGACCGGCGATCGAACCTCCGAAGTGGCCCTTGGCCTTGTCGGGATCATCGATCACGACCAGGCAAACGATGCGCGGATTCTCGAAGGGAGCGCCCGCGATGAAGGAGCTGACGTAGCGATCCTCGAAATAGCCCTTGCCCTGTCCCTTGGGTTTGGGCAGCTGCGCGGTGCCGGACTTGCCGAACATCCGGTAGAACTCGCTCTGCGCCTTGCGGCCGGTGCCCTCGATCATGACGCCTTCCATTCCCTCGCGCGTGGTCAGGGCGATCGCCTCGGGCATCACGCGCTTGCGCGGAATTGAGTATTGATCCTCGGTGCCCTCGGTCCCCAGCGACAAGCGTGCGGGCACCATGGTGCCGTCGCGGCAGAAGGCGGAGAAGGCCTGCACCATCTGGATCGTGGTCACGCCGATTTCGTGGCCCATGCAGACGCTGGTCTGGGTGTAGACGGACCAGTTCTTCGGCGTGGTCACCAGCCCTTCGCTCTCGCCGGGAATGCCCACGCCGGTCTTCTGGCCGAAGCCGAAGCGCTGCAGCATGTCCTGCATCTGGCCGAATTTCATGCGCTCGGCGGCGCAGGCCATGCCGCCGTTGAGCGACTTCATCAGGACTTTCTTCCAGGTCACAGGCCCGGGGTACTTCACGTCGCGGATGACGCGCCCGAACTTGGTGACATAGGGACCGTTGGGCAGCGGCACCATCGACTCAGGCTTGAAGACGCCGATCTCCGTCGCCGTGGCCCACACGAAGGGCTTGAAGGTGGAGCCCGGCTCGTAGGGATCGGTGACATTGCGGTTGCGCCCCAGCGAGGCGTGCAGGTTGCGCCCGGGATCGGTGGTGACTTCCTTCCAGCCCTTGCGTGGATGGAGAAAGTCCGCCATCGCCAGGATGTCGCCGGTCTGCACATCCATCACCACGGCGCGGCCGCCGCCGGCGTTCCATTGCTTCACCGCGCTTTGCAGCAGGCGCTCGGCGATCTCCTGCACGACCAGGTCGAGCGAGAGTCGCACGTCGACGCCGTCGCGCGGCGGCTGATAGTCGTTGCCGTCGATCCACAAGGGCTGACGCTTGACATCGCGCAGGAAGACCAGCTGGCCATCCTGTCCGTGCACTTGAGCGTCATGGTGCAGCTCGGCGCCGGCCTGGCCCTTGTGCTCGGTGCCGACGCGGCCCACGGCCAGGGCCGCCAAATCGCCCGCGGGATATTCGCGGATCGGGCGCGACTCGATGCCAATGCCGGGAAGATTCAGGGCGCGGACCGCCTCCACCTGCTCGGGCGTCAGCATGTCGGCCAGATGCACGTAGCGGTCATCAGCGCGCTTGCGCAGAATATTTTCGATTGACGTTGAGGAGGTGCCCAGCGCGCCGGCGATGGCGGTTGAGGCGTCCTTGAAGGGATCGCCCACCGCCTGCGAATCGGGATCCTCGAGCTTGCCCTTGCGGATCTTCTCCCAGCCGCGCTCCCAGATCATCGCGGGATCCGCGAAGAGACGGCGCCCCATCAGACTCGCCGCCAGCACACGACCGCGGCGGTCCACGATCTGTCCGCGCGAGGCGGGCTCCGGTGCGGTGCTTCGATGCACGCCCGCCGCGGCGAGCAGCTGGGCGTCGTCGGTGGTTTTCAACCAGGCCACCCGCGCCGAAATCGACAGCAGGGCTATCGAGACGGAAAGAATGAGCACGCGGCTCCAGGCGCGGATCCGGCTCGACTGGGCGTCGGCGACTTGATTGGCTCCGAACTCGTTCATCCGCCGAATCCCACGGGGGTCGCGTCGGGATCCTTCACGCCTGGCCGCGTGACGAGCCGGGGCTGCGTCGGGGGCACCGGCGCGTCAAGCCGATGCGGAATGGGCCGCCACTGGACCTTCAGGGAGTTGAGCGCCAGTCGAATGGCGTCGGGTCGCACCTTGGAAGCGACCTCGGCGCGGTATCTCCAGAGGTCACGCTGCTGCTCCATCAGCCGCCAGTGGGCCCGCGAATTCTGCGCGGCCACCTCGTAGCGCTTCTGCCGCGTCGCCAGGAGCGCGGTGGCCATGATTCCCAGGCCCAGCAAGATGGCGATCGATTTTCCGAACATGGTTCGGTCCTTGGCTCAGTTGGTTTTGGGAAGCTTGATGGTCATGCCGGGCGAGAGCGCGGCCGGATTGGAGAGCGTCGACTCGTTGGCGGCGACGATGTCCTGCCATTTGCCGTTTTTCCCCAGCTTTTTCCTGGAAATGGAGGCGAGCGTGTCGCCCTTCTGCACGACGTAGGTGTCGCCGCCCGAGGAGGAAGCCGCCGACTTCGACGCGGACTTCGGCGCCGCGGTCTTCGCGGCCGTCTTGGTCGACTTCGGATCGGGCTCGACCACGCTGCTCTTGGCGGGCGACTTGAGGGACTTCGGTTCGACCTCGACCACGCTGGTGCGCTCGCCGATCACGGGAGGGTTCATGTCCACGCTGGCAAGGTCCGATGCCGCAAGCAACTGAACATTCGGGCTCGCCTTCGAACCGCTCGCGCTGTTCGAATGCAGCGCCGCGTTCTCCTGCTCGCTTGGCGTCGCGCTGACTCTCGCGCCCTTGGTGGTGGAAGCAACCGCCGAGCCATGGCGAAGCTTCTCCGCCGGCGGAAGCCGCAGCGTCACGCCCTTGCGCAGCTGCGCGGGGTTGGGCAGCGCCTTCTTGTTGTACTCGGCCAGTTCCTTCCAGAGCGTGCCGTCGCCATAGGTCTTGGCGCAGATGGAATAGAGGGTCTCGCCCTCGGCGATCGGATGGAGCTGGACGCCGGGCTCGCTCTCCTGCACCTTGGTTGCCTTGGACTTGTCCACAGTGGTCACCGGAGTTTCCGGCGCGGGGTTGGGCAAGTTGGGGATGGGGCGGACATCCGAGTTGGGGGTCCGCGCGTCCGGGGCCGCGGTGTTCTCGTTGGAAGTGCGGCGCACGTCGTTGGGGGTGTTTCCCGGCATCACTTCGGCGGGCTGGATGGCGTTGACGCCGGCCACCGGCATCGCCGCGATGGAGATCGGGCGGCTGACGCGCTCGCGCGTCCGATCCGCGGTCACCAGGTTCGCATTTTCCTGCCGCTGGGCGGTGCTGAAGTGATCGCTCACCAGAATGCCCACGAAAAGCAAAAGTCCGAATCCAACCACCATCGCCAGTTTATTTTCTCGAGTCATCTCGCATCCTTGCGTTGTGGCCCCGCATGGGGGCCCGTGTCCATTTGAAATTCCGGCCAACACCCGTTGCCCGATCTTTGTCCATCCTCAAAACCCAATCGCGCGAATCTACACGCCCGCAATCCGAACCGAGCGAAGCTTGGCGGAGCGAGCCCTTGGATTGGCATCGCACTCCGCGTCGCCCGCGACGAGAGGTTTTCGCGTGAGCCGGGACACCCATCCATGGCGCTCCCACTCAACGAAAGCTCTTTTAATCAATCGGTCTTCCAGGCTGTGGAACGCCAAAATTGCCACGCGCGCATTTTGGTTCAGCCAGCCCCGTTGCGACCCCCCCTGCCCCGTTGCGATCGGGTCCTTTTTATGCGGGCGTCCGGCGCCTGAAATGGAGGGGAACGAGCCCCCCGCTTCCGGCGCGACGACCGGAAAAAACCCGGCAATTTCCCGCTCAAGTGTGCTCAGGAGTGATTCCAGCGACTCCAGCTCCCGGTTCACCGCGATCCGCAGGGCCATGAAGGTGCGCGTCGCCGGATGCATGCGGCTCTGGCGGGCCTTTCCTCCATAGGCCTCCACCACGGCGCGGGCCAGGTCGGCCGTGCTTTTCAGGAGTCCCAGATCCCGCACCTGAATGATCCGCCGGGCGATGCGGCGGGAAAATGGATCCTCGCCCAGTTGATAGATCAGATCCGCCAGCTCCGTCTCCGTGATCCGGGCCAGCAAAGACTGGGCGCTTTCACCGCTGGCCTGGTCCAGCCGCATGTCCAGCGGACCCGGCGCGGAAAATGAAAGACCCCGCGACGGATCGTCCATTTGATTGCTGGCAAACCCCAGATCGGCCAGGATGGCGCTGGCCCGAAGTCCTTTGCTCACAAGGATTTCCGCCACTTCCGTGAAGTTGGCGTGGACCGCCTCCACCCGCGGCGCCTGGGGCAGATTTCGCACCCGCGCGGCAGCAAAATCTAGGTTTCGTTGATCGAGATCCAGCAGCAGCAGGGTTCCGCCGCCCCCGATCGCCCGGGCAATGGCCTCCGCATGTCCGCCCCGTCCCGCGGTCGCATCCACCACGATGTCTCCGGCCACGAGCGCGAGTCCTTCCATGACCTCGGCCGGCATCACCGGAAGATGGTCGATGGCCGCGTCCGGAGCTTCGCCCATCGTCACGACTGGGATCGTTCCTGCGAATTGGCCGATGGAACCGCCTTGCGCTCCGGCGGGTTGCGCTTCAGCCATTCCTGGTACTTCGCGCGTTTCACCGAGAACACCACGACCAGCAGGAACGCCGCCAGCACGCTCGCCTCCACCACGATGCCGCGGACGTCGGTCAGCAGCAGCAGCGAGGAGAGGCCGACGCCCAGGATCGTGAACCCCGCGGCGATGCCGTAGAGCGCCAGCACCGCCTTGCGCACGGTGCCGAAGTGGCGCTTGAGCTTGTGGTGAATGTGGTTGTGGTCCGCGTCCGAGATGGACTTGCCCTCGACCTTCCGACGGATGATCGAGAGCGTCGTGTCCAAAATCGGCAGCCCGAAGCAGAGGATGCCAGCCACGGCGTACTTGGTGGTGCCGTTCTCGCCGAAGGTCATGATGATCACCACGCTCAGGAATCCGATGAGCAGGCTGCCGCAGTCACCCAGGAAGATGATCGCGGGGTTGAAGTTGTAAGGCAGGAATCCCAGCGTCGTGCCCAGCAGCACCAGGCTGAGAATGATGCGAGTCCCCGCGAACGTCCGCTCCGGATGCTCGATGGGGATCGAGTAGGCCATGATCAGGCTGATCGCCAGGAATCCGATCGCCATGATGGTGGTGGTGCCGGTGAGCAGGCCGTCGAGCCCGTCGATCAGGTTGGCCGCGTTGCATCCGCCGATGACGAAAATGGCGGTGATCGCGGTGCCGACCCAGTAGTAGAGCTCCGAGTTGGGTACATGGAACGAGCCGATCGAGAAGAGGATGTCCTGTGGGGCTCCGAAGATCGCGGAGAGAATCCCGGCCGCCAGTTGCGGGCCGACGTCCTCGATGGCCAGGGCCGCCGCAGCGATCAACTGACCGGCGATCTTCAAGCGCGGATCCCACTTCCAGATGTCGTCGGCGAGGCCGGTGAAGACGATCGCCAGCATGCCCACCACGATGCTCAGCGGCACCCCCTGCAGCTCCAAGCTCGAGGCCTGCTCGCCGGGGAAGATCACGCTGGTGCCGATGGCGACCAGCGCGCCGGCGAAGATGGCGAGCCCGCCCAGGTAGGCCACGGGATAGGCGTGCAGCTTGCGGGCCTTGTCGGGCTTGTCGACGATGTCCGCGGAGATCGCCACGCGGCGGACGATCGGCGTGACGATGAGCGTGGTCAGCAGCGCCACCACGAAGACCGGCATGTACCCCGAGAGGATTTCAAGTGGGTGCAGCGTGATCCATGCCGCGGGATCGGTGGCCGTGATCGGCGGCGCCGAGGTTGGAATCATCGCCTGCGTCACGCCGCGTGCTCCTTGGTCCGGCGTCCCCGCAATAATTCCGCGATGTCCAGGATCGTCTGATCCAGGGAGATCTTCGGGGCGAATCCGATGGCGCCGCGAAGGCGCTCCAGGTTGGGCTGGCGCACCAGGAGATCCTCGAAACCCCTGCCGAAGACCTGCTCGTGCGGCACATGGACCACGCGCGACGCGGAGCCGGTCAGCCGGACCACGCGCTCGGCGAGCGCCTCCATGGAGATCATCTGGTCGGAGCCGAGATTGAAGACCCGGCCCTGGCACTCCGCCGAGCCGAGCAACTGGATCAGGGCGGGAACGACGTCCCGGACATCGCAAAAACATCGCTGCTGCGAACCATCGCCATGCACCTCGAGCGGCCGATCCGCGACCGCGGCCTGGACGAACCGCGGCAGCACCATGCCCCAGTCGCCCTTCTGCCTCGGCCCGACGGTGTTGAAGAAGCGAATGATCACTGATTTCAATTTCGACTCGGAGATCGCCGCGAGGGTGAGGAACTCGTCCAGCGCCTTGGAATAGCCGTAACTCCACCGCGAGGAGGTGGTGGGTCCGAAGACCACGTCGTCGGACTCGGAGAAGGGCACGCGCACGCCCTTGCCGTAGACCTCGCTGCTGGAGGCGACCAGCAGCCGGGCTCCATCGCGCACCGCCCAGTGGATGGCGGCGCTGGTCTCGAGCACGTTGGTCTCGATCGAGCGGCTGGGGCGATCCACAATCAGGCGGACGCCGACCGCCGCTGCGAGGTGGTAGATCTCCGCGAAGCGCGGCGAGCCCGTCGCCGCGAAGGCGCCGCTCACCGTGTCGCGGACGAAGCGCAGGCGGTCGCCGCCCAGGCTCCGCGCCGCGGCGAGATTGGCCTCGTCGCCGGTGGAGAGGTCGTCCACCACAGTGATGTGGCCGCCGCGCTCCAGCAGCCGCTCCACCAGGTGGCTTCCGATGAATCCCGCGCCACCCGTGACCAGAATGTGTTGCGTTGGTGCGGGCATGGAGCGCTCACGAGGGAACCGGCGGGTTGGTCCCGTCGTTGGTCAGCATCCTGTGCGTCGTGATCGCAATCTCGGGCTGCTGAAACGCGGTGGTCTCCGAGGCGTATTCGGCGATCGCCTCGGCGTTCTTCTTGAAGTAGCCGCCGGCGGTGTTCTTGAGACGGTTCAGGATCGTCCCCAGGAAGAGGCACTTGCTGTCCTCAAGCTGGTTGGCCAGCTTGATGACGAGCCCCTTCTGATCCTGCCAGGCGCGGGCCACCAGAATGGCGGCGTCCGCCTTGTTGGCAAGGGCCAGGCCCTCACCCGCGACGACGCTGGGCGGCGCGTCCAGGTAGATGCGGTCATAGCGCTGCCGGGCCCACTCAAGGAAGGCATCCATCTTCGGCGTGTTGAGCAATTTGAAAGCGCGGGTCGCGGGATTGCCCGCGCCGATGAAGTGCAGGTTGGGACCGAGCTCAGAGAGGGTGTCCTCCGGCTTGACGGTGCCGTTGAGGATGCAGCCCAGGCCGACCGCGGTCGGATCCATGCCCAGGGCCTTGGAGATGCCGGGGCGGCGCATGTTGGCGCCGACCATCAGGGTCTTGAGTCCCATCGAGGCGTCGCAGGCCGAGAGGTTGAGCACCATGGTCGTGGTGCCCGAGCCCGGCATCGGGCTCATCACCACCACCACCCGCGAGTTGTTGCCGGCCAACTTGCGCTCGACCAGGGTGGCGCACTGCCGGAAGTTCTCCGCGGTCATCGACTGCGGTTTCTCGTAGACCACCAGTTCGGCGCGCTTGGGGTTGGTCGGATCGTCCTCGACGTCGGGGATGATGCCCAGGATCCGGCCCGGCACCGCCGCCAGGTCGCTGGGGTACTTGATCCGCTTGTCCATGATCTCGCGGACGAACAGGATGACGATGTAGATGCCGCACACCAGCACCGCGGTTCCGGGGATCATGAACTTGAGCTGCGGAAAGGTGATTTCGCGCGGCTTGATCGCGGGCTGGACGAATTCCACTCGGTGGGACTCGTCGCGCAAGCGGGCCAGGTTCACGTCGTTGATGGTCTGGGCCACCAGCTTGCGCTGCTCCTCGACCTGGCTCAGCTGCTCGCGCAGGGTGCCCAGCTCGGCCATGTTGGAGGTGAACTCCTCGCTCTTCTTGGAGTTGGTCACGAACTCCTCCTGCTGCATGGTGAGCAGGCTCTTCACGGTCTCGACGCGGTTGATGGCGGAGCGAAGGTCGGCGAGCTTGTTGCGGTTGATGATCTCGTCGCGCTTGGCGTCGCGCTGCTTGGCGATCGCCTCCTTGGCGTTCTTCAGCTGGATCAGCTCGGTGTGCGTCTCGCCGAACTGCACCTTGGCCGCTTCATAGCGGCGGGCCATGTCCTCGTGGTCGCGATTGAGGTTCACCATCACCGGGTCGTTGTCGGCGTCGCGCAGATCCTCATCGGAAAGCCCGACCTCGCCGCGCTGCTTCTGCTCGGCCTGCTTCAGGCGCGACTCCGCGACCGAGAGCTCCTTGGTGGTGTTGGCCAGCTCGTCGCGCAATTTCTCCAGGGTCTTGGAGTTCTCGCTGGAGATTTCGTTCAGGCTGGTCATGCCCTTCTGCCGGACGAAGTCCTGGATCTCCTGCTTCTTCTGCAGAATCTTGTCGTCGAGCACCTTGCGGTTGTCCTCGTAGACGCGCAAGATGGTGGCGAAGCGGCTGTCCTCGCGGCTGCGCACGTCCTTGATGTAGGTTTCGGCGACGGCGTTGAGCACCACCGGCACGTCCTCGGGGACGTGCGTGCTCCAGCCCAGGAAGAAGATCTGCGTACCGCGGCGGTGGGCGGCGCGGAGCGAATTTTCCAGGTCGGTCGCGGCCTCGTCGATGTTGAACACGCCATTCTCATCGCGGAACCAAGTGCCCTTGCTCCATTCGGTCTTCTGCACGTCGCCGCTTCCCAGGGCCTTCTTCAGGTTGTCGCGGCTGATCATTCTGGCCACTTCGGTCTGGGCCAGTCGGATGACGGCTTCCTCGGAGGCCAGATCCTTGGCGTTGAGGGCCTTGGCGTCTTCAAGCTGATTGCGGATCTCCAGATAGGCGGTGCCGGTCCAGAGCGGATAGGTGTAGAGGAAGAGGTAGTGCAGTCCCACGCCGAGGAAGGCGCCGCCCACCAGCGCGATGATGATCCCCTTGATGTGCTCGCGGAGCAGACGGACCGGATCGAGCGTGACCGCCGCCTGGCGGGCGCGCGGGGCCTGGGCGGATTTGGGAGTGGCGAGGGCTTGTGGGGTGGGTGGGATGGCGCGGCTCATGGGGTCTCTCCTTCAGTTCATTTCAGCTTGGCTTCCAGCGCCTTGATCTCGGCGAGCTGGTCGTCGGTGGGCGTGCGGGTCTTGGCCTTTTCCAGGAATTCCCGCGCGTCGGCGGGACGCTTCAGTTCGATAAAGGCCTCGGCCAGATGGATCATGGAGCCCGGCTTCTGGGTCATGACGTAGGCCTTTTGGAAGGGCTCCAGCGACTCCTGCGCCTTGCCGGCCTTGAGCAGCGCAAAGCCCAGCGTGTCCTGGAAATCGTCGACGCCGGGATTGAGCTCAACGCACTTGCGGGCCAGCTCGATGGCCCGGGGGAAGTCGCTGCCGCACTTGGCGATCAGGTAGGAGGCGTTGTTGAGCGCGCTGGGATTTGTGGGAATCAGCGCCAGGGCCTTCTCGAAGTACTGGACACCCTTCTCGCAATTCTTGTCCGCGTAGAGCAGATTGCCCGCCTGCATGTAGGCCACCGCCTGCAACTGGTTCGATTCGGCGCCGCCCTGTGCCTTGGCCAGAGCCGCCGCCTGCTCCAGCAGCTCGACGGCCCGCGACGTGCCCTCGGGACCGAGGTCGGCGTAGAGCGTGGCGATGCCGGTGCAATTCCAGTAGTCCATCTCCTTCTTGCCCAGCAGCGACTTGACAAAGACCTCGGACTCCTGTGGCTTCTTCTCGAAGCAGTTGCCCAGGCCGGAGTACCACATGCCCCACTCGTCGGAGCGCATCGCGCCCGTGGCGATGCCGTCCTGGATCGTCTTGTAGCCGGTGCGCATCGCGGTGAGACCGGGGTCGCGCTGGTTGGTGTTCACCAGGGCCACCGCCAGCAGAATCTGCAGCTTCGGCGAGGTGGCCACCACGATCGCGTTGTTGCGCAACAGCGTGAGCACGCCGGCCCAGTCCTTCTTGTCCTTGCTGCTGCGCAGTCTCTGGTTCACGCAGTCGAAAAGCTGGTTCTCGCCGGGCTGGATGGTGAACGCGGCGTCGAAGGCCGTGGTCGCGCCCGCCATGTCGTTGCGGCGCACGTTCAGGTTGCCCACCAGGGTCTGCCAGGTGGCGTCGCGCGGATTCATGCGCGACCCTTCCTGGGCCAGATCGATGGCGCGCTGGACGTTGTTGGCCCGCAGATGCAACTCGATCAGATCGCGGCGGGCCTCGGTGTTCTGCGACGCGAGGGAGAGGAACTTGTCGACCACCGTGATGGCGTCCTTCACCTTGTCCTGCTCCAGCAGCACCATTTCCTTGTTGCGGATGCCCTGCCAGTAGCCGACCGAAATGTCGGTGGCGCGGTCCGCGGCCTGCTCCGCCGCCTGGATCCGCTTGGGATCGCGGGTGCGCTGGTACATCTTCCGCTCGAAGTCGGAGAGCGAGACCCAGGCCAGGCTGGAGTTGGGCAGCAGCTCGGTGGCGCGGGTCAGGGCTTCCCGCGCCGAGTTGAAGTCCTTGTCGCTGGTGGCGACGTCGCCGTTGATGATCGCCAGTTCGCCGCGGCCCTGGAGGTTGGTGGCGCGCAGCAGCTCGATGGTGCAGAGCGTCTCCTTGGTGGGAGATCCGCTGGCGGCCTTGGCCAGGTACTGCTCGGCCGCGTCGTAGTCGCGCAGGCGGCTGCAGATCTCGGAGAGCCGCATCCACAGGCCGGCATCGTTGATCGCCCCCGCCTTGGCCGCGGTCTCCAACGCCTCGCGGGCATTCTTCCACTGCGACTGGTTGAACCAGTAGTCCGCGATGCGGATGTTGACGCCCATGGTCTTGGGATCCTGCTGCTTCTGCGCCTCCTCGAAGGCGACCCGCGCCGCCTCGGGCTTCTTGTTCTCGTCCAGGTACACACCCAGCGCGATCCAGAGCTCGGCGCTCTTGCCGGGGCCCACCTTGGCGATGTCCCGGCGAATCGCCGCTTCGCCTTCCTTCTCCGAGGCGAACTTCTTCAGCGCCCGCGCATTGATCAGCGAGAGCGTGGTGTCCCCGGGGGCCGCCTCCTGCAGGAAGCGAATGATCTCGAAGCCTTCCTCCAGGTTGGCCTTGGCCGCCGCGGCCAGCGCCGCCTGCATCCGCGGCGTGTTCGCGTCGCGCAGATCCTGCTCGGTGAATTTCTGCTTGTTGTTGGCGTCGACCATCAGGTTCGGGTCGCCGGGCGTCTCCAGCAGCAGCCGGGCTAAAGCCAGGGAGTTCTGCCCGAACGACGGCCGCTCCTTGTAGATCCGCTTGCGCAGCAGGAAGGTGCCGGTGCGGTCACCGATCTGCCCCTCGAGGTCGAGCCAAGCCACGATCAGTTCGTTGTCATCGGGGTTCACGCGGGCCGCCTGCTGCAGCACCTGCAGGGACTTCTGACGGTCGCCGCTGCGCTGAAGAAGTTCCGCGTAGACGCGGGCCGTGGTCGCGTCGTTGGGCCGGCGGTCGTAGCTTTCGCGCACCAGCTCCAGGGCGCCCTCCACGTTGCCGGTCCGCTCGAAGAGCATGCCGAGTTGTCGGAGCATGATCGGGTTCTGATCGCCCTTCTGGCGCGCCGCCTGGATCACGGCGATCGCCTCCTGCAGCTTGTCCTGGGAGACCAGGACGCGCGACCGGATGGTCGCGGCCAGGCCCAGGTCGCCCGCGTCAGCGACCGCGGCGGCGTATTTCTCGACGGCCGCGAAGTCCTTGCGGTCCTGGGCGTCGCCCGAGGCGATCTCCAGCACCAGAAGATTCTTGGGATCCGCCGCCAGGGCCTCATCGAGCGCGGGACCCATCATTTTCTCGCATCGCTCCATCTGTGCCTTCACCGCAGGATCCAACTTGTCCTCGGGAATGTTCGTGACGGCCTGCCGCATTTTGTACATGGCGCTGGAGAGTCCGACGTAAATCTGAACCTTCTGCTCCTTCGGGTCGGTGTTGAGCAGCTTGATCGACGCCACGATCCGGTCGATGGGATCGGTGTTGTCGGTGATCGCCCTCATCTGCAGGAAATAGGTGTTCTTCGGATCCAGGGCCAGGCCCTTGTCGATGAACACCTTGGCCGCAGGAAGGTCGCCCTTGACGATGTTGACCTGGCAGAGCGCCTGCAGGATGCGAACCTCCGAGGGGTTCGCCGCCAGCTCCTTGGCGAGCATGGCGATGGCGCCGTCGAAATTGTGCTTCATCATCTCGCGCTCGGCGGCGCCCAGCGCCGCGGTGACCGCGTTGGTGGCGCGAGTGGCGGCGACCTCGGTGTTGGTCTTCTTGGCGTCGCCCAGCAGCGCCAGCGACTCACGGGCCTCCTTGTCGTCGGGGCTCACCTCGACCAGTTTTTCCAGCGCCTTGCGCGCTTCGTCGTAGCGGCCCATGCCGCCATTGAGCTTGGCGCTCAGATTGAGCAGGGGCGGATAGGTGGGGAAATGCTCAAGGCCGCGGGTCACCAGCGAGAGCGCGGTGCCCGGCTGGTTGCGGAGGATGTTGGCGTAGCCCGCGTAGAAGTACATCTCCTGGGTCGGATCGGGGATCTTCTTCAGCAGGGCGTCGAAGCGGATCGCGGCGTCGTTGGCGTTGCCCTCGGCCAGCGCGGTCCGGGCCTCGATGTCCTCCACCTGCGCGGTCAGCGACTGCGAGGTGAAGTACTTGACCACGCGGTCGCGGGTCTGGCGCACAATCTCGAGCTTGGCTTTCTTGTCGGCTTCGTCGGTGGCCTTGCGCCAATCCTCGAAGGCGAGCGTGTAGAGCAGGTCGCCGGCGGCTTCGCGCGCGCCCAGCTGGGAGACGGACTCGATCGAGGTGGGCAGATTGGGCTGCACGAACACGGCCTCGGCGATGTCCTTGCCGATCCCGGTGCTCATGCCCCGGGCGATGTTGAGATAGACCCGCTGCGTCACGGCGTCGTTGGGGTATTCCTTGAGGCGCTCCTCGATCAGCTTCATGGCCTGCACGTTCGCATCGAAGGAGCGAGCTGAGAAGATCGCCCCCGCCGCCGCCAGGGTCAGCTTCCGGTCATTGCGGATCCGCGGCGCCACTTCGAGCACTTCCTTGAACGCCGCGTCCAGATCCTCCTGCTTGACCTGGCCCGTGCGCTTCGCCTTCAGGTCCTCCAGCCGCGTCACGATCGAGGCCGGGGCGGCGATGCCGCCGGGATTGACCTTCCTGCATTCGACCACCGCGGCGTCGAACTTGCGGAAGGTCTCTTCGGCCAGCGCCTTCTGGTTGCCGCGCTCGTAGGTGTCCGCCTTGACCAGCAGGTAGTCCAGATAGGCAAGCCAGACGCGGTCATTGGTGGGCAGCAGCTTGACGACTTCCGGAAATCCCTTGTCCAACTGGTCGCGCTCCTCGGGCGTCAGGGTCGCGAAGCGCGCGTTGAGGCCGAGGACTTTCCAGAATTTCGCCAAGGCTTGGGCCGGGTCCTCGGCGGGAATCGACCGCGACATGAGCTCGCCGGCGACCGAGAAGTCTCGCCACATCACGTCCGAGTTGTAGAGCTCGCAGCGGTCGCGCAGCGTCTCCATGGCGTCGATCCAGACCTTGGGGTCGGCGCTGGCGGCGCGGGTGCGCGCCATGCGGACGTTCACCCAGCTGTTGTAACGCTCGCTGGCTTCGCTCGAAGTCTTGGGCACCAGCTTCAGCAGCGCGGCCTCCATCGCGTTCAGGTACGTGATGTTGTTCGGCTTCTTGGAGATCGAACGGCCGTAGTAGTTGATGGCCTTGTCGTAGTTGCCCGACTCCATGTACTGGTTGCCGTTGCGGAAATTGCGCTCGGGGCCCAGAACGATTTGGTAGTAGTAGAAGCCCCCGATCAGGATCGCCACCAGCACGGCGACGCTCGAGAAGAGGAGGAAGAATTTCAGGTTGAATTTGCGCTTGGCCATGGTTTAGGAACTCGCGATAGGGGGTGGTGATTCTTGATTTTCAAGCAGTGACCAATCCGGAAGGCTCCGCATCAGCTGGGGCAGGAGCGATTGCAGCAGGTCGCCGGCGAGCTGATCGAACATCACGACCGCCTTGTCGGGCTGCTCGCGGACCCGGTAGGAAAACTGCACCTTGCAGTAGTACGCGTAGCGGTCCGTGAGCTTGAAGGATAGGTTTCGAACCGCCATCGCCGAGGGGGTGATGGAGCCGTTGGCGATGAAAAAATAGGCCCCGATGAGGGTGAATTCGGGCTGTCTGGGATCCTGGAAACAGCTGGCGGTCATGGTGATGTCGCCCAGGGGCAGGTTCACGGTCACGTTCTTTTTGGTGACCGGCTCCTTCACCGTGGCTTGGGGATAGCGGGCCCCGCTCTCCGGCCGGATCGGACCGCTCGTGTAGTCCCAGGCGGAGTCATCGACCTTCTGCTTGCGGAACTCGGGCTGGCCCTGGATGACCATGCCGTTGGCGCCCCAGCAGCGCTCGGGAATGTGCGGCACCGTGTCGATCATGCCGGTGTAGTAGGCCACGTGCACCTGCAACATCCCCTTGGCCGGATCGCCGCGATAGACGTAGGTGCGGTCGAGAAAATTCTTGGTGCCGAGCTCCTCGATCACCGCGTCGGAGAACAGCGCGTCCTTGCCCACCTGCTTCCACTCGCCAAGCGTGCCGGGCAGCTCGTCCAGGGGCAGGCGCAGCGGCACGGGCTCCTTCTGCAGGAACACCTTCAGTTCCATCATCGCCACGCGGAACCCGATGCCCCCGATGGCGAGGGTGGCGCACACCGTGACAAAGGCCTTGATCTCGCTTCGGTCAACGCGCATGGTTCGCTGCTTTCGTGTGATCCTCTTCGACGAGGAACTTGGAGAGAATCCAAAGCACGGCAAGGTAGGAGAAGAACGCCGGGATCAGCCACACCAGCCCGATCATGTGATGAAACTCGCCGGACATGAAGTTCTGGTTGAACATCCCCAGGATGCCCAGCGAGGCGACGCGCAGGACATTCACGAAGATGGAGATGGGGATCCCCATCAACACCAGCAGCGACTGCTGCCAGAGCTTGGGCAGCGAGACGTAGGCCATGGCCACGCCGAGGGCCAGGAACGCCACCAGCATGCGCATGCCGCTGCAGGCCTCCGCGACATTGAGCTGCATGGGCACGCCATCCTTGAGGATCGTGAGCAGGTTGCCCGAGAGGTCCGTCTCGATGCCGATCAGGTTCAGCAACAGGTACGCGCCCTGCGCGGAGATGTCCTGCATCCGGAAGGTCACCATGTTCAGCAGACGCTCGCTCACGGTCTGGAAGAAAATCAGCATGTAGAAAAGCGGGAACCAGACGGGCTTCATCGCCCGCCAGCCCAGCAGCAGCAGGCCCATGCCGATCAGGGTGATGCCCAGCCCCGAGGCGCGGACATTGTGATGGGCCAGGGCGGCCGGGCCGAGGTTGCAGATCATGTACCAGGCGATGCCCAGGATGGTGAGTGGAAGTCCGATCCACGCCGGGCGCCACGGCTGCGCCATGATTTCGTTTCGCTTGGCCCAGACGAAGTAGCCGCTCACGAATGGAATGATGAGCGTGTGCCCCCAGTCCGAGGGTTCATGCGAGGCCCAGGTGACCTGGTGAACGATCCATTCCCAGAAGACCGCGACAAAGAGCACCAGCAGCGCGATGCCCGCCACCAGGGCGGTCCTGGAGGACAACTCGACGACATTCGAATCGCGGGCATCGTGAGCTAGAGCGGGTGCGGTGGTCATGGTTCAGATCACGCTCATCCATCGATCGGTTCGACGCCCGGCTTTATCGTTCTGTTCTGAAAACCCGCTCATTCGGTCCATTTTTGCGTCCATTTCATTCATGCCATAGCACCATGGTTCGCCCTGTGGAGCCATGTCCGCGGGATTATTGGTTCCCGATGTTGGACGGCGGCGCGCCGAAGACGTCGTTGCCGAAGTTGCGGTCAAGCTGGAAGCCAATCGAGTTCGGCATGGAGAAGTCGCGGCGGAACCGGGCCAGCGGCCAGGCCCAGAAATCGGTGCCCACGATGATGTGGTCGTCGGGCTTGAGGAAAATATCGGGCTCGCCGCGGTTGCGGATCGCCGCCAGGCTGATTCTCACGCAGGCTTCCTTGTCGCTTCCAAGCCGCCGGATCAGGTCGCAGCGCTCGGGAATCGCGAGTTCGCTCACGCCACCGGCCGCGGCAACCAGCCGGCTGAGGGTCAGCTTGCCTGAGGTGGGCAGGTTGTAGACGCCCGGCCGGTTGATTTCGCCGTCGATGTAGACCACGCCGACCTGTCCCGAGTCGCAGTAGATCAAGTCGCCCGGTCGGATGACGATGTTGAGCTTTGACTCGCCGCGGACCAGCTGGTTGTAGTCGATGTCGATCACCACCGTCTTTTCCTGCGCCGCGAGGATGCGCTTGTTCTTGCGGATCTGGGCGGCTTCCGCGGAGCGAAGTCCGGCGCTGCCAGGTTCGGCCGCGACCACGTCGGCGGTGCCCTTCGGGTCCTGCGCGGCGGCGGTCTCCGGGGCTCCCGGCGCGGCATCGGGGTGATTGGCGCCCGCGGCCAGCGAGGACTTTCGGATCCACGACTGCGAAGCATTGTCAAAGATGAACTGGTCGCCGGCATTCGCGTCCAGCGGATTCTGAACCGGAGGCTGATTGCCGCGGTCGTCGGACTTCGCCGGCTCGAGCTGGTCGATGTCGACCGGCGGTGCCTGGCGCGTTTCCGCGCGGAGCATGCCCAGTTGCGTCCGTCGCTTGGATGGATCGGTCGATGGCGCCGGCTCCTTGGCCGGATCGGTTGGTGGGGCCGGATCCATTGCGGGATCGGTGGCGGGATCCGCCTTGGGCGGGGCTGCGGGGTCCAGGGCGGGTGCCTTGGCGGGTTCCGAGCTTGGAGGTGCAGCCGGAGGCGCTGCCGGATCATGAGCGGGGTCGGTTGCGGGCGGGATGGCGGCTGGGGTTGCCGGCGCAGCGGGCGCCGAGGACGCGGGAGCGTTGTTGCCCGGCAGTTCATTGATGAGCTGATCAATGTCCACTTCGGATGGCGTCGTGACTTTGGGAGGAGCCGTGGTGGTCGGCGTCGTGGTGGGAGGGGCGGTCGTGGCTGGAGCGGCGGTGGTGCCGCTGGGACTGAGCGCCCGCTGGTCGTAGGAGGCGCGATATTCGTTGGCGATGACTTCGCGTGTGATCAGGATCCGGACGGTGTTCACACTGGCGCCCCGGGCGGTCGCAATGGCATCGAGCAGTCGAAGATCGGGCTTGTTCAGTGCATACAAGCCGGGCTGATCCACGGATCCAAGAATGCGGAACTGAAACGCTCGCCCTTCCTGCAGGGCGACGAACGCCTGAGGATTGGTCAGGATTCCCTTGAGCCGCAGCTCGATGCTGGTCTGAAGTTCCTCTGTGGTCAGTCCGGCCGCCCTCACCTTGTTGATGACGGGCAGCTGGATGTCGCCGGTCTGGTCGACGACGCGCTCGGCCTGCTCGGTCTGGCCCGTCGCCATCAGGCTAGGGATTTCGATTCGAAGGACGTCGCCTGGAGCAAATCGATAGGAGAGATCGCTCGCCTTCAAGTCCGCGGGCGTCGGGCTGACAAATTCCGGCCCGTCGCTGGCCTGCTCGATGACGTCGATCCGGGTGAGGATCGGCATCTCCGAAGGAGTCGTCTCGAAGTAACCGGTTTTGCTTGGATCAAAGAAGCTGTCCGTCTCAATGCATCCCGACAGCAGGACAATCGCCGGCAGCGCAAAAATGCGGGCGCAGGCGCGAAGCCTGAGGAACAGCAACACTGACATTGGTCTCGTGGGAGGAAGGAAAATCAAGTTTTTTACTATCGGTTGAATGAAGGGTTTGAAGTTACCCCGGCGACTAGATTTAGTTTGCAATCACCCGCAAGGAAAGGAGATTTTGTTCGCTTCTGCGGAAGGCTGCTTTGAAAAAAAGCGCTATAAATAAATCGGGTGTGCGACTTAATCTATTGTCTAATAACTTCTTCGAGAACGGCCATTCGAGCGGCAACCCCATGCGTCACCTGACGCAAGATCCTTGTGCCACCGAATTCATCCGCCACTGAGTCATCAATTTCAACACCCCGGTTCACCGGTCCGGGGTGCAAAACCACCGCTCCGCCCTTCAATCGCAGGGCGCGTTCGGAGGTCAAGCCATAGAGTGTCCTATAATCAGATGAAACACCGTAACTTGCTGCCCGTTCAACCTGAAGCCGCAACATCATTATTGCGTCAAGATCCCGTAAATTAGCATCAAGATCGTGTGAGATCGTAATGAGATTGTGATATTTTGTCATTTCTTGGTGTGACTTATTCACCAAAGTCGGTGGCCCAATCAAGACCACCTGGCACCCAAGGATGGCCAGGCCTTGGGTGGCTGACCTTGCAACCCGACTGTTGGCGATGTCCCCGACGATCGCAACTCGCTTGCCTTCGAGTGACCCAAGGGATTCCTGCAAAGTCAAGAGGTCAAGCAGGCCCTGGGTTGGATGTTCATGCCGGCCATCACCTGCGTTGATGACTGGAATGGAAACCCGCTTGGCAACCATGGCCGGTCCGCCCGAGATGGTGGAACGGATGATCAAGCCGCTCACGCCCATGGCCTCGATGTTCAGAGCGGTGTCCACCAGGCTCTCGCCCTTGCTCGCGCTGGATCCGGTAGCGGTCAGCGTGAAAACCTCCCCTCCCAGTCGGTGCACGGCGGTCTCGAAGCTGCATCGGGTGCGCGTCGAATCTTCGAAGAAGAGGTTGGCGATCACCCGGCCTGAAAGGGTGTCCTTGCGGGCGATCCGTTGATCGGCCACGGCGAGATTGCCTTTGGCGACCGCAAGCAGTTTTTGAAGCTGCTCCCGGGTCAGGCCTTCGATCTGAAGAAAGTGCCGGGCCGTGGCCATGTCGGAGAGTTATACCGAATCCGATTCGGCATGGAAGATGCGGCTTCCCAGATTCGGCTGAACCCTTTCGATGCGTCTCCGGCGCTGCCGGTTGCGTTAGCCTTCGCGCCATGGCGAGGACGATCTGGATTTCCGGCGACACGCATTTCGGAGATGCCCACGCCCTCGCGCTTTTTCAGAGGCCCTTCGCGGACGCAGCCGCCATGGATGCCGCCCTGGTCGAAGCTCTGAATCAATCCGTCCGCAAGCGGGATCTGCTCTATCACATCGGGGATTTTTGCGGTCCTTTCGCCGAGGGACGCGACGTGCAAGTCGATCATGCCGAAAAAATCCGCCGGGCCATCCGCTGCAAGTCCATCCGCCTGGTCTGCGGCAACCATGATCCCAAGGGAGCCCGGTTCAAGTCGCTCTTCGACAAGGTTCGGGATCAGTACAGCCTCCGCGCCGAACATTCGGGCGAGCGCCTCCTGCTGTCGCACTATCCGCTTCGCGCCTGGCGCGGGCAGATGGGCGGGGCCATGCATCTGTACGGCCACACCCACGGAGCTCTTGAGGAACTGGGGCGAAGCATGGATGTGGGCGTCGATTGCTGGAATTACTCCCCGCTTCGACTGAGCCATGCGATTGACCTGCTCGCCGCGCGGCCCGTCTCTGCGCCCGATGGTTGGGTGCGCCGACAAAAGTTGCGGATGGGTGCCGTCGGCGCCGAGGGGAGCGCCGCGGACCACGGCCGTTGATTGAACCCGCGCCGATTCGGGATACCATGCCCCGCATGAGGCACTTGGCGTTGCTCGTGGCAATGGCGGCAAGCCTGCTCGGCGGATCCTGCTCCTCGCCCCCGCTGGCGAGCGGGAAAATCGCCTCCGAAATCACGCGCGACGTGGCCGAGGGCACCTGGGCACTGACCGACAGCCAGAACGCCCTCTTCAATGTCAATCTGCTCGAGGATGGCCTGGCCATCAGCACTTGGAGCAAGGGACCCGACGGTGCCAAGGGCGAGCGTGGCACCTGGAAAATCGAGGATGGAGTGCTGGTCATGAACTGGACCGACGGCTGGATGGATGTCATTCAGCTGGGACAGATCGGTTTTGAAAAATATTCCTACGCCCCGCGGGCGAGCCGCCAAGGCATTCCGACCTCCTTCGGGCAGGCCATCAAGGTGCTGGACGGTTCGTCGCCGTGGGTCGGCGTCTGGAGGACTCGCAGCGCGGATCCGAATTACCAGAGCAAGCCCTTCTACATCGTGCTGCAAAGCAACGGCTCCGCGGTGAAGAGCATTGACGCCATCAACACCGGATGCTGGCAGCTGCAACAGGGTGGCATCGCGATCTACTTCAGCGACGGCTGGTTCATGATGGTCAAGCGCGATGGCGACGCCGTCGAGTCGCGGAGCTGGGCGCCGGGCGCTTCGCGCACCGGACCTCCGACCGGCTCCGCCCCGATGGCACAGGTGCTAGAGTGACGCGCATGAACCGACCCCGGAACGCAACGGCATGCGGGACGCTCGCGATGGCGGTCGCAATGTGCTGCGGTTGCCAGAGCCCATCCCCCTGGGGCAACTCGATGTCGCCGACCCAGCAGCAAACCCGTCAGATGGACAAGAACGGCCAGCCCGTTTCGTTCTACGACCTGGACGATGGCGACAACGAGGATCCCAACGTGGATCAAAATGGCGACATGGGTTCAGGCGAGCCCTGGTGGAATTCGCCCGGCTACATCGGCGGCTGAAGCCTCAATTCGCGCAGGTGATTTTCCAGAGCGATCCCGGTCCCCGTTCGCCGCCGTCGAACGAGCAGAGCACCAGCTCGCCATCGAGCAACTCGCCGAAGCTCGACCAGAGATTGGCGCTGCGATGGATGAGCTTTCTCGGCTCGCCCATCTTCGAGCCCTGGCAGCGGGCGCCCCAGATGATGCCGTAGCTGTAGTCGGCAAAGAAATAGATGCCGCTCAGGTCCGGGCATTTCTTGCCGCGATAGACATAACCCCCGGTCACGCTCAAGCCGTCGTTGTGTGAGTACTCGTGCACGGGATCGATGTACTGGTCGCCGAAGGCGCCCTTCTTTCCGCCGGGAAACTCGTGCAGCCCCTCGCGGGGATTCCAGCCGTAGTTGCCGCCCTTGACGATGACATCGATTTCCTCGTACTGATTCTGGCCGACATCGCCTCCCCAGAGCACGCCACTCTCGCGGTCGAAGCTCATGCGCCAGACATTGCGAAGTCCATAGGCCCAGATCTCCTTGCGCGCGCCCTTGGTCGCGAGGAAGGGATTGTCGGAGGGAATCGCGTAGGGTGACTCCTTGCTCACATGGCTCACATCGAGCCGGACGATGGAGGCCAGAAGCGTGCCAAGGTTCTGACCGTTTCCATGCGGATCGTTGGCCGCGCCGCCATCGCCCAAGCTGAGATAGAGCATGCCGTCCGGACCGAAGAGCACCGTGCCTCCGTTGTGATTCGAATAGGGCTGATCAACCTGCAGGATGATCTTCTCGCTGTCCATGTTGATGGTCTTGCGGTCGTCGCTGGCATGAAACTGGCTCAGCACCGAGCGGCGCGGCTTGTCGGCGGTGTAGTAGAGGTAGAGCAATCCGTTGTCGGCGTACTTCGGATCGAAACACAGCGAGAGGAGCCCCTCTTCGTTGTTCCGGTCGTTCACTTCCTTGCGAATGTCGGCGAACACC
Organism: Planctomycetota bacterium; assembly: GCA_021414025.1. Lineage (NCBI taxonomy): Bacteria > Pseudomonadati > Planctomycetota > Planctomycetota bacterium. Next base: position 110,721 of record JAIOPG010000006.1, on the reverse strand, counting down.
TCGCCCGACTTCACCTGGTCGTTGTTCAGATCGAGGCGCAGAACCCGGCCGGCCTGCTCGACCACGTAGAGCGTGCCCGGCTCGCCGGGAGCCTGCACCGCCTGGGTCGGACGGCGCAGAGTCAGATTCGGAAACATCCGGACCAGCTTGATCTCGGGCACGCGGAGGGTGAGGTCTTTCGATTCCGCCGCGCCCTGCGGTTTGGCTTGCGGCGATGAGGCGGGCGGAGTCGGCGCCTGCGCCAAAGCGAGGCTTGCCGCAGCCGCGGCAAGCGCCGCAGCGAGGAGTCGGGCGGCGCGGCTTCGCGCGAAGGAGGGACGGTCAATCGCTGAATGGAGTCGCATATGGCGTTCACTGTAGTGCCAACCCGGCGCAACTTGCCGTACGATCTTCGCCATGAATTCCCCCACTCCTTCCATGGAGGCGCCGGGCCGGGGCAGTCGCATTCTCTATTCGGCGGCCGCGGCGATCATCATTCTGGCTGGCCTCAAGGCCGCGGCGCCGCTGGTGGTCCCGATCCTGGCGGCCATTTTTCTCGCGGTGGTGAGCTTGCCTGCGCTGGCGTTCTTCTGCCGCACCGGCATGCCCCGCTGGCTCGCGGCGACCTGCCTGCTGATCGTGATCGTGGCGCTGATCGCCGGCGCGGCCACGATCGCCACGCACAACCTGGGGGCGCTGGCGGAAAAGATTCCGGAATACCGCGTGATCCTGGAGGAGAAGCTGGCCGCCTTGAACGTCGATCTGGCCGCGCGGGGAATCCACATGGACCTGGACACCTTGATCTCCAAGACCAATCCCGGCGACGTGCTGGGCTACGCGAGCAACTTCGTGAAGGGGCTGGCGAACCTGGCCCAGAGCGGGCTCTTCGTCATCCTCACGCTCGCATTCCTCTTGGGCGAGGCGGCCGTGCTGCCGAACAAGATCCGGACGATCACCGGGCGACCCGAGGATGACCTTGGCCGCTACCGAAGCATCGTGAGCGACATCCAGAGCTACCTCGCGGTGAAGTCGCAGACCAACTTCCTCGCGGCGGTGCTGGTGACGCTGAGCTGCTACGTGCTCAACACCCCCTACGCGCTCTTCATCGGCATCGCGGCCTTCTTCCTGAACTACATCCCGACCTTCGGGGCGATCATCACGGCCATCCCCGCGGTGCTGCTCTGCCTGGCGGTGAACGGATGGCAGATGGCGCTGGTGATGGTGATCCTGCAGGTGCTCTTCAACATTGTCATCGGCAGCTGGCTGGAGCCCCGGCTCTTCGGACGCAAGCTTGGACTCAGCGCCGCGGTGGTCTTCCTGAGCCTGGTGTTCTGGGGCTGGATCCTGGGACCGGTGGGCATGTTCCTGAGCGTGCCACTGACGATGCTGGTGAAGATTCTGCTGGACAACACCGAGGAATTCCGCTGGATCTCGATTCTGCTCGGCCCGGGCAGCGCCGCGGCGACCCCGACCCCCGACTCAAAATGATCCGCTGGCGGCCACGTCGCTGCGGACGATCTGCTCCTGGAGCTTGAGGCGCGGAATCGACAGGAAGATTTTTCCCAGCTCGGGATCGAAGTGCCGGCCCAGGCACTTCTGCATCTCGGCCTGCACCTCCTCCACGCTGCGCGCGGGCCGGTAGACGCGGGCGCTGGTCATGGCGTCGAAGCAGTCCGCCAGGCAGATGATCCGACCGAGCAGTGAGATCTTGTCACCGACGAGCCCGTTCGGATAGCCGGAACCGTCCCACTTCTCGTGGTGCTCCAGCACCCCGTGGAGCACGTCGCGCATTTGCGGAATGTCGCGCAGGATCTGGAACCCGGTCGCCGGATGTGCGGTGATCTTGGCGAACTCATCGTCGGTGAGCCGCTCCGCCTTGCACAGCACCGCCTCGGGCACGCCGATCTTTCCGATGTCATGGACCGTGCCGCAAAGATGGGTGCGCTCGACGAGCTCGACGCCCAGGCCCGCAGCTTGGGCGAGCAGCCGGGCGAAGCGGGCCACGCGGACGGAATGGCCGCGCGTGTAGGGATCCTTGGCGTCGATCGCCGAGATCAGCGCGTGCATGGTGCCCCCGAACATGAGCTGCTGCTCCATGGCGAAGCGCTGCGCCATCCGCACGCGCTGCTGATTGCCCAGCCCCTGCGCCGCCATGCGGGCGATGGCGCCGGCGATGCTGGCAACCTCCGCGAGCCGGGCGTCGTCGCGCGGCTTGGCGTCGTCCAGGTAGAGGAAACCAAAGAGCACGCCGGCAAGCTCCACGGGGACGCAGATGGCGCGGCGGACTTCCATGCTTTTCGGCATGACGGTGTGGTTCGGATTGGCTTCGAGCGTCGGATCGGCGGCGCTGAACGCCTTCTCGATCACCGGCCCCTGCCGCGCCTGCCGGAGCATCGACCGGCTGATGCGCGGACGGCCCTGGGCGTCCTTCATCTCGCCGATCTGGGTGAGCACCTCGACCGCGTCTCCCTGGCCGACATTGCGGACGAAGGCGACGTTCGCGAATTGCGTGGCCATCGCCAGCGCATGCACCACCGCGGGATAGACCTCGGCCTCGTGCTCGGCCTGGTGAATGGACTCGCCTGCCTGCAGGAGGATGAGCAGCTGATCCTGGGCGAAGGCCGCGGGCTCGGCAATCTGCACGCGCTCCACCTGCGCCTCGATCCTGGATTTCTCCTCCCCGCTCGACACGTCGATCATGGTCGCCAGATCCAGCGGCACCTCCTGGTCGACCACCTCGAAGGTCCAGGGCGAAATCTCGAGCCGATCGCCATGCCGCAGCGGGAGGGTGCGACCCGCCTGAACCTGCGCGCCATTGATGTAGGTGCCCGCGGAGCTCCCGTCGTCGGAGATGCGCCACATGCCGGGCTCGTCGACGGTGGCGGATGACCAATGCAGCGTGGCGTGATGCCGGCTGACCACTTTCTCGGCGAGGATGATCGTTCGGTCGGTTCCGCGCCCGATGGTGATCGGGCCCGGCGGCGCGAGTCGATGCTTCGCCTCCTTGGTTCCGGCAACGGAAACAAGCCAAAAATCCGACATAAGCCAAGCCTAACCGATCCTCCGGTGGGTTCGAAGGCGGATCCCGCTCACGACTGCAGAATCATTCCGCCGCTCGTCTCGCCTCTACTTGGAATCGATCCGCAGATCTTGCGTCGTGTTCGCCGTGCTGCCGGGAATCCCGGGCAACCCCAGCAGCATGAGGCAGGCGTTGCCGGCGTCGGCGTTGCGGATCGGCGGCGCCTGGCCGGGAGCGAAGCGCTCGGTCGGCGCGGGACGATGGCGGCTGGAGGGATTCATCGCGTAGAGATCGCCGCGCGGAAGGTTCGCGCCATTCCAGATCATGAAGAGAATGGTGTAGTTGACCGGCGCCTCGGGATCGGTGTGGCTGGCGAATGGAACTCCGCCCGCGTGGTCCGAGGTCAGGACGATCGCGACATGGCCGCGCAGATGCGGCGACTCTTCGATCCCCGCGAGCAGCGCCGCGATGGCGTGGTCGATTCGCTGCAGCGCCTCTCGGTAGGGCGAGCCGTCGGCCAGGTCCCATCCGGACCCGTGGCCGTAGAAATCCGGAGTCGGAAGATGGAGAAAGGAGAAGGATCGCTTGCCGCGCTCGCAGGCCCCGTGCAGGAAGGCCAGCTGCTGCCGGACCTCCTCCATCGGATCGGGCGCAAAGACGAAGCAGTCGATCTTGTCCTTGCCGTCGTCGGGCGCGACGCCATCCTTGCCGCCCGCGTCCTCGCCGTAGCTCTGCTCGAAGAGGGCGAATTTCCACTTGCCCGCGATCATGGCTGTGCGCACTCCCGCGTCGTGGGCAACGTCAAAGGCGCTGGCGATGTACCGGCCCTGCTTGGCGTGGAGCGTGCCGCCGAACTTGAGCGAGGGCGGATCCGAGTTCGATGTCCATCCATGCCCAAGTTCCCCGGCGACCAGGCGCCCGGTGATCATGCCGACATGATTGGGAAGCGTGATGGAGATGTCGGGATCGCAACGGGCTTGTGCGGTCCACGCCCCCTGCGTCAGTCGCTTCAGGCCGGGATGCAGTTCGTCCAGCGGCGGCAGTGCCGCTTCGGGACGCAGGCCGTCGACGGAGATGAGCAGGACGTGGTCGATCGATGCGGGCGACGGACTCGTCGCGACGGCCGCCGGCGCCGGCGCATCGGAGGCGGGTGGATTTCCAGATGCTTCCCTGCAGCCCTGCACGGCGACCAGGGCCGCCAGCGCCACCGCGGTCAGCGCGGCGCGGAATGCGGCTCTTCGAAGGTGGCAGGGCGGCGGCGTCATCATGGGGTTCGAAATCGCGGCCGAGTGTAGGGACGCCGGGATCCAAAAGAAAACCCTGTCGTCGTCGATGAACGAGGACAGGGTGTTTCAGTGGACCTGATCGGGATCGAACCGACTACCTCTTCCATGCCATGGAAGCGCTCTCCCAGATGAGCTACAGGCCCAGAAATTCTCGAACCGACCAAACCCCGCCGCGGCACCGGCACAAGCTTCGGGGTCGAACAGTGTACCCGGCGTCAAAGCCAATGCCGATGCCCTTGAACTTGATTTCAGGCCGACTTTGGCCGCTCAGACGGCGTTCATCGCCTCGCTGAGGGTCGCCTTGGGAACCGCGCCGACCCATTTCTTGACCATCTGTCCCTGCTTGAACAGGAGCACGGTGGGAATGCTTTGAATGCCGTACTTCAGGGCGATGCTCTGGTGGTGATCGATGTCGACCTTGCCGACCTTCGCCTTGCCCTTGGACTCCTCCGCGATCTGGTCGATGGTTGGCCCGAGCATCCGGCAGGGCTGGCACCATTCGGCCCAGAAATCCACCAGCACGGGAACGCTGCTCTTCAGGACTTCGGCGTCAAAATTTGCGTCGGTGAATTCGAGTGTGTTTGGGCTGGCCATGGGTTCCTCATCAACTGTGGACGATGCGTCCGAAATCAATTCCGCGCCGGCGGACGACCCGCATGCGAACAACGAATCCTAGCACCCTCCGCCAGCCGCGGTAATCCGCTGGAATTGGCGGTGTTCCGCCACGTCGTGCACGCGCAGGATCGCGGCGCCACCGCGCAGGGCCGCGCCGGCTGCGGCGAGCGTGGCGGGCAGGCGCTCGGCGGGCGGAAGTCCGCCGCAAAGGGCGCCGAGAAAACTTTTCCGGCTCAGGCTGACCAGCACGGGAAAGGGCGCCGCGGCGATCTCGTCCAACCGGCGCAGCAGCTCGAAGTTCTGCTCGACACTCTTGCCGAAACCGAACCCGGGATCGAGGACGATCTGACCGGGCTTCACGCCGAGGCCGACGGCATGATCGACCAGCCGCAGCAGCTCCTTCAGCACCTCCTGGACCACATCGCCGTAGCGCGGCGCGCTCTGGTACTGGTCGCTGTACCGGTCCTGATCCGGCGGTTTCAGCCGATGCATCAACACCAGACCGGCCCCGCGCTCGGCCGCAAGTTTGCAGATCGCGGGATCCTCCATGCCGCCGCTGACGTCGTTGATGATGTTGGCACCCGCGGCAAGCGCGGCCTGTGCGACCGCGCTGAGCGTGGTGTCGACGCTGATGGGGACATCGCACTGGCGCCGCAGGGCGCGGATGACCGGTTCGATCCGCGCGATCTGCTCGGCGGCGCCGACCCGGACCGAACCTGGGCGCGTGCTCTCGCCTCCGACATCCAGAAGATCGGCGCCCTCGCGGACCATGCGCAATCCATGCTCGACCGCGTCGTCCGCGCCGGCGAAACGGCCGCCGTCGAAGAAGGAGTCGGGAGTGCAGTTGAGGATGCCCGCGAGCAGCGGACGCTTGGCAAAGGAGAGCGGCGAGTGCGCGGCGACCAGCCAGTCATGCAGCGCTGGCGTGCCCGGGTGCGTCACGGCGCTGCGGGTGCGGGCGGGTTCTTGGCGGCGGGCGGCGGGGTCGGCGTGTCCTCGTCGGCGTCCTTCGTTGAAGCCGGATCCTTCCGGTCATCAATCTGCGCGTCCCGGCGATCGGCGTAGGCCGCGACCAAAACCGAGATGACGCCGGTGGGAATCATGGTCGCGGTTTCGATCCGTCCGCCCTCAACCGTCATGGCGAAAGCGATCGGCTCTAGGTCAGGCGGCGCGTCGGGAATCTCCAGTCCGCCGCCGGGAAAGGCGTTGGCCGCCTGGCGCACGACGTTCAACAACGAACCCACGCCGATGAATGCCATCGCGTCCGGCTTGGGCATCATCCAGGCGCGAAGCACCGCGAGCACATCATCGCCTTCCAATGATTTTTCCGCGGCACCGGTTGCGCGCTCAAGCACATCGGGCCGCTGACTGAAAGTGACGTAGACGCCGTCCGGGCAGGATTTCACGAATCCGCAGGGCCCCTTCGGTCCATAGAGAAGCGTGCGGAACATCCGCTCCATCGGGTTGGTGCGGCGCGCGGGCTGGCCATTGCGTGGCAGCGGCGTGTCCTTGATCTGGTAGGCGTCCGCGACCGCTCCATTCTTCAGGGTCTTGTCCTTTTCCCAGGTCACCTCGCGCTTCTGTCCATCCGCCTCGCCGTTGAGCGACACCATCCACTGCTCCAGTACCGCCTTGGCCTTGACCCCGTCGGTGGTGGCGAGCCAGAGCATCGCCTCGTTGAGAAGTCCGCCGCCCATGAGGCCGAGCTTGCTGGGATAGATCGCCAGCTGGATCGACGTCAGCAGCGATTTGTTCTGTTCAAGCCATGAGGGCGCCTGCTCGCCGCCGGGGACCAGCGCGGCGAGATCGAGGAAGGTCTGCATGCCGCCCAGTCCGGCGATGTCCGCCGAGAGCGCGAGGACGAAGAAGCCGCGCGGCAGATGGCTGAAGCTGACGCCGGTGTGCGCGCCGCCGTGTGCCGACTTGCCCAACTCGCTTTCAGGGTCGAGCACGTAATAGCTGCGGATCAGCACGCCCAGTGGATCGACATCGACGCTCGCGACGGCGTCGGTCAGGCCCGCCAGGAGTTTTTCTGATCGCAGCTGCCAATCCTCAATTTTTTTCGCCGCGGCCTTGTCATTTTCCTTGGAGGCTTCACTCGGTGCCGCGCCCTTTTCGCCGGGAGCCGCGGTTTTGTCTTGGGGTTTTTCAGCGGCCTGAGGCCGATTGCTGTTTCGCAATTCCGCCAGCGACTCGGGCCCCGCCCACAGTCCGATTTCGCCGTCGCACAGCACCGCGAAACCGCGCTCGCCCAGGCGCTTTTTCAGCCGATCCGCAAGTCCCGGCTTGGCGGCGTAGGCGCGCTCCAGATCGGCGCTCGGGCTCGCCACGACGAAGCCATCAATGACCCGGGCGTAATAGGTCTTGCCCTTACGTCGATAGGCATCCGGTGCGATGTCCGGAGCCGCCTCGAGGTTTGACTGAATGAACTGCGCGCCATCGACGGTGGGAATCAAGGCGCACCACTGCGGAGTTTTATCCGCCGCGATCGAGTACCAGGCGACAATCGGCCCGCGATCATTCATGCCCGGGCCGATGCCCAACTGACTCTTGACCAGGTCCAGCGGCTTGAGTTCGGTGAGAGCCTGCATGCGGTCGAGCTTGGCCGCAAGCTCGCCCATGTCCTCGCCGAGCGACTTGGGATCGGGCGCCACGATCAGAGTGACCGCGTTTTCAGGCGCCAAGTCGATCGCCTTGACAAACGCCGCAACGCCCGGCGTGCGCCGCAGGGGCGCCGGCGCCTGGGCCATTGAGCCCCCGGCGCAGCACGCCGCGCCAAGCAGCGCCCAAACGGGAGCGCGAAGACGGCGGCGCAGGGATGGCGGAAAAACATGCATGGGAGATCTTTGGAATACTGTACCGGAGTGCTGACTCCCGAAACCATCGCGTGGTCGATTTCCGGCGCCTTGATGGCGGGCGCAGCGGCGGCGGGACTGGCCTGGTTGCTGCGAGCCGCGGGGTGGAAGAATTCCTGGATCGCCGCGGGCATCTGCACGGGCGTCTTCTTCGGTCCCCTCTGCGCCGCCACGGTCTTCCCGACGATTCATGAAACGATGATCGATGGCTGCGCGGATGCCCGCAAGGAACTTTTCCGCGCCCGCCGCGCCGCCGAAGCGCTGGCGGTGGCGGTCGCGGCCACGCGGACGGATCCCTCCGATTCGGTCATCGTGGAACTCGACGCCTGGCGGCGCTCCGCGGAAATCCGCCTGCAGCAGGAGCGAATCGATTTCGACCACGGGGCGCTCTGGGTGACGGCGCTGCTGGCGGCCATGGTCACGCTGGCGCGCTCGCCGATGGCCGGACGCAACCGATGGTGGCGCGGCGGCGGCCTGGCCATCGGAGTCTGGTCGGTGATGTTTCCCGTGGCCGCGGTTCTGCTCATCGCGAAGTTGGAGTCCCAGGACGCGGTGACCACCTGGAGCCTGGTGGCGGCCGCGACCGTCGCCTTCGGCGCCGCGGTGCCGCGCGGCGTGGAGCGATGGACGACCCTGGGCCTGCTCGACGAGCACTCCCATTCCATGGACGCGGCACGCGGCACGGCGGGATTCCTCTCGCTGGTGGCGGCGTGCATTGCGGCGTGGGGCATGAACTTCGACTCGGCGGCAGCGTGGCTGCTGCCCTGGGGAACCATGCTCGCGGCGTGGGGATTGCGCGACCATCCCGACAAGTTCCTGACGCGAAGCTTCGGCCCCGCGGCCGCGGCGGCGGTGGCGATCGCGATGTCGAGGATTGACGTGCTGAGCGAGTTCCGCCTGACCCCCTCGATCGGCCTCTACTTTTCCGGCGAGGATCTGCGCTGGATCGCGGCCGCCGCGGGCTTCGCGCTGACTCTGGGTCTTCCATGGATGCGCTCGCTGCGGGTGGCGCTGGCGATCTCAAGCTCGCCGCTGCCGCAGGCCGCGCTGGCCTCGATCGGTCTGATGATCGGCGTGCTTCCCGTCTGGCTGGGACTCTCCATGATCGTGGCGGCCGGAGTGACGGAAGCCCTCTCGCCGCTGCGGCGCATCACCGCGCGACAATTGGACGAAGTCATCCGCGCCGTGCCGAAGTGACTCGCGCGTTCAATGCTTGACGGCGGGCTCGGATGGAGTCGCCGTCGGCTTCGCGTCGGAGGGTGCCGCAGCGGCCAGTCCCAGAGCCTGCTCGACCGCGCTCACCAGGGCCTTGTCTTCGGGAGTGACGTTGCTGGCGTAGAACGCCACCGGCTGTCCATCCTTGTTGACGAGATACTTGCTGAAGTTCCAGCCCGGCAGCTTGCCGACGCGCGTGCCGAGGAACTCGTAGATCTCGCTCTGTCCGGGGCCCGCCTTGGTCTGCGCCTTGGCGAGCATGGGAAAGGTGACCGCGTACTTGGCGGTGCAGAATTCCTTGATCTCCTTCTCGCTGCCGGGCTCCTGCCCGCCGAAGTCGTTGCTGGGAATGCCCAGCACCACGAGCCCCTTGTCCTTGTACGTGTCGTACAGTTTTTGCAGGCCGCTGTACTGGCCGGTGAATCCGCAGCGGCTGGCGACGTTCACCACCAGCACCACCTTGCCCTTGTACTGGGCGAGGTCGATCGGCGCGCCTTCGAGCGAAGTGGCTTTGATGGAGTGCATGGTTCGGTCCTTCCATTTCTGGGTGAGTTCAGGTGATTGCGGAGCCGACTGGGCGCCGGCGAATCCCGCGACGGCGGCGACGGCGACAAGCATGGCGGTGGCGAAAATTGTTTTCATGATGGTGTCCTCATCGCGCCGCGGAGGCGCGCGTTCTCCAAACGAATCCGCTCGCTAGCATTTCCTTCTGTGAGCCAATCCCACGGAAATGAGCCGAAACCGATTGTACCCCCGCCGGGTCCCATGGTCGCGGTCAATTTCACCGAGCCGCAGGCGGAGCACATCCTCCGGAGCGTGCGCCAGCGGGTCGCCATGTGGGGCGACACGGTTCGCGCGATCACTCGTGCCGGCGACGCGGTGCAGACGGCCGACCGGCTGATCGGAGCGGGCCCCGGCGCCATGGGCGCGGAGTTCCGGCCCAACGGCCGGCGCGTGCTCCGGCTCAACGAACTCGCCGAGGGCGAGCCGCTCTGGATCATCGGCGATGTGCGCGGCGACGTGCTCGCGCTGGAGACGGTTTTGGAATTCATCGACGAAGCCACCGGGAAGGGTTCCGCGCCGCAGATCGTCTTCCTGGGCGATCTCTCGGGCGGAACGCTGGGGGACGCGGCGTGCGTGGCCATCGCGCTGGAACGCTTCGCCGCGGCGCCGACCCGGACCTTGGTGATCGCGGGCGATCGCGAGCTCGCCCTGGCATCCCTGGCGGACGACGCGCCGGACGAGCGCAAGGTGCGCGGACTGGCCGAGATGCCGGTTCCCTCCATTCAGCAGCGCTCGCTTGACAATCTGGTCCGCGCCTGCGCGGAGCTCGCGGCCAAGCTTCCGGTGGCGGTGATCTGCCCCGACGGACTCCTGCTGGCCCACAGCGCTCCGCCGCGCGAGTCGCTGCTGGACCCGATCGACCGGCCCGAGACGATGGAGTCCCGACCCGAGGTGCTGCGGGCCTTCGCCTTCGACCGGCTTCATCCGCGCGAGCCCAAGGTGGTGCCCGCAGCTTCCCAAGGCGCGGCGAGCGGCGCTGCCGAGGACTTCGCCGGCTCGATGCGCGGATTGAAGCGCATCTTTGGAATCGACGTGCAGCGCATGGTGCGCTCCCAGGACGCGGCGCCGGAGGGGCATCGCTGGTTCCGCAATTACGGCGAGGGGGTGCTGCTGACCATCAGCACCATGGCCGACGCCCTCGCGCCTGAATTGGGCGGCGGGCGCCGCAAGCCCTGCGTGGCGCGGATCAAGTCCGGGCGCATCCGGGTGGTGCGCTTTGAGATTCCGGAGGAGATTTCCATCACCGCCGAGCAGATTTTTCCGCGGATGGCGAAGTCGCCAATCAAAGTGCCCTCGCCGCGCATGCCCGAACCTCCGCTGATCGCGTCGGCGAGGACGGCACTGCAGTCCGAATCCACGGCCACACCGGGCGAGCAAACTCTTTCGCTCTCGGAACCCGCGGAGGTAGAGCCGGCGAACGCTCCGCTGCTGCTGGAGCCCGAGTTCGGTTCGCCGGCGAAAGCGGCGCCGTCCACCGCCGCGCCATCGCGCGAAGTCCGCGCCGATCAGATTCACTTTGAGCGCGGCGTTCGACTGCTTTCGGCTCGCTCGTGGGCCGGCGCCCGTCAGGCGTTCCAGGAATCCGCCACCTCGACCGGTGACCACGGCGCCTGCCACATGAACGAGGCGGTCGCCTGTCTCTCAATGGGACTGCCCGGACACCAGGACGCGCTGCGACTCTTTCGCGGCTTGCTCCAGTCCGACGCTGCGGATCCCGACGTGCACTTCAACATGGGGGTCACCTACCTGACCAACGAGCGCAATCCCATCGAGGCCGGCCGCGCCTTCAAGATGGCGACGCAGCTGCGTCCGAACTTCGAGGATGCCTGGTGGGCGCTGGGCCTGGCCGCTTCGCTGCGCAGCGACCGCCGCGCCGCCGCGGACGCTTTCGCCAAGGCCGCCGAGCAAGGGTGCCAGATCGTTTCGCCAAGCTCGCTGGAGGGGATCATCCCGGCGCGCGAATTGAGCTCCGTCTTCGACGCTCTGCGCGGGCGCGTGCGATACCACCCGGCCCTGGCCTCCGATCCGGTTCCGCTCTCCAATGCCTGAGTTTTATTGATGGATGCCGCCCGGAAGTCCGCGGTCAGCGCGCGGATTCAAAGCACGTAGCGGATGCCGACGCAATTGCGAAGCGTCTCGAGAAAGGTCTGGCGCTGTTCTTCGTCAACAACGGTGGTGTCGACATTCAGCGAGCACCAACGGCCGCCCGAGCTCTTGCGAAGTTCTCCGACCTTGACCGGATGCTGGCCAAAGGTTTGGCGGATCGCGAGGCGAATATGGGATTCCTGCCCTGCGATCAGGCTGTACCCCCACGCACAGGGATACTTGCAACTGGTTCGTTCACACAAAGATGTGTCCATACTTGCCCTCCAGGAGCACTATCAAAACTATGACTTCATCGTCAAATGCAAACCGCGGGTTCACAAGGATTTAGGCCCTTCGAAACGGAATAGTCCCACCAGTCCGCATTTATGGAACCATATTTTTCAATTGCGCCGGAACCGCGTCACACGGGGATTTCGTTATTGGTTTGGAGAACGTCCGGAATGACGCGATCGCTCAGGAGAGCGGCAGGCGGCGCGCGAGTTCCATGAAGGCGGCGTGCGAGGCCCGGACCTGGATCATGGAATCCCCGCCGAATTTCTCCAGGAACGCCTTGGCAATCTCGAAGGCCACGACATGTTCCATCACCACGCTCGCGGCGGCGATGGCGCTGACGTCCGACCGCTCGTAGGCGCTGGTCACCGCCTCCTTGGTGTTCAGGTCCACGCTGGGCATTCCCCGCAGCAGCGTGCTGATCGGCTTCATCGTGCCGGTCACCACCACCGGCATGCCGTTGGTCATGCCTCCCTCGAGCCCGCCGGCGTTGTTGGTTGGTCGGACAAAGCCGAGGTGCGATTCGCCTTTCTTCGAGGCGTCGAAGTGGATCGGGTCGTGCACCTGGCTGCCGGTGCGGAAGGCGCACTCGCGGCCCAGGCCAATCTCGACGGCCTTGAAGGCTTGAATGCCCATGACCGCGCCGGCGAGGCGCGAGTCGAGCCGTTCATGCCACTGCGCGCATGAGCCCAGCCCGATCGGGCAGTTGAAGACATGCGCCTCGACCAGACCGCCGACGGTGTCTTTGTCGACCTTGGCCTGGCGGATGCGCTCGATCAGCGCCGCGCTGCTTTTGGGGCAGGGCATGGCCACCCCGCTTTGATCCCGCACCGTTCGTTGCTCGCGCCAGGAAGTCCCGTTCACCTCGCCGCTCCAGCGCACATCCAGCGCCCCGCGGACAAAGCCGAAAGTCTCGATGCCGAACTCGCGCAGGAAACACCCGGCCAAGGCTCCGGCCGCCACCCGCGCCGCGGTCTCGCGGGCGCTGGCACGCTCGAGCGTCTCGCGGCAATCCGTCGTGAGCCATTTCACGCTGCCGGCGAGATCGGCGTGACCGGGTCGCGGCTTTGAGATGGCGGGAGTCTTCTGCGCGTCGTCGAGCCGGCTGTCCGCGTTGGCGATGCGGATCGCGATCGGCCCGCCCATCGACACGCCGCGCCGGACACCCGAGACGAACTCCGCATGGTCCGACTCGATGCGCTGCCGCGCGCCGCGGCCGTAGCCCCCCTGGCGGCGCTTGAGCTCAGCGTCGATGTACGTGGAGTCGATGGTGAGGCCCGCCGGGATTCCCTCGACCACCGCAAGCAGCCCGGGTCCGTGACTTTCACCGGCGGTCAGGTAGCGGAGCGACATGGTTTCATCATACGAAAGTGCGCATGCCGTTGAGCGGCGGCATTGGAAACCTAGGCCTTCACGCGCTGCTCCCGGATTGCGCCGAGACACCAAACGATTCCGGAGAGCAGCACAAACGCAGGGATCGCCATGAACGCCATCTTCCAGCCCGAGCCCTCCGAGATCCATCCGATCAGCGGCACGGCCGGCACATCCCCCGCCAGATGCAGCGCCATGATGGCCAGCGCCATGCCGGTGGCGCGCTCGGACGGGTGGAGGATGTTGACCAGATGCGCGTTGACCGGTCCCACGCTCATGACCAGCAGAAACGCGCCGATCGAGAGGCCGCACCACATCGCCGTGACATTGGGCGCGAAGATGACGAAGGTGATCACGCCGGCCGCCAGCAGGCTGGTGATGCCGCAGGTCCAGAGATGCGCCGCGCTGTTGCGGGCGAACCAGCGGTCACTCAGAAATCCGCCGACCAGCGTGCCCACGATGCCGGTGCCGACGATGATCGCGCCAAACATCGTGCTGGAACTTTCCACGCTCAGGCCCCAGGCCTTCTCCAGATAGGTCGGCGTCCAGAAGCCCAGACTTCCGAATCCCGCGGTCTGAAGCGCGTAGCCGGCGGTGGTCCAGAGCCAGCGCGGGCGGGACACGATCTTTGCGGCCGTCTTTGGATTGGGCGGCAGCATCGCGGCGCACTCCGGATCCATGGCGCCGCGTGGTGGATCGCGCAGAAAATAGATCGCGACCGCGAGCACAAGGCCGGGCCCGCCCGCAACAAAGAACGCTTCGCGCCAGCCGTAGCGCGAACCCACCACGCCTCCCAGGGTGAACCCGATCGCGGCGCCCACCGGAATGGCGGCATTGAAGAAGGCCATCACGCGGCTTCGCTTCTTCACCGGGAATTCATCGGCGAGCACGGCGGGCGCCACGCTGGCATAGGCCGCCTCGCCGATGCCGGTGGTGGCGCGCATGATGAGCAGGCTCCAGAAGCCCCAGGCGAATCCGCCGAGCAGCGTGACCACGCTCCAGAAGGCCACCGCCGCGGCGAGAATGTGCAGGCGCGGCAGGCGGTCGGCGAGAAGACCGAAGATCGGCGCCGTCGCCATGTAAACCAGGATGAAGGCGGAGTAGAGCCAGCCGGATTGCGACGATGTGAGCGCGAGGCCGCCCTCGGCGACCGGCCTCTCCAGGAAGGGAACCAGACTGCTCACCACAAAGCGATCTGCGTAGTTCAGCAGGTTGAGGCAGGAGAGCGTGACCAGCGCCACCATCGGAGCTCGCGAAGGCCGCGTGTGCGCGCGGGGCGAACTCATCGGGTGGCGCTCCGCGGACGAAGAATGGTCGGAATTCGCTTCATCGCGGGCCACTCAACTTTTGTTCGAGAAGTTCCGACCACAATTTCATCGGCGGATTCCGGCCCGTGAACATCTGGAACTGGATCGCGGCTTGCCTGAGAAACATCTGCGTGCCGTCGATCACCACGGCTCCCGCCTTGCGGGCGCGCCGGACCAGAGGCGTCTCTCGCGGACGATAGACCATGTCCATGACCGCCATGCCCGGAGCGATCTTGCAATCGGCCGGCAGCGGGTCGCTCGACTCGGAGCCTCCGCCCGTCATTCCAGCGCTGGTGGCATTCACGATGGCATTGAAGGAGTGCGCGGCCAGTTGATCCAGCGGCAGCGCCTTCACGCGAGCCTCGCGCCCGCCGGGATCTTTTCGCTGATTGAATTGGGCCGCGAGTTGGCTGGCCCTTTCGTGGGTTCGATTGGCGACGACCACTTCGGCGCCGGCGAGCAGAAGCCCGGCGACGATGGCGCGGGTCGCGCCGCCGGCGCCCAGCACCGCGACGCGCTGCCGGCTCCAGCGGGCGGCGGCTTCCACATCGGCGGGGCTGGAATGGTCCGCATCTCCCGAGGCGAGTCGCGCCGAGGCCTGCTGGTCAATGCCAAGACCCGTCGCCAGCGCCGCGACGGCGGCGGGCGCGTCGGTGTTGACCGCTGAGATCGTGCCGCTCAAATCTTTCACCAGCGTGTTGGCCGCGCCGCACCATTCGCTGACCGCGTCCGCAGTGCCGCCCCGCTCCTTGCACCATCGAAGTGCGTGCTCCTTGTGGGGCAGCGTGATGCTGAGTCCGCCCAACTGCAGCAGCGGCGATTCGAACAACTCCCCCACCGAAGCCTTGAAGTGCTCCCACTCCGAAGGAACAGCGAAGGGAACATAGGCGCCGTCGAAGTCGGCGGCTGCAAAGGCGGCGTTGTGAAGCAGCGGTGAAAGCGAGTGCTCGACGGGCCAGCCGACGACTCCGAAGACGCGGGTGCTTCGAGTCAACCGCGACAGGTGATAGAGATGCTTCAACTCCTGGACCGAGAGCTGGCCAGGCGCGGTTCCCAGGTCGCCTTCGGCGCGGGCGTAGGTCAGGAAGCCATTGAACTTCGGCGCCAGCACGCGGCTGGCGATCCCGAAGGGACCCATGCACAGGGCGATGGTCGGCTTGTGCTGCGTGTGCAGCAACTCGAAGGCCTCCAGGTTGTCGCGAACGCTGCGGGCGCGCCATGCGACTTTCGCGATCGAACAGAGCGGCTCGCTCCACATCGCCGCGATCCGCTTGTGCAGATCCGCGGGCCGGCCCTCGAAGTCATGCGAACTGAGAATCAGTCGCGTCGAACGTTTGGCGGCTGCGAATTCACGTTGAAATGACGGACTTTTCTGGAACGCGCCAAGCTCCAGGTCGACGCAGCTCGGCGCCGCGTCGAGTTTGCAGACCGCCAGGAGCAGATTGAGCCGCTCCTCCTCATCGCCACTGAATCCGCCTCCCTCCGCGCTGCTTCGAATGGTCACGATGCAGGGCTTCGGAGTGTTCTTGACCAGCCGCGCGATGCTTTCCAGTGCGCCCTCGTGCCCGGCCAGGCCGTCCACGCGCCACTCGATCATGGTGGCGCCGCGTGCCGCCTCGGCCTGCGCGGCCGCAATCGCCCCCTCGACTTCATCCGCGCTGTCCACGGCGATCGCCACCGCGATCAGCGACATGGTCGCTCCCGCCGGCGCGGCGTGCTGCGACTGGAACGGCCGGTGCGACCCTGCATTCGCGGAGTGTACGAAGTGCCGGCGCGGATTAACATGAACTGATGCAGGATGTTTCGATCGATTCCGCACTCGAGTTTCTTCACAGCCACCTGAGCGGGTTCCTGAAGTTCGACGGTGAGCGCGTCGCGGTCAAGATCATCGTGGCCAACAGCGGCCAGCTTTTCATGCCGGTGATGGAGGCCATGCTGCTGGCGGTCGACACCGTGCTCGAGCTGCCGGACGACGCCGACGAGCACATGCAGCTCATCGTCACGCTGGCGCGGCAGGAGGAAGCGGGCCGCTTCTCGACGCTCTGCGACCGGTGGCGCGCCTACCACGGCGAACCGGAGGACGTGCGCTGGGCGAGCGTGACCATCGATTCGGGCCGGCTCAACGGCTGGTTCCTGGATGAAGGCGCCTTGCTGCGGCCCAATCCTTTGGAGAAAGAGGAGTCCGCCCTGCTGCGTCGCCTCAACGCGCAGCCGCGCACCTTTCTGAAGGCCCAGTGCGCCGCCATGAAGGTCCCCTGCGAAAATCCAACCGCGGTCGGCGTCGATCCCGGCGGCATCGACATCCGTCGGCTGCACGATGTGGGCCGACTGAGGTTTCCGGTTCGCTACGAGCAGGCCGCTCAGGTCATCTCCTGGCTCGAGGGCGCGTCGCAAACGCCTGGCCTCGGGATTCCGTGAAGCGCGATCCGCAGACTAGAATCGAATTCAACAGGAGCACCTCATGGATGGATCCCATCATCACAGCGAGAAGAAGTTCGCCGGCAGCCTGAACCACGCGATGATCGACGACACGACGTCGGACGCCGCGCAGAACTACGCCAACAACTTCGGCGCGCCGGGCTACGAGGACATCTCGCGCTGCTACATCACGCAGAAATATGAGGGCTACAACGCAGAGAACCAGGAGACCTGGACCCTCCTCTTCGACCGGCAGATGGCCTTCCTGAAGGAGCACGCGAGCAAAACCTATCTGGATGGCGCGACCCAGATCAACCTGCGGCGCGATCGGATTCCGCCGCTGGACGCCATCAACAGCCGCCTGCAGCCGCTGACCCGCTGGCAGAGCCGCGCGGTTCCCGGATACCTGCCGCCCAAGGCCTTTTTCGCCTGCCTCTCGCGGCGCGAGTTTCCCACGACCATCGTGATCCGCCCGAAAGAGAGCATCGACTACCTGCCCGAGCCCGACATCTTTCACGACATCTTCGGCCATGTGCCGCTGCACGCCGATCCGGTCTTCGCGGATTTTCTGCAGACCTATGGCCGCGCGGCGCTGGAGGCGACCGATCCCAAGGATGTCGAGCGGCTGGCGCGGCTCTTCTGGTTCACCGTCGAGTTCGGCCTGATCCGCGAAGGCGGCCAGATCAAGCTCTATGGAAGCGGCTTGATCTCCAGTCCGGGCGAGTGCCATCACGCCCTTGAGAGCAAGGACGTGGATCGCCGCCCCTTCGATCTCGATCGCGTCTGCGACACCTCGTTCGAGATCGATCACTACCAGCCGATCCTCTATGTGCTGGAGAGCTTCGACCAGCTGCGCGAGGCGATGAACACCTACGCGGGGCGGATCATGGCGAAGACGGCGGCGACGGCCCGGCGCTAGTACCCTTGGCGAATGGCCGCAACGAAGAAACGCACCACCAAGCCCGCCCGCTCCTCATCCAAGATCGCGATCGACCGCGCCGAGTTCGCACGCCGGCGAGCCGCGCTGTTGGAGTCGCTGCGCGGCTCGGTGGGGCTGGTGCTCGCCGGCGAAGCCGACCCGAACCTGCATCATCCCTACGCGGCGCACGCGCACTTCTTCTATCTCACCGGAATCGCCAATGAGCCTGGCGCGTCGCTGCTGCTGGACCCGAAGAATCCGAACCCGGCGCGGCGGATTCAGCTTTTTCTGCGGCCGCTGAATCCGGAGCGCGAAAAGTGGGATGGATTCCGGCCGGAGATCGGCGGCGAACTCCGCGCCCTCGCGGGCATCGAGACGCTCTTTCGGACCAACATGCTGCCGCAGATGCTGCTGGACGCGGCGAAGCGAGTGCGATCGCTGACCCTGCTGATGCCGCTGTCGGCCTACAACAGTCCGGTCAGCGGCGACCTTGAAATTTTCCGCCGCGTCGCCGAGCGCATTCCCACCTGCGGCATCGTCGACGGCTCGGCCATTCTGAACACCATGCGCGCCCGCAAGAGCAAGGCCGAGGCCGCCTGCATCCAGGAGGCGGGCCGCATCACCGCGCTGGGCTTCGACGCCGCCTTCGCCGCGCTGCGGCCGGGCATGAACGAGTTCGAGCTGCAGCGCCACGTCGAGTCGGCCTACCACCAGGGCGGCTCGCGCGAGCTCGCCTTCCGGACCATCGCCGGCGGCGGATTCAACAGCACGGTGCTGCACTACCACGACAACGACCAGATGCTGCGCGACGGCGAACTGGTCTGCCTGGACTCCGGCGCGAAGTGGTGCGGCTACTCCGCCGATGTCACACGCACGCTTCCGGTCAGCGGAACCTTCTCGCCGCGCCAGCGCAAGATTCACGACCTGGTCCTGGAGTCGCAGGCCGCGGCCATCCGCGCCTGCAAGCCGGGCGCCCGCTTCCATCAGATCGACGAAGCGGCGCGCTCCGTCCTTCGCCGCGCGGGACTCGCCGATGCCTTTATCCATGGGATCGGCCACCATCTTGGGCTGGAGACGCACGACGCCAATCCCGACGCGCCGCTGCAGGCCGGCGCCGTGGTCACGATCGAGCCCGGCGTCTACCTGCCCGACGAGCACATCGGCGTCCGCATCGAGGATGACGTGCTGATCACGGCGCGGGGGGCAGTCACGCTGACCCGCGGCATTCCCCGGTCGAGCCGCGAGATCGAAGCGGCGATGGCCAAGTCGCGGCGCCCGCGCAAGGCGCGGAAGTAGCGCTCATTCACGCCGGCGGATTCTGGATCAGGAATCCGTGCATGACCAGCAGCGTCAGGCTCCAGAAAACCGGAAAGGCAGAAGTCGCGATGGCGACGGCGGTCAGCCGGCGCCCCAGCTTGTCCTCGTGGCGACCCACGATCTCGCAGGCCACGATGACGAAGAGCACCAGGCTGAACTTGAAGGCGACCGCGCCGGCGAGTTCCCATTGCTCCAGGACCAGCCGAGCCACCGGATTCACCTCGGTGCCGCCGTGGCGCAGGATGTGCCAGGTCAACATGATGTCGACGCTCGCGAAGAAGAGGAACCAGACATATCCCTCCTGGTAGCGCATGGGCGGGGCGTTCAGCCACGCCGGCGCCTTGCCGGCGGGACGCGGTTTGTCCTGATGGTTGGCGCTGGCCATCATCATCATCGGGGCCAGTATGCCACGGAATGAGCCCCGGCTCGCTAAAGAAGGGGAATTTTTGTGGGAATATTGTGGGCCGGCGAGGTGTTGAGCTGCACCAACTTCTCCTGCTTCTGCCGTGCGTCGGTGGCGTCCACAAAGTCGCTGTGGCAGGTGGCCTTGCCCTCGACCGCGCCGACCGCGGCCCGGGTCTTGGAGGCGAGGCGGTGGATTTCCTCTGGTGAAAGCACGCCGCGCTTGGCCAGCACCTCCTGCTGCTCTGGGGTGAGGGCCGCGGATTTCACGGGCGCGCCGAGCTTGCCGTTGGCGCCGATGCGCTCGAAGCCATCGGCCTTGCCGCTGGCGAACTCCTGGATCTCCTTGCTGATCCGCACGCTGCACCAGTCGTGCCCGCACATGGCGCAGAAGTCGGTGTCCACGTCCAGGTCCTCGTCGTGGTAGGCGCGGGCCGTGTCGGGATCAAACGACAGTTCGAAGTGCTTCTGCCAGTTCAAGGCGGCGCGGGCCTTGGTGAGTTCGTCGTCGCGGTCGCGCGTGCCGGGAATGCCAAGGGCCACGTCGGCTGCGTGGGCCGCGATCTTGTAGGCGATGCAGCCCTGCTTCACATCGTCCTTCTTGGGAAGGCCCAGATGCTCCTTGGGCGTGACATAGCAGAGCATGCTGGCGCCGTGGTAACCCGCGCTGGTGGCCCCGATGCAGCTGGTGATGTGGTCGTAGCCGGGGAAGATGTCGGTGACCAGCGGCCCGAGGACATAGAAGGGTGCGCCATGGCAGATCTTCCGCTGCAGCTTCATGTTGTATTCAATCTGATCCAGCGGCACATGGCCGGGTCCCTCGACCATGACCTGCACGCCCTGGCGCCAAGCGCGCTCGGTCAGCTCGCCGATGGTGGTGAGCTCGGCCAGCTGCGCCGCGTCCGTCGCGTCGGCGAGTCCGCCGGGGCGCAGTCCGTCGCCGATGGAGAAGGTCACGTCGAAGCGCCGCATGACCGCGCAGATTTTTTCCCAGGAGTCGTACATCAGGTTCTGCCGATTGTGGGTCAGCATCCACTTGGCCAGCAGGCTTCCGCCGCGGCTCACGATGCCGATGAGCCGGTCGCGGATCAGTGGCAGGTGCTCCTTGAGCACGCCCGCGTGAATCGTGAAATAGTCCACGCCCTGCTGCGCCTGGTGCTCGAGCGTCTGCAGCACCGTGGCCTCGTCCAGGTCCTCGAGTTTTTTTCCGATGATCATGGAATAGATCGGCACGGTGCCGATGGGCACGCTGCTGGCGCGGATGAGCGCCTGGCGGCAGGCGTCCAGGTCGCCGCCGGTGGAGAGGTCCATCACCGTGTCGGCCCCCCACTTTTCGGCCCACTTCAGCTTCTCGACCTCTTCATCGGTGCCGGAACTGATCGGACTGGCGCCCATGTTGGCGTTGATCTTGGTCTTGCTGGCGCGGCCGATCGCCATCGGATCGAGCTGGTAGCCCAGATGCACGCGGTTGGCGGGGATCACCATGCGGCCCGCGGCGACTTCGTCGCGCACCTGCTCCGGGGTGAGGTGCGTTTCGCGCTGGGCGACGCGGCGCATCTCGTTGGTCACCACACCCAGGCGCGCGAATTCCAGCTGCGTGATGGGCTCGAAGCCGGCTGGTGCCACGGCGCGGATCCAGGTGCCGACTTTCGCGTGCAGGTGCCCGGCGCATCCCGCCTGGTGATTCTTCTCGGCAACGATGCTCCACCCCTCGGGAAGAAAATCCCACGCAGTGAGCGTGGAGGGCGCCGGCATGCCCGGCGTGTCGGGGCTGGAGAAGGCGAGCGGACCTCCGAGGTCGGATTTGAGCGCGAAGGAGCCGGGAGTAGTTCCCTGGGCCAGAGTCGAGGGATTCGCGGCGCCATGCAGCGGGAGCGTTTCATTTTTCATTGGGCACATCCTGAGAAGGCAAGCCCGGACGCGGGCTCGCGAACACGCGCCGCATTCCCTACGCCGATGCGAATCGGTTCAGGTTCCACGGGTGCTTCTCAGCGAACTCCACGGTGGAATCCGCGCCCCGAGCGGCGAAGGCACATCATAGTCGCACTTTCAGGTTTGATTGACCGGCATTTGCTCGCGGGCCATGACGATCGCGTCGCACGCGGGCAGCAGCTGCACGTTGAGTTGTCGCAGCATGTTCACCAACTGGGCGGCGTGGTATTGCTGGTGCATGTTGATGTGGATGAGCACATCCATGACCGTGGTGTGCGTCGCCTTCCCGTCACGCACGCGCTTCACGATGATGTCCAGCACTTCGTCGTTGATCACGGCGAACCACGTCGTCCAGCGCTGGTCGAGCGTCTTCCATGCCTTCTCAAGCTCCTTGATGCCGGCGAAGGTGTCCATGGTGGGGAAGGTCCCCGCCGGATTCCTGAGTTCGAGCACATCCATCCACACGCCTTCCGCGCCGTACAGATGAACAAGGGTGCCGAAGACGCTGCCCATGCCCATTTCAAATGGCCTGCGCATCGCGTCGTTCGACAGCCCCTTGGCCGCCGTCAACAATTTGTTGCGAACCCAGTGGCGGTGCACATTCATGCGCTTGATGGTGTCGAGTCGTGTGCCCATGCGGGCAGGTTACTCTGAGGTCCATGAATCGTCTGCCGATCTCGCTTGCCGATGTCGAGGCCGCCGCGGGGCGGATCCGGGGCCGCGCCCTGCGGACCCCATGTCTTGAAATGCCGGCGCTCTCGGAGGCCGCGGGGCTGCCCATTTTCGCCAAGTGCGAGTTGTTTCAGCGCACCGGAAGTTTCAAGTACCGCGGAGCCGCGCATGCCGTGAGCCGGCTGCCGGAGTCCGCCCGGAGCAGCGGCGTGGCCACGCATTCCAGCGGAAACCACGGTCAGGCGCTGGCGTGCGCGGCGCGCGAGCGCGGATTTCCATGCCATGTCGTGATGCCGCACAACGCCCCGGCGGCCAAGCGCGAGGCGGTGGAGGCGTTCGGCGGGCGCGTGATCGCATGCGAGCCGACGCTCGAGGCGCGCGAGGCGGCGCTAGCGAAGGTGGTGGCGGAGACCGGCGCCGCGTTCATCTCGCCCTACAACAATGCGGATGTGATCGCGGGCCAGGGCACGATCGGGCTGGAGATCGTCGAGGATCTGCCCGATGTCGACGCGATCGTGGTGCCGGTGGGCGGCGGCGGGCTTGTCTCGGGCATCGCGGTGGCGGCGAAGGGCCGGCGAAGCCAGGTCGTCATCATCGGCGCGGAGCCGGCGATCGCGGATGACGCTTCGAGATCGAAGCGCAGCGGCGTGATGCAGCCGTCGACCAACGCGCTGACGATTGCTGATGGACTGCGCGGT
The DNA here is from genome assembly GCA_021414025.1 of Planctomycetota bacterium. Taxonomy (NCBI): domain Bacteria; kingdom Pseudomonadati; phylum Planctomycetota; species Planctomycetota bacterium. Next base: position 87,776 of record JAIOPG010000006.1, on the reverse strand, counting down.
GCCCTTGGAACGCTCACCTTTCCGGTTGTGCGGGAGCTCGTCGACCGAATCGAGTTGGCGGATGAGGAGGCGATCGCGCAGTCGATGCGCTTCGCCTGGGAGCAGCTCAAGCTCACGATCGAGGCCAGCGCCGCCGTGGGCGTCGCGGTGGTTCGGTCGCCAGCGTTCCGCGACTTGGCCCGCGAACGCAAGTGGCGCAACGCCGCCATCATCTTTTGCGGAGGCAATGTTGATCTCGATCACTTGCCGTGGTCGAAGTAAGGGGCTAGGGCGACTTCGTCGCCGGTTGCCCCGCGATCATCGCATCCAGCTTCTCCAGCCGCAGCGAGTGCCGCTTCTGATCCGGCTCCAGCCGTGCAAGCGCCGCGATGTGCAGCCTCGCCCGCTTCAGGTCGCCGGCCTCGATCGCCAGGGCCGCGGCCAACTCTCGCGTGGCGGCATCGAAAGGATTGATCCGCGCCGCCTTCTCCGCGCTCTTGAGCGCGGCGGCGGTGTTCTTTTGCAGCCGGTAGAGCCTGGCCAGCTCGAGGGCATAGCTCGGATCCTGCTCCTCGAGCAGGTCGATCGCCTTCAGATGCTCGATCGCCTCCGCCTGATTGCCTGATGTCAAGTTGCCGCGTGCGTAGATGCGATGCGGAAAGGGATCGACCGGCCGCGCCTTGGCGTAGGCCTCCAACAGCGTCCGCGTGATGCCGTCGACCTCCGGGCTCTCCTTCAGTCGTCGGCGCAGCTTCAACTCAAGCAGATCCGGCTGATCGGGATGCTCCACCAGCCATTGGTCGACCATCTCGTCGGTCATCTCGATCGGCGGCTTCTTCACCTTGGGCCAGCGCGACGCCAGCAGCGTGGTCTCCGACGCCCGCAGCGGTTCGCCCACGCGCTGTGCCAGGAAAGTAGCCAGCGCATCCAGCCTCGCCTGCTCCGCCTGGCGCGTGGCCAGCTGCAGCACCGGATCCTTGGCGCGCACCGAGTCGGCCAGCGACTCCAGCGAGGGCTCCGGCGCCAAGCCCCACGACTTGACTTGCTCCGCAGCCCACACCAGAAATCCGGCGAAGAATTCATCGCCGCTCACGCCGACCGTCGCCTCGAAGGCGTGATTCTCATCCATGCCCTGCTTGTATTTCTCCAGCAGCTTCGGCACCGAATCGGCCCCCCACTTCCACTCGAGGTACTCCACCATCCATCGCCCCTGCGCGTAGGCCAGCGGCCGGTCCTGCGGCGACTCCGGCCGCACGAAGGCCCACTTGATCCGATCCAGCGGAAACAACTTTCCATTGGCCAGCGATCGCGCCAGCAACTGACAGGTGTCCAGCGTGCGCGGCTTGGTCTCCATACTCACCGCCAGCGCCTCGGTGAGCCAGTGCGGAATGCGGTTGCCGGTCTGGCTCAGCGTGACCGTGTGCGTGAACTCATGGCGCAGCACCTCGAGCCAATCGAAGAGTCCCAGATGCTTCTTGGGGTTCCCCTCCTTCGGGACCTCCAGCGCGATGACCGGGCCGGTGGCCGCGGCCATGGTGTGGATGCCGGGCATGCCGGTGATGCGCACCGCGAAGAACTCATGGTCGGGCAGCACCTCGATGGTGGTCTTCTGCGCGGGCTCGTGGCCGAAGCGCTCGGTGACGTCGCGGTACATCGACTCCAGCGCGTCGGGCATGAGCTCGGCGACCACTTCGTCCGTGCCGGGCTTCACGCGGATGCGAAAGTGCGGCGATTCAATCTCCTTCCACTTGGAAAGCTCATCCATGAGCCAGAGGCCGAAGGAGCTGCGCGTGTCGAAGGGATCGAGCTCCGCCGCCGCCTTGAGCGTGGCCACCGCCTCCTTGTCGCGCCCCGCCTGCATCAGCAGATAGCCCAGCTCACCGCGCGGCTCGGTCCAGGCGGGCTGCCGGCGAATGGCTTCTTCAAGGGCCTTCTGTCCCCATTCATATTGTCGGTTCAGACTCAGCGTGCGCCCGAGCGTGGCCAGGGCGAGCGCGCTGCCCGGCAGTTTCGCGTCGAACTCCGCCAGCCGCTGCTGCGCGAGCTCAGGATTCCATCGGCGCCCGGCGACCGCCGCGCGCAGGGCCAAGGCCCCGGGGAAATTTGGCTCTCGCGTCAGCAGCCCGTCCAGGATCGCGTCGGCGCGGTCGGGGTCGTCGAGCAGCAGAGCCCTCTCTGCATCAAGCAAGTCCGCCAGTGGATGCGCGGGGTTGAGCAGTCGAAGCCGCTCAGCGGCCCGCGCCCCCGAGTCGAAGTCGAAGTTGTTCAGGGCCACCTGACCCAGCGCGAACCACGCGCGGCTGTTGCGCGGATCCAGCGAGAGCGTCTGCCAGAGCGCGGGAACGCCCTCGGCGCGATTGTGGCGATCGACCAGCAGCAACCCTTCTTCCAGCGGCACGCGCGGATCGAGGCGGTCCGCCTCGCGGGCGCTCGCCAGCCTGTCCACGGCGCCGCGCCAGTCGCTTGCGGGCAACGCCTGAATTTTCCCCAGCTCGATCGTGGCCTGCGCCGCGGCGCGCTGCACGTCGGCGCCTGCGCCGGCGGCCGGTTTGCGGAGCGCCTCAAGTAAGGGCTTTGCCTCCTCCGACTTGCCCAGCCACTCGAGCGCCTCGGCGCGGATCAATGTGCATTCAGCGTCGTCGCACCCGGCAAGCAGCGAGATCGCCTCGGCGGGCCGGCCGCGCCACAGCAACGCCTGCGCCCGCACCGCAAGCGGCGCCTCGGGAGACTCAAGCGATGGATCCTGCAGGTTCCAGACGCGCAGAGCCGCTTGGGCCTTTCGCGCCGGCGTGTTCAGATCGTCGTCCGACCACTGGCCGTGGCGGATGCGCAGGTCGCGTCGCTCGTCCGGCTTGAGCCAGGGCTCGTTGATGGCTTTCACCACCACGGGCGACACGTCGACGCGCGAGGGAACCAGCTCCTGCCGCGCCTGCGCCGTTGAAGCCAGCGCCGCAACGATGATCCCGGCGCAAAGCGGCTTGATGCGGAGGGGATCAATCACCGGTTATTCCTTGGGTGTGGCCTTGTAGGGCCGCACATCGCGGCGCCATGCGGGCGCGCCCGGCACCGCGGCCGGTGGCTCCTTCGAGAGCAGAGTCCGCGCCGCTTCATCGAGCTCCTTGTTCAGCTCGATCTTGTTCAGCAGCAGAATTTTCTTGTCGCCGCCGCGCGTCGACGCCTCGACCGCGACCGGCATGAGCGTGGTCAGGTCGTACCAGACTTTGATCACGCCCAGGTCGGGATCGACGCCCGCGTTCGGCTTGGGCTTCAGCGCGAGCCCTTGGATGTTTTCGAGGCGCTTCAGCAGCGGCTCCGTGGGCGGCGGCGCGAATTTCACCTCGAAGCGCCGCGCGACTTCGTCCTTCTTCTGCCCAATCGGAATCGGCACCGGCCCCTCGCCGATGCGCAGCGGATCGAGCTGCTCGCCCGGCGGCACCAGCTCGCGCTCGATCAACTGCCGGCGGGCGTCGTCGAATTCCAGCAGCCAGCCTCCGGCGAAGAGGAATCGCTGCCGCTCCGGGCTGGCGTGACCTGAGGCGTCGATGAACTGGTCGAAGACGATCGCCAGCGTCCGGCTTTCCGGTTGCATCGGCTTCTGCGCCAGCACGATCTGCCCGGTGCGCCGCTCGCGATTCTCGCTCACCGCGTCGACGCGTTCGTAGATGATGCCGGCGCGGAAGGTGCGGATCGTGTCGCCCGCGGCCTCGAGCGCGCCCAACATCGCCACGGGCGAATCGAATTTTCTCGAAGGCTCCGCGGCCGGCGGCGTGGGCTCCGGCTTCGCGGGCGGCGCGCTGGTCGGTGCGGATTTTAGCGCTGTCGAATCCTGCGCCGTCGGCGCACTCGGCGCAGCGCAGGCCGAAACGCACAACAGAAACGCCGCGAACAATCCGGCGCGGGTCACAGCTTCACCTGGTCGACGATGTCCAGCCCGAAGGCGTGCAGCCCCGGCATCGAGCCCTTGGGATGGTTGGTCAGCAGGCGAAGCTTGGTCAGGCCAAGGTCGCGCAGAATCTGTCCGCCGACTCCGATCTCGCGCAAATCCACCGGATGCACGCTGGCGGCGATGCCGTCGGGGCGCGTCAGGTCCGGCGCATTGGGGTCATCGTGGCCCGGCCGCTGGATGCGCTGCAGCCGTCCCGGCAGATCGAAGCCACTGCCTTCGGTGCGGAGATAGACCAGCGCACCGCGCCCTTCTTGGGCGATGAGCCGAAGGGCGGCGCGGATTTCATCCTGCCCGCTGGCGCTTCCGTTGCGGGAGTCCTTTTGAGTTCCAAAGACGTCGGAGAAAATGTCGCGCCGATGCATGCGCACGAGTGTGGGCTCGCTCTGCTTGATCACCGATCCGTTGGCGCCCAATCGGCCGACGCCGCCCGTGGTGAATGCGATGTGCGGCAGCGCGTCCACCGGACTGCGCCACGCGAAAAGGCGAAACAATCCTTCGGGAGTCTGCAGTTCCTCGCCATCCAGCGGCTCGACGCGCGACACCATCTCCTCACGAGCCAGGCGCCACTGGATCACCTGCTCAACGGAACACATCTTCAACTTGTGCTCGGCGCAGATCGCCTTGAGCTCCGGCATGCGGGCCATCTCGCCGTCCGGCTTGACGATCTCGATGATCGCCGCCGCGGGCTGCAATCCGGCGAGGCGGCAGAGGTCGACGCTGCCCTCGGTCTGACCGGTCCGCACCAGCACGCCGCCTTCGCGGGCGCGGAGCGGGTTCACATGGCCGGGACGGGTGAAGTCCGCCGGTCCGCTCGCGGGGTCGCTGAGAAGCCGAATGGTGGTGGAGCGATCCTTGGCGCTCACGCCGCTGCCGATACCGTGGCGCGGATGCCCCTCCACGCTCACCGTGAAGGCCGTGCTGCGGGCGTTGTTGCGCGACGGGGCCAGGTCCAGCTCCAGGCGAGTGCAGATCGACCCGTCCAGGGCCACGCAGAGGTAGCCGCCGCCCACGCGGGTGAGGAAGTTCACCATCTCCGGAGTGATCTTCTCCGCGGCCACCACGAAGTCCCCCTCGTTCTCGCGGCGCTCGTCATCCACCAGCACGATGGCGCGCCCGGCGGCGAGTTCCTTCAGGATTTCATCGATGGAAGCAAGCGGCATGGCGTGAGTGTAGTTTGCCGGGCCGCACGTTTGCCCGCCCAATGGGCGACGAAATGCAAGGAGCTTTTCACGCCATGAAGACATCGCCGCGCGAACGCCGTCAACTGCTGCAACTCACTTCGCTGCCCACCGCCGCAGGCCGCGAGGAGGCCGTGGTCGCCTTCATCGAGGCGTGGATCTCGAAGAAATCCGCCAAGCTGGTGGTGAAGCGCGACGATGGCGGCAACATTTTGGTCATGCAGCGCGCCTTCCGGAAGTCGCGGCGCCCGCTGCTGATCACCGCGCACCTGGACCATCCCGCCTTTGTCCTGCGCCGCGTTATCAACGAGCGCGAATTGGAACTGGAGTTTCGCGGCGGCGTGCACGAACCCTACTTCAAGAACGCTTCGATTGAAGTGATCGACCGCAAAGGCAAGCGTCACCACGCGATGGTCACGGGCCGCCTAAAGGGCACGCATGTCTTTCCCCGGTACTCCGCCCGGCTTCGTCGCGCTGCACCGACCCTGGTTCCCGGCGACATCGCCCGGTGGCGGCTTCCCAAGTCGCGCATCGCGGGCGGCATGCTGCACACCAACGCCTGCGATGACCTCGCCGCCGCGGCCGCCGCAATGGTCACGCTCGACCGCCTTCTGAAATCGGGAAAGGCGCCGCACGTCGGCCTGCTCTTTACCCGCGCCGAGGAAGTGGGCTTCATCGGCGCGCTGCACTCCATCCGCAGCCGACTCGTGCCCCGCCGCGCGTGGCTGCTCTGCCTGGAGAACTCGCGCTCCTTCCCCCACGACAGCCCGATCGGCGGCGGCGCCATCCTGCGCGTCGGCGATCGCGCCAGCGTCTTCTCGCCGCGGCTCACCAACGCCCTGAGCCTGATCTACGCCGAGGCGAAGAAGGCCGATCCCGACTTCAAGTACCAGCGCAAGCTGATGCCCGGCGGCGCCTGCGAAGCCACTGCCTTCTCGGCGCATGGCTTCGAGAGCACCTGTCTCTGCCTGCCGCTGGGCAATTACCACAACATGCAGGACATCGACGGCGTGCTCAAGGGAAAGGCGAAGGCGCGCGTCGGTCAGGAGATCATCGCGCTGGATGATTTCGCCGGCTTGATCGCCATGCTCGAGCTCGCCGCGACTCGGCTCAAGGACGACGACGAGGGAACCGGCATTCCCCTTCCCCAACTTGACGCCCTCTACCGCAAGCGCAAATTTGTGCTGGCGTCGAAGCCTTCGCGGGCCCGCCGTTAGACTCGAACCATGGCGTCGTGCGATCCCCGCTTCGATCTTGAACAGGCCTTCCGCAAGGGAATTGCCGCAGCGTATGGCGAGGCCGCCGCGGTGGGCGATCCGCAGGTCAAGGCCAGCGGCGACCCGAAGCACGGCGACTACCAATGCAACGCGGCGCTGGCAATCGCGCGCTCTGCGGGAGCGAATCCTCGCGAGGTCGCCGCCAAGATTCTCGCCGCCACGCCGCTGGGCGCGCTGGGCGGCGCAACCATCGCCGGCCCCGGCTTCATCAACGTCCAGTTGGGCGATTCGGCGCTGCGGACCATGCTCGATCGCGTCGCGATGCCGGACCTTGGCATCGAGCCCGCGCCGCGACCGCACGCCGTGGTGGTCGACCTCTGCGGCGTCAACGTGGCCAAGCAGATGCATGTCGGTCATCTGCGCAGCACCATCCTGGGCGATGTGATCGCGCGGCTGCATGAGCGGCTGGGCCGCAAGGTCTTTCGCGAAAATCATCTTGGCGACTGGGGGCTCACGATCGCCATGACCCTTTCGGCGCTGCGCCGGCAGAAGCGCGACCTGAATGCGCTGACGCTGGCCGACCTCAACCAGGCCTACCGCGCCGCCCAGCTCGAGGCCGCAACCGACGACGCCGGGCTCGAGGCCGCGCGCACCCGCGGCGCCGGCCCGCACCGCCTGATCGAGCTCGAGACGCAGCAGGAATTCGCCCGCGCCGCCGAGCAGGACGCCAAGGCCACCCTGCTCAAACTGCAGGCGGGCGATCCCGCCACCGTCGCCGCCTGGCAGCAATTGATCCGCGTCACCATGGCGGATGTGCTGGACACGGCCCGCGTGCTCGGCGTGAACCTGACCGACCAGCACTCGCGCGGCGAGAGCTTCTACCGCGACAAGCTCGCTTCCACGGTGCAAGCTTTCATCGACCGCGGCCTGGCCCAGGAAGACCAGGGCGCCATGGTCGTCCGCTTCGCCGACCGCGAGCGCCCCCTACTCATCCGCAAGGCCGACGGCGGGTTCCTCTATTCAACAACGGATCTCGCCGCGATCCACTATCGCGTCGGCGAGCTCAGGGGCGGCGACATCATCTATGTGGTCGACGCCCGGCAGCGCGACCACTTCCGCGATGTCTTCGACGCCGTCCGCCTGATCGGATGGGACAAGCTTCCCGACGGAACGCAGGCGAAACTTTCGCATCTGGGTTTCGGCAGCGTGCTGGGCACCGACAAGAAACCCCTGAAAACCCGCAGCGGCGAACTCTTCCTGCTGCGCACGCTTCTGGACGAGGCGATCGAGCGCGGCACCGCGCAGGTCCGGCTCCGCGCCCAGCAGACCGACGCGCCGACGCAGGGGCTTACCGAGAAGGAGATCGCCGCCATCGGTCGCGCCGTCGGCATCGCCGCCGTGAAGTACGCCGACCTCTCCGGCGATCCGGTCAAGGATTATGTCTTCGACCTGGACCGCATGATCGCCTTCGAGGGCGACACCGGCCCCTACATCCAGTATGCCCACGCGCGCATCGCCAGCCTCATCGCCCGCAGCGGCGTGACCGAGGCTGCGCTCTCCAAGGCTGAGTGGAAATTCGAACACCCCGCGGAGCGCGCCCTGGCGCTGGCGATCCTCTCCTTCCCCGCCACGATCAAGTCCGCCGCCGACCAGGGCTCGCCGCAGCGCGTCTGCGCGGCGCTGCATGAGCTGGCCAACAGCTACGCAACCTTCTATCAGGCGTGTCCCGTGCTCAAGGCGCCGGACGAAGCCACAAAGATGGCACGGTTGCGTCTCTCGCATCTGACGCGGCGCGTCCTCGCGGAAGGCCTCGCGCTTCTCGGCATGGAGTCACCGGATCGGATGTGAGAGGAAGGACCGCGGGTCGGGAAAGAGATTCACCGCAGCGAAGGCGATTCGACCGCGGGCCGCGCCCGCACTTCGTACTGGACGCCGCTTTCGTGCAGCACCGCTTGCGCCTTCTTGATGCTTTCGAGCCAGTGCGCGTCGGCACCGACCAAGTCAGGCTCCCAGGTCACCACTCGTGCGATGCCCGCCTGCACCATGGCGATCGCGCAGGCAACGCAGGGCGAGAAGGTGGTGAAGACGGCGCAGCCGAGCGGGCTCACTCCGTTGCGGGCGCACTGGATGATCGCGTTCATCTCCGCGTGCACAATCAGCTCGTACTTGGCGGGCCGCTCCAGCCGGTCGGTGCGATCCTCCACGCCGCGCGGCAGACCGTTGAATCCGGTGGCCACGATCTGCCGCGCCGGGCTCACGATCACCGCGCCAACGCCGCGGCTGGGATCCTTGCTCCAGGAGGCGATCTGGTCGGCGAGCCGGAGAAAGCGGATGTCCCACTTCTCGTCGCCGGCGGATTTCATCGGATGGCCCCATTGAGCGTCATGGCGCGACTCACTTGCCGCCGACCGACGCGAGTCCGGTGTGCGTGTCGCCCAGCGCCGCCGCGATCAGCTCCAGGCGCTCCGCGATCGGGCCCATGCCTTGCGCGCGGTCGGAGGGATCCAGCTGCACGCACTCCTGCACCAGGTCGCTCAGCTCCTCGGGAATATTGGGGTTGCGCTTCTTAAGCGGCACGGGCAGCTTGATCATGCTGGTGTTCACGGCGGAGACGGGGACGTTGTCGCCCTGCGGCGGCAGCGCCGTCGGAATGACCTCGCCCGCCATGACCCAGTAGATCGTGGCGCCGAAGTTGTAGACATCGGTCTGGGGCGTGATCGCCTCGCGGTGCGCCTGCTCCGGCGCGATGTAGCCGGGCGTGCCCTGAATCCTCTTCTTCACTTCGTCGATCTTGCAGGCCTGGCCCAGGTCGATGATCTTGACCTTGCGATCCTCGGTCACCATGACGTTGATCGGCTTCATGTCGCCGTGCACGAAGCCGCGCTCGTTCATGTGCTCCAGGCCGCGGGCGACCTGGGCGAAGAGGTTGGCCGCCTCGCCGATGCTGCGGGGCATGCGCTGGTCCATGGTCTCGGCGTCGACCAGCTCCATCAGCAGGCCCACCTCGGTGGTCTTGAAGAGCTTCTTGGTGCGCAGCAGCTTGTTGATGCCGCGGATGTTGGGGTGGTCAAGCTTGGAGCCGATGGCGTACTCCTGCTCCACCTGCTCGATGAAGCGGGCGGACTTGTCGTCCACATACACCACGCGCTTCATGGCCCAGACCTGCTTGCTCTTGATGTCCTGCACCACGAAGACCTCGCTGGCGGCGCCAGTGCCGATCTTCGCGATGACGCGATGGCCAAAAAGTTCGATGGGGAGGGCTGCCATTGGAGTCTTGCTGCTCGAGCGTTTCGAACGGTTGAACCCATTATCCGTTGCGTAAAAGCTCGGGCAATTTTGCAAACCGAGCGTAACAAGGGTTGACCCGTTCCGCAACGACAATTCGTGCCGTTGCCCGGGTTTTCGGCTCTCATTTTGAGTTGGAGATTTCATCCCCGAATCGTCCGCAAACTGCTTGAGGAACGAATCAGGAGCGGATCAGGAGTGCGTCAAGATTTGGTTTGCACCAGCTGCGCCTCGAAGTCCGCGGCGCTGAAGAATCGCCCCGGGCTGCTGACTCCCGCCACATCACTGTGCAGATAGACGCGGTCTGCGGGGATGTTCAGCTCTTTCTGCAGACGGCGAACCAACGTGGCCAGTTCGCTCATCTGGTTCGCGGTGAAGGGGCGGCGGTCGCCGTTGCCGATCAGGCAGATGCCCACGGCGTGGCGGTTGAGTTCGTCGGCGGAGGGCGTGGCGCTGTTCGAAACCAGTGTGGCGCCCGAGGCGGAATGGCCGCGCCGGGCGATGGAGGCGACGTGCGCCCCCGGCTCCTGCCGGTTCCAGCGGCTTGCGACTTCGATGCCGCCGTCGGCGATGCCCTGGCCGTTGCCGATGATGAAGTGGTAGCCGAGGCCGCCCGCGTCGGACGCACCCTGCAGGCGCGCCACCGACGCCGCGTCGCCCGCCGGCGTGCTCGAATGATGGATCACGATGGAGGTCCAGCGCTGGCGGTCCAGCTTGGCCTCGCGCGGAAGAATGCTCGCATCGCTGGAGCCCACGGAGAGGGTCGCCATGGCCAGAGGCCGCGGCCCGTCCGCGTCGCCCAGCACCAGCAGGCTGCTGGTCAGCGTCGCCGCCAGCGCGAATCCCGCCCAGACCGTGCGCGTGCGGCGCGACACAACGCGCCGCAAAACCGCCGGTTTGATGATGGGAATTCGAAGGGCCATGAATGAATTCTTCATGAACACTATCGGACAAATGGGCGCCGGGCTTTGGCGATTTTGAAAACTTTTTGCGCCGCGAATCAAGTCGACGGCGGAGCGAGCCGGGCTCGCAATGCGGGCTTCGGCGTGCCGAAAACATCAGGTTCCGTGACCGGAGTGAATCGATCGCGCAGATTGTCGGAGCGCTCGAACTGATTGCGCGGCTCGCTCTCCGGAAAGAGAACTTTCTGGCATCCGGTCACGCCCGCCATGCAACCCATAGCCACCGAGCACACGATCGCGACCCATCGACCACTAGTGATTGTGGGGCGCGCGGGCCGCGGCAGCGAAAGTCGCCGCGAAGGGTTGGATTCGACTCGTGGCATGGATCCGCCCATGATAATCACTCCGATTTGTCGGGATTTTCCTTTGAGAAATCGTCGTTTGTCAAGGGAACCGTCCGATCGACTTTCATGGTTCGGCCCGTCCAGCCATCGGTGTAGGTCAGGATGACCAGGGCGGTGGCATCCGGCACTTCATGCTGCACAATGATGGGCACCGTCAGCGAGTAATGGGGAGTCCCGAACCCGCTTCGATATCGATCCCGCAGTTGAAGCGGTCCCCATTGGGCTGATGCGAGGCTGGTAAAGCCAAACGGCGTATGCACGGTGGCTTCAAGGTGCAAGTCGCCCGTCAATTGAAATGGGCGGCCCTTTCCATCCTCGACATACAGGAAAACCAAGAGCTCTCCGGGTTTGAAGGGTTCGCCATCGGCTGCGTGTTTCGCCCCGACCCGGGACAGGCTTCCAATGGAAATCTTGGCGAGGCGCGGCGTGGCTTGCTCCACTTCCGCCGTTGGCGACTTCGTGGCAGCGTCACCCTTGATGGCAAGCTGGGCCTGCAGCTCCTCGACCTGGGCTTCAAGCGCGGAATTCTTCGCCTCGAGTTCCTGGTTTTGCTGCCTCAGCGCGTCCGCGGGGCTCGGCGTCAAAACGGTCGCGTGGCAACCCGCGAGGGCGAAGAGGGCGGCGGCGAACATGGATCGGAGCCGGTTCACCTCACGGGCCCTCCAAGGACGTGGACATTCGAATCTCGAAGGCGAGCTGCTCCAACGCATCGGTGAAATCTACATTGACCATGGCCACCCCCCGCGGCAGCTGCAGCCGAATCGGCGCAAAATTCAGGATTCCCTGGATGCCGGCCTCGACCAGGCTTTGGGCGACCTCGGCGGCGGCATCCGGCGGCACCGCGATCAGTCCGATCTGGGCCCGCCTCTGCTTCACGGTCTTCTTCATCTCGCTCATGGGCTGGATGGCCAGCCCCGCGATCCGCTTGCCGACGGTTTTCTTCTCCGCGTCGAAGGCCGCGACGAAATCGAAGCCTTCGTTGCGGAAGCGCGGGTAGGCCAGCAGGGCGCGGCCGATGTTCCCCGCCCCGACCAGTACCGTCCGCCAGGTCTGATCCATGCCCAGGCGCTTCTGCAGGAGACCGTGGAGCTCCGCCACGCGGTAGCCGACGCCGGGCCGCCCCAGCGAGCCGAAACACGCCAGATCCTTGCGCACCTGGGCATCCTTGACGCCGGTCCGGGCGCCGAGCTCCTTGCTGCTGATCGAGGCGCCGGCCTGGTCGAGCTGGCTCTGCAGCACGCGGAAGTACAGGCTCATGCGGCGGCCCGCAGGTTTGGAGATGCGTTCGGAATTGGGCATGGAGGGAATTCGCAATAGACTACCCGCATGCACATCGCGGACATTCTTTCCCGCGACTCGGTCACCGCGAGCTTCGAGTTTTTCCCTCCTCGCACCGACGCGGGTTGGGACTCCCTCTTTCACGACATCGCGGACTTCGAGAAGCTCCAGCCCTCGTTTGTCAGCGTCACCTACGGCGCGGCGGGAAGCACGCGGACGCGCACCCACGAGCTGGTCGCCAAGCTGAAGAGCCAGACCAAACTGGACCCGATTCCGCATCTCACCTGCGTCAGCCATGGCCGCGGCGACATCGAGGAGATCCTGACCCAATACGCACGGAGCGGCGTCTCCAACATTCTCGCCCTGCGCGGGGACGCGCCGGTGGCCGGCAGCGGGGCCAGCGATTTCCCGCACGCCGTTGACCTGGTCAAGTGCATCCGTCAATTCAACGAGCGCGGCGTCCACTCCGATCGGCGCGGCTTCGGCATCGGCGTGGCGGGCTTTCCCGAAGGTCACCCCGAGACCCCCAACACCCTGGTGCAGATGGATCATCTCCGCGCCAAAGTGGACGCCGGCGCCGACTACATCTGCAGCCAGCTCTTCTTCGACAACGCCGCGTTCTTCGACTGGCAGGAGCGCTGCGAACTCGCGGGCATCCGTGTTCCGGTGATGGCCGGCATCATGCCCATTACCAGCGTCGCCGGGCTCAAGCGCATGGCGGACCTGGCCGGTGGCACCCGCTTCCCAGCCAAATTGCTCCGGGCTGTGCAGCGCTGCGGCGACGATGCCGCGGCGGTGGAGCGCGTCGGCATCCACTGGGCGACCGAGCAGTGCCTGGCCCTGCTCGACAAGGGGGTGCGCGGTTTGCACTTCTACACGCTCAACAAGAGCGCGGCCACGCGGGCCATCTTCCAGAATCTGGGTGTGAAGAGCGCCGCGGAATTGCGCTAAACAAAAATGAAAATGGGGTCTGCGACCGCGCTGTAACCCGGCTTAAGGCGTCGTGGTCGGCGGCGGCGCAGGGTCGGCGCTAGGTGCCGAAGCGGGCGCAGGCGCGGGAACCGCGGGCACCGCAGGATCGGCGGCCTTGGGTTCAGGTGCCGGATTGATGCGCTGCGGCGTCCGGTCGGTGGCGGGATCGACCCAGAGCTTCCTCAGGATCTTGGCCATGTTCTCGTCGCCGGGGGTCCCGCGCATGGCGTTGAGGCCGGAGGTCACGGCGTCCTGGTCGCCCAGCAAGTGACCGATGTAGGCCTGCAGCAATCCATACTGGTCCACATCGCGGCCGAGCGTGACGCGGCGGCCCGCTTCGGCCAGCGCCTTCTCAAGTCGCGCCCGCGGCGGCAGCGTCTGCGGCCCCCACTTCACATCCATCATTTCGGGGTGCTGCGCGTAGAGCTTGTGCAGCGTCAGCGCCGCCGAGCCTGCGAGGTTAGCGCCGATCTGGCAATGCAGTAGTCCGGTCAGCGCCAGCGGATCATTGGGGCGGATGGCCAAGGCCACTTCGAAACGCGTCTCGGCGACGAATGAGTTGCCCTCGTACATCGCGCGCTGCCCCTCGGAGAGGAGCTCGTTCAGGCGGTTCTTCTCCTCGCCGGTCATGGTGTCGATGCGCTGCCCATGCTTCAGGATGGCGGCGTAGTCCTCGAGCGTCAGCTCATCGGCCGCCTGCTTCGCCTTGTCTGCATCCGCGGCGGAAGCCGGTGTCGTCTCGCCCTTGGCTGCGTCCGCCGACGGCCGGAGCATCGCGTTGCGGGCGGCCTCTTCTTTGACTTTCTTGTCGTCTTCCTTTCGCTTCTCGGTGATTTTGCCGCGCAGCGCGTCGTAGGCGCTCACCAGCCGATCGCTCGAAGACTCATCCTCTTTTGGCGTGGCCTGGTCGGGTGTGGGGTGCGGCTTCTTCTCGTCGCCCTTGAGCTTGACTTCGAGGCGACCCTTCACTTCCCTGACCACGGCGTCATATCCCCTGCTTCGCGTGTCGAGCGGCTCGCCGCCTTGCGTTTCGTTCTTTGGCCTGGCCTGCGGCGTCTTCATGGCCCCGATCGCGTCGGTGGCCTGGTATGGCCTGAAGGGATCGGATCGCCCCACACCGATGGCATCGGCCCGCATGGTGTTGTTGCGGACATCCTCGCGCAGGCGCGCCGTCTCATAGAGCGTCATTCGCTGCGAACCCAGGCGTTCCTTGTCGCTCTCCAACTTCACTCCGCGCAGATTGCTGGCCGTCAGCGTGCCGGTCTCACCGCCGCGGGTTCGGTACATCGCCATTTGAGTACCGATGTCCTGCTGGGCCCGGGTGGAGGCGGAGGTCAGCGCCAGACCCTGGCTGTCGAACCTCAGCGGATCGGCCTTCTTTTTCCAGTTGTCCCGGTCGGAGAACGAATCCTCCACCGGATAGCGGTCGTTGCGGGCCTGTGGATTTCGGTTGTAGTCATTGGCCCGTGAGTCCTGCGCGTAGTTGCGGTAGAAGTCGGAGTCGGCGTGGTAGCCCGTTCGCTCGGCGTACTCCCGGAGCTCGGAATTGTCGCGCCGAATCCTTGGCCGCGACGGGGATTGGTTGACCACGGTGTTGTTGATGCCGCCGGATCCCAGGTGCAGCGAGTTGTCCAGCGCGTTCTGGGCAAAGGCGATCGTGGCCGCCAGCGACAACACCCCGCCGAGTTTCAGCCCGGTTCGAATGGTCGCTCTTGAGATGGAATCGCGTCGCGTCATCCCATCATCGTAGCCACGATCAATCATCATTAACATGCGCCCTCCTTGGACCACTACCCGCCGACTCCACAGCCCGCGCACCGGATCTCAAAGACCGCCGTGGCGATCGCCCTGCTCATGGTGTTGGCGGCGATTTTATTCGGCATTTACGGCCCGAGAATCGCGGGTCGACTGACGCTGCTGGGCGGCGTTCCCCTGAGCGACGTGGTCGAGGCGGCGGCGAGCCTGCGCGGCGGCGCCGTATTGACCTGCCTCCGGCAGGAGAACAAGCCCGCGCTCAAGCCCGCGGAGCAGACTCCTCTGCTCACCCGCCTGCTCGGCCGCTCCATCCAGCCGCCCGATCTCACCGAAACCGGGTACCAGCTTCGGAAAGTCTCCGCGGCGTCGCTTCCCGGCGCGCCCTACCGCTCGGCGGAGCTGGTCTACCAGCGGCTGACTCCCGACGGTGACCGCTGGATGGTGCTGTATCTCGCCGCGGACGACGGGCAGTACCTGGCCTTCGACACGCTGGGCCGGTCGCGCCCCTTCATGCCAAAGGTGCTTCTGCATGGGGACATCGCCCAGAGCGGCGCCGACGAATCCACCGCCCTCATCTGGAGCGACGGACCGGTGCTCTACCTTGCCTGCGTCGAGGATGAGCATGAGGCCGACAGGGTCGCGGCCTTCTTCGACGCACCGTAAAAGTCCTAGACTCTGCCCCATGTCCCGAACGGCCTGCATCACCACACCCATCTATTACGTCAACGACCACCCGCACATCGGCCACGTCTTCACGACCACGCTGTGCGACGCCTGGGCGCGGGCGATCCGCCTGCAGGATGGCGACGTCTTCTTCCTCACCGGAACCGACGAGCATGGCGTGAAGGTGGAGAAGTCCGCCGCCGCCCACAACATGACGCCGCAGGCGTGGGCCGACATCAACGCCGCGGAGTTCCAGCGCGCCCTCGCCCTCTTTGATCTGACCAACACCGACTTCATCCGCACCACCCAGCCGCGGCACGAAAAGCAGGTGCAGGCTTTCATCGAGCGATTGCAGAAATCGGGCGCGCTCTACAAGGGCGCCTTCGAGGGCTGGTACGACGAGGGCCAGGAGGAATACCTCACCGAGACCCGCGCCAAGGAGTGCGACTTCAAGAGCTCGATCAGCGGCCGGCCGCTGGTCCGGGCCAAGGAGGAGAACTGGTACTTCAAGCTGAGCGCCTTCAGCGACCGGCTGAAGGCCCACTTCGAGAAGCAGCCCGGATTCGTGCAGCCGCTGGCCCGCATGAACGAGGTGGCCGGCCGCCTGCGCGACGGCTTGCAGGACGTGCCGATCACGCGCACCAATTTCAAGTGGGGCATCCCGATGCCGGGCGACCCCGGCCACGTCATCTACGTGTGGATCGACGCGCTCTTCAACTACATCACGGCACTGGACTACGCCGACGACTCCGCGGCCAACACCAAGCGGCGCTACTGGCCCGCCGACTGGCACGTGATCGGCAAGGAAATCCTCTGGTTCCACGCCGTCATCTGGCCGGCGATCCTGATGGCCCTGGAGCTGCCGCTTCCCAAGCACATCCACGCGCACAGCTTCTGGATCAGCGAGGGCCAGAAGATGAGCAAGAGCCTGGGCAATTTCATCGACCTGCCGACGATCGAGGGCTACATCGCGAAGTATGGACTGGATGCGTGGCGCTGGTTCATGCTGACGCGCGGGCCGCTCGACGCCACCGACGCGGATTTCCGCGCCGCGGCGTTTCACGAAACCTACGTCGCCGACCTGGTCAACACCGTCGGCAACTGCTCCAGCCGCGTGACGGCGATGATCGCGAAGACTTTCGACGGCAAGATGCCCGCCGACAGCGAGAAGGGCGGCCCCTGGCCGGCGCGCTGCAAGCAGGCGGTCGCCGACTGGCAGAGGCACTTCGAGCACTTCCATCTTTCGGCGGCGGCCGACGACGCCATGAAATTGCTGCGCGAGGTGGACGGGTTCATCAACCAGACCGAGCCCTTCAAGCTGGTGAAGGATCCTGCCCAGCGCGACCGCGTGGCCTCCATCCTTTCACAGTGCCTGGAGAGCGTCCGCATTGCATCGCTGCTGCTGGAGCCCTTCCTACCGCAGAAAATGGGGGAATTCTCCCGGCTGCTTGGCGTCCCGGAGGATGCCAAATGGGACATTCGCTCCCAGTGGGGCTTTCTGAAGCCTGGCGCCGCAGTCTCCAAGGTCGCCCTCTATCCGCGGGTCGAAGCCGTCATCGCCTGAGCCATCGCCTACCCTTGACTCCGCCCGAGACCGAACGGGCGGCAAGGATCGACATGGAATCAAAAATCATCATCGTGGGCATTTCAGGCGCCAGCGGAGCCGCCTATGCGCAGCGCCTCCTCGAGCATCTGGCCCGCGCCGAATGCGAAATTCACCTGGTCTGCTCGGCGCTGGGCCGGCGCCTGCTGGCGGAGGAAGTCGGCATCAAGAAGCTCGATCCCGACCAGCTCACCGGCGGCCGCGGGGGGCTGCTGACCGTGCACAACGAAAATGACCTGGGAGGCCCGTTGGCCAGCGGATCCTTCCGCCACGATGGAATGATCGTCGTCCCCTGCTCGGGCAACTCCCTTTCCAAGATCGCCTATGGCATGACCGACAACCAGCTCCAGCGCGCCGCCATGGTGACCCTGAAGGAGCGGCGCCGGCTGGTCCTGGCCCACCGCGAGACGCCGCTGAGTCTGGTCGAGATCGACGCTATGCGCGCCGCGACCATGGCCGGGGCAATCGTGCTGCCCCTGTCGCCCGGCTTCTACCTGAATCCCAAGTCGATCGATGACCTGCTGGATTTCATGTCGGCGCGGATGATGGATCTGCTGGGCGTGTCGCACGACTTGGCGGTGCGCTGGGACGAGAAATTGGCCGGCGACCGGGCGTCGCGGCGATCCTGAGAAATCCCTCGGGCTTGAAAAATCATTTCACCCTAAAAATCAAGCAGACGGGCCCAGATGTCTGAACCCGCCTGCTCAAAAAAGGGCGTGGGTGAGGCGATCCGTCTTTACAGACGACGTCGCCTCCCACAAATCATCCCGCCACCACCGAGCATGGCCAGCACGGACATGACTCCGGGCGCGGGAATGAAACGCATATCCAGCGAAGCGGCGTCGAGCGCAGTGCCGACACCGGAGCTGGAATAATTGATTTGCCACTGCGTAGCGGCGATCAGGTTTGCTGGAAGATTCCAAGTGAAAGCGAGCGTTTGATCACGACCTCCAGGAAATGGAGCGTCGAACCGAATATCGGTCAAATTGGGATTCAACTGGACGAAATTTCCCAAATTGTCGTAGAAGGAGAGCTTCACGGTCGCCAGGTTGATCACCGGTCCCTGGGCGGCAATGTTCAGCACCACTTCCACAGGATTCTGCGGGAAGATGATGCCGCCGATCATGGTGATGAAGAGCGGGCTGGTGTTGCCGACGATGTTGTTGGATCCGTTGATCGTGGAGCCGAAACCGAAGTTGTAGAGTCCACCGAGGTTTGCGCTCAAGGGTGCGTCCGGAAGGTTCGCTCCTCCGTAGGCGGCGGTGAAATTTTCCCAACCCATGTAGGTGGTGTTGGCGGTGCCGCGCCAGGCGGGGATCAAGGGATTCACCAGGCCCGCGTTCGCGGCCAATGTGATCGCCCCAATGGCAAAGAATGAAAGACAACGAATTTTCATATTTTCCCTTTCCCTCAACCTCAACTGTCAGCCGAAATGACTGATGCTTTGCAGCATGGAGTCTTCCGCATGGGAAGCAAGCACGGTTCCACAATTTCCCGCGAAACAACAGGAAAATGCCCGGCGCGATGGGCTCAAAAGCCCTGAAAAACAGCCTTATCGGTCAATAGGACTTGGCGAAGATCACCCGCCGCTCGGCGGGCTTCCCCGTGAGGATGCAGGGGCCGGGATCCTTCTCGTGGTCCAGCGGCACTACGCGGACCGTGACCCCCATCTCGTTCTTGAGCTTCTCCTCGGCCGCCACGTCCATGGCGAAGCGGCAACTGGCAAAGCCGCCGTGGATCTCCGTGGGGGCGTTGTCGCTCTCCTCTTTCTTGGGGGTGAAGAAGGCGCGGAATTCGCCGGGATCGTCGATCTTGCGGGTGTGGGCCTCGCGAAAAGCCCGGGCCTTGGCCAGCATGCCCGACTGGATCTCTTCGAGCAGCTTCACGGCACCGGCGACCACAGCGTCGGGGGCGATGCTTTCCCGCTCCTTCACGCCGCGGTCGCGCCGCGAGAGGCTGACCACCCCCTGCTCCAGATCGCGCGGGCCGACCTCGATGCGCACGGGCACACCCTTCTTCACCCAGCTCCACATCTTGTCGCCGCCGCGCATGTCGCGAGTGTCGACCTCCACCTCAATCGTGCGGCCGGCGTAGGGGATCTCCGACAGGCGCGCCGCGAGCTTGCGGCAGGCCTCGAGCACCGCAGCCTGCGTCTCGGGCTTGGGCGAAATGGGAAGGATCACGAAATGCGTGGGGGCCAGGCGCGGCGGCACGATCAGGCCATCGTCGTCGGAGTGCGACATGATCAGACCGCCGATGAGCCGCGTGCTCACCCCCCAGCTGGTGGTCCAGGCGTGCTGCAGCTGTCCTGCCTGGTCGAGGTACTTGATCTCGCTTGCCTTGGCGAAGTTCTGCCCGAGGAAATGGCTGGTTCCCGCCTGCAGCGCCTTGCGGTCCTGCATCATGGACTCGATGGCGTAGGTGTCGACCGCGCCGGGGAAGCGCTCCCCATCGGTCTTGCGACCCGTGATCACGGGCATCGCCATCCAATTCTCGGCGAAGTCGGCGTAGACGCCGAGCATCTTCATGGTCTCCTCGACGGCCTCGGCCTCGGTGGCGTGGGCGGTGTGGCCCTCCTGCCAGAGGAACTCGGTGGTGCGCAGGAAGAGCCGCGTGCGCATCTCCCAGCGCACGATGTTCGCCCATTGGTTGATCAGCAGCGGCAGATCGCGGTAGCTCTGCACCCATTTGGAGAAGCTGGCGCCGATGATTGTTTCGCTGGTCGGACGCACGACCAGGGGCTCCTCAAGCTCGCCCGCGGGGACCAGCTTGCCATCCTTCATCTGCAGGCGGTGGTGGGTGACCACGGCGCACTCCTTGGCGAAGCCATCGACGTGGGTGGCCTCCTTCTGCAGGAAGGAGAGCGGAATGAAGAGCGGGAAGTAGGCGTTCTTGTGGCCGGTGGCCTTGAACATGCGGTCCAGCGTGCGCTGGATATTTTCCCACATGGCGTAGCCCCAGGGCTTGATCACCATGCATCCGCGCACCGCGCTGGTCTCGGCCAGGTCGGCGGCCTTCACCACCTGTTGGTACCACTCGGCGTAGTTCTGCTCGCGGGTGGGGGTGATGGCGGTCTGCACTTTGGCGTTCTGGTTTTTGGCGGCTTGGTTCATGGGGTCTGGACGCGAAGGTAACACGCCGCCGTCACATCGAGCCGGATTGGACTTCGATCTCGCGGAGCACGCGGGCCATGCCGGACTTGAAGGCTTTTTGAACCTGCTTTCGGGCTTCCTTCACGGATTCGAGCTCGGTTCGCAGCGCCTCGGTTCGCAGGAGTGCCAGGGCCGGTGGGAGCGGGCGCGTCAATTCCATCGCGGCGAAGCGGCGGCGGAGCATCGAGAGGTCGCGGAGTTCGCCCATGGATTTTGCGGCGGCGTCGAACCCCTTTTCCAGCTTCAAGCCGCGCTCGCCCGTTCTCCCCCGCAGCAGCCGGAAGGCGATGTGCGTGTGCTGGACTTTCTTGCGCAGGGAATGCAGCCAGGCCTCGCTTCGGCCGGCCCAGGACTTCCCCGACTGGACGCGGGCTCGCCTCCAGATGTGCCGCACCGATCCGGCGAGGAGGCTGGGCGTGAGGTCGCCCAAGCTCAGAGCTTCGGTGAGGGCGATCGCCCGCTCGGTGTCCGCCTCAAGGCTCCGGAGCACTTCCTTGCGATCGGCGTCGGACGACGCGACACATGGCTCCGTAATCGCGGCGCTCCACGCCTGGCGGACTTCTTCGCGCACGTGCGGCGGCAGACGCTCGATC
Source organism: Planctomycetota bacterium (assembly GCA_021414025.1). NCBI lineage: Bacteria > Pseudomonadati > Planctomycetota > Planctomycetota bacterium. The sequence goes on along the minus strand of JAIOPG010000006.1, from coordinate 66,849 downwards.
AATTGTCCGACCTTGGCCTGCTGCGCGTCGCTGTCGCGGAAAACTCCGAGCCTGCGCGCGAGCTCCGCCCAGAGGCGATCGAGGTCGCTCCGCTGCATTGAACCCACTCCCCCCGCGGTCAATTGCAGCGCGCAGCGAATCCGCTTGATGCAGCGCCGGAAGCCGAGGATTCCCTCCTCGCAATCCCGCGCCGATCCGCCGAGGGCCTGGGCGATCCGTCCGTGCAGCGATTCGCACTCCTGGCGCAGTAGTCGCTCCATCAATTGCGCCGCGGGCGATGGAAGGGATCGCTTCACGCGACCATGCTACGAGGCGGCCATCCACAAGCCGAGGATGCCGGCGCCGCCGAGCATGAGGCTCACGACCCCGTTGAGCGTGAAGAAGGTGAGCGCCATCCGCGTGGTGCCCCAGCGGCGCACCGTCAGATGCTCGGCCAGCAGCACGCCCGCGGCCAGGGCGATGGCGATTTGAAAGGGCCGACCCAGAGCGGGACACGAAAGCTGCGCCGCGACGAGGCAGGCCACGGCGCCGCCATGCATGAGTCGCGACACCATCATTGCGCGGCCCTCGCCCAGGTCCGCAGGCATGCTGTGCAGCTTGTCGCGGCGGTCGATGTCCACATCCTGCAGGGCGTAGATCACATCGAAGCCCGCGACCCACAGCAGGATCATCCCCGCCAGCCACCACATCACCGGCTGCAGGGCGCCCTCGGGTCGCACCGCCAGCGCCGCCGCGGGCGCGCTCATGGCCAGGCTCAGGCCGAGCCACACGTGGCACATCCACGAGACGCGCTTGACCAACGGGTAGGCGACCAGCCACGCCAGCACAGGCACCGAGAGCATGAGCGGCCACCAATTGCCGCGCAGCACGCCGAAGGCGCCGCACGCGGCGAAGAAAAGCAGCGCCGACGCCGCCGCCATGAGCTTGGCCTGCGCCAGCAGCAGCCGCCCCGACGGAATCGCCCGCCCCGAGGTGCGCGGATTCCGCGCGTCGATCCCCGCGTCGGCGATCCGGTTGGCGAGCATGGCCGTCGTCCGCGCCGCAATCATGGCGACGCAGACCAGGGCGAGCAGAATGGCGAATTGATCCCAGGCAATCCCCGAAGGGGTGCGCGCCGCGATGCAGGCCGCCAGCAGGGCGAATGGCAGGGCGAAAACGCTGTGATGCAACTTGATGTCGCGGGCGGCCTCGCGGATGGCGCCATGAATGGAAGTCATTTGGACACCCCGCGGAACGCACCGTGAATGGCCGTCACTTGGATGCCTCGCGCCGGCTCAAAATTCGGTCAGTGCTGCGACGCCGCGGTCTTCTGCGCATCGCCGGTCGGCGTGCTGGGAATGATCGGCGATGGGGCCGGGGCTTCCGGTGCATCAAAGATGATGCCGGTCAGCGGAGGATTGAACGAGGGCTTCTCCACTGGGATCAGCCAGCGCTGCACGAAGGCCGGTCGGAACTCCGCGCCGAAGTAGCCGTCCAGATGCACGGTGGCCATCTGCCACACGCCCTCGGTGGTGACGTAGACCACGTCCACCTCGGCGCTGCTGCCGTTGAGGCGGGCCTGCTGCAGGGTCATGCCGACCTTGTCGTTCTCCGTCATGGGGCGGGCGCCCTCGCCGAGCCGCTTGCCGATGTCCAGCCACACGCCCTCTGGCGTCTGCGGCGGAAGATTGAAGACCAGGACCTCGCCGGCCGGAGCCAGACGCTGCTGCGCGTAGCGCATGCCGCTGGCCATGATCTGCGGACAGGGCGGCGTGGAGGGTGACAGCACGGTCTTGCCCGCGGTGGGCGGATAAGTCGCGCCGGCCGTGCAGCCGGCCAGCGCCGCGATCAGACTCAGGGCGAGCACAAGCGGTGATGCGATTCGTTGCATAGGGAGGACTCCCGGCCGATTATTTTTCGGCCTTGGCGATCTGCCAGTATTCAAGCTCAACAGGAGCCTGCCGGCCGAAGATGGTAACCAACACGCGAACCAGGCCCTTGTCGGGCAGGGTCTCGTCGACCGTTCCCTCGTAGTTCTGGAATGGGCCTTCCTTGATGATGACCGCGTCGCCCTTGACGAACTCCATGCGGACTGTCGGCGACTCGTCGGGCTTCTTGCTGTCGAAGAGCATCTTCTCGACCTCGGGCGGCGCCATCGGCGTCGGCCGTCCGGCGGTGCCGACGAAATCGCCCACGCCGGTGGTCTCCTTGATGAGGAAGAAGACATCCTGCGGAATGCGGCCGTCCGGCTCCAGCTTCATTTCCACGAAGACGTAGCCGGGATAGAGCTTGGTTTCGGTGACCCGCTGCTTGCCGGCCTTGATGGTCTTGGTCTTCTCGGTCGGCACCATGATGCGGCCGACCAGGTGCTTCATGCCTTCGATCTGGACCTTGCGCTCCAGCGTGGACTGCACGGAGTTCTCCTTGTTGCTGGCGACGCGGAGCACGAACCAGTCCATGCCGTCGCGATACATCGGCAGCTCGGAGTCGGGGTCGACCGGAGTCGCGGAAGCCTCCTCGGCGGAGGGGGTCGGCGGGGCGATGTGCGGCACGGCCTTGTCGCGGTTCTTGGTGGAAGCCGCCTCGAAGGCGCGGCTGGTGGCCACGCCGCCCTTGAGCGGGCCGCTGCTGCGCAGCGCGCCGAGCCCGGCGGAGAGGTTCTTGGTCTTGGCCGGCGCGTCGCCCGCGTCCTCGGCGTGATGGTCGTTCTTTGTCGGTTCTTCAGAGAGCATGTCGATCAACTCCTCATGTCCAAAACTTTCATCCAGACGAACAGGGTGGAAAAGAAAAAGTCAAACATCCAGCAGAACAGCGAGATGATGATGACCACGGCGATCACCACCACGGTGCTGCCCACGAGCTCGTGCCGCGTGGACCAGTTCACCTTCTTCATCTCGCCCTCGGTGGCCACCAGGAAGTCCACGCTGCGCGAGTTCCAGCCCACGTACCACCAGATGAGCGAGCCGACGAGGGCCAGGAAGAGCGTCGCCGCGCCGCTGGCCAGGTAGACGGAGGGGAAGCCGACGTTGACGGTCTCCAGCATGCGCCAGATCCAGATGGCGCCCAGCACGCCCACCAGACCGAAACCCACCACGGACATCACTCGTGTCCAGTAGCCCTGACCGAATTTTCGAATTGCACTTGCCATGATGAACTTTCAGCGATGCGGAGCGATTGCGGCGGAGGCCGACGACGAACGAGGCGGAACAACGGAGCGGACACTGGAGCCTTGGAACGACCCACCACTGCTCTCAACACGCCGGGAGGGGATCGAACCCGCGACCTGCGGATTTGGAATCCGCTGCTCTACCAGCTGAGCTACCGGCGTCTATGCGTCAGCAGGGCTTGGGACCCTTACTTGCGCTTGATCTTGTGAAGCGTGTGCTTGCGGAGGCGCGGCGAGAACTTCTTGAAGCCCTCCTTCACCCTCTCCGAAATGCCGCCCTTCACGCGGATTTCCGTGCGATAGTTGAGATCGCCCGTTTCGGAGCACTGCAGCCAGACGTATTCGCGGTCGAGTGATTTCTTTGCCATGACAAACTCCAGGCCTGAGGCCCTTGATGAATCCCGCCCGCCCCGGTCGGCTCAAAGAGCCGCCGGGACCGGACGGGATGAAACTCACAGATTGATCTTCGTGCAGACTCCCGAACCCACGGTTCGGCCGCCTTCACGAACCGCGAAACGCGTTCCGACTTCCATGGCCACGCCCTTGCCTTCAAGGTCGACGCGCATGGTGATGTCGTCGCCGGGCATGCACATCAGGTCCTTGGAATCCACGCCATCCTTGATCAGCTCGATGCGGCCGGTGATGTCGGAGGTGCGGAAGTAGAACTGAGGCTTGTAGCCGGAGATGAAGGAAGTGGAGCGTCCACCCTCCTCCTTCTTGAGCACATAGACCTGGGCCTCGAACTTGGTGTGCGGCTTGATGGTGCCCGGCTTGCAGAGCACCTGTCCGCGCTCCACGTCGGCCTTTTCGACGCCACGAAGCAGGCAGCCGACGTTGTCGCCGGCGCGGCCTTCATCGAGGGTCTTCTGGAACATCTCGACGCCGGTCACGATGGTCTTGCGGGACTCGGGACGGAGACCGACGATTTCGACTTCGTCGTTCACCTTCACGATGCCGCGCTCGATGCGGCCGGTGGCCACGGTGCCGCGGCCCTTGATGCTGAAGACGTCTTCGACGCTCATCATGAAGGGCTTGTCGGTCTCGCGGACGGGCTCCGGAATGTACTTGTCGATCGCGTCCATCAGCTCGGTGATGCACTTGGTCTTCTCGGCGTCATTCGGGTTGTTCAGCGCCTGGATGGCGGTGCCGCGGATGATCGGAATCTTGTCGCCGGGGAAGCCGTACTTGGTGAGCAACTCGCGGACTTCCATCTCGACGAGCTCGAGGAGCTCCTTGTCGTCGACGAGGTCGCACTTGTTGAGGAACACCACGAGGGCGGGAACGCCGACCTGGCGGGCCAGAAGGATGTGCTCCTTGGTCTGGGGCATGGGGCCGTCGTAGGCGCTGACCACCAGGATCGCGCCGTCCATCTGGGCGGCGCCGGTGATCATGTTCTTCACATAATCGGCGTGGCCTGGGCAGTCGACGTGGGCGTAATGCCGGGTCTTGGTCTCGTACTCGACGTGGCTGGTGGCGATCGTCACGATCTTGGTCGGATCGCGGCGGCCTTCGCTTTCGCTGGCCTTGGCGACCGCGTCATACGCGACGGCCTTGCTCAGCCCCTTCGCCGCCTGGACGGCGGTGATGGCAGCGGTCAGTGTGGTCTTGCCGTGATCGACGTGTCCGATCGTGCCGACGTTGACGTGTGGTTTCGTGCGATTGAAATTTTCCTTGGCCATGGCGATTGCTCCAAACAAGCTTTGAGAGACTCGACGCGTCGGAACTGTTCCGACAAGGCTCGTCGTGTCGCTCGGGCGACGTGCGTCCGAACCGATGTCCGGGCGACTTTGAGTTCGGTTGACGGTCGCCAACATCGACGCCGTCTAAGCCACCGAAGGGGATTGAACCCTCGACCTCACCCTTACCAAGGGTGTGCTCTACCACTGAGCTACGGTGGCACTCACCGATTAAAAACCGCCCGTTGAAGCGGGCGGTGAATGCGAAAGGGTACCTATTTTTCGGCCTCGGTCAAGTGGGGGCCGCGGTCGATTTTTACCGCATATCCAGGTGGCGAAAGCGAATTCCGCGGCCTTGTTCGCCACCCTTGAGTGTGTCGATCATGGCTCCGCTGCTGTTTCGGTTGTTGGCTTCGCCCTCGATGTCCAGCAGGGTGTCCCACTTTGATTCCGCCTGGACGTGGCCATCCAGCAGAAGAATGAGGCAGGTGCCGCCGGGATAGCGGAAGTCGACTTGCACCCGCGTCGGCTCGAGGACTTCGAAGGGCTGCACGCCATTGCCGGCATCGTCGACCGGGTCGATGGTTTCGCCGGCGAGGGAATCGACCAGGTAGGCGCAATTCTCCGGGCGGGCGAGTTCGCCAAAGGTGAAGTACGGTCCCTTGGGCGCGTCGAAGGCGTGGTTGGTCATGTTCCGCTTGGAGGCACGCGAGTCGAAGAAATTGTTGGCCGCGAAGTGGCCGGGCACCCCTGCCGCCTCCGCGTTGCCGCCCAACAGGTTCCCCTCGATCTCCGCATCCTTGCTGATCACATTGGCTTCTTCGAAAGGAGCGATTAAAGATGTCTTGGACCGAAAGGGAGTGCGGTCGAAATTAGGCAATTTCTCGTAGAAACTGTCGTCTGGATTGTCGAAGCGGTAGTGGTAGATGTCGGTCGTCTCGTCGACCACCGCGGGGCCGTAGCCGGCGTCGGTCCAGAGAATGTCCGCCCAGGTCCCCTTGTTCACATTGCCCCGGGGCGGGGCCGTCTCGCTGCGCACCTTGCCCTTGATCGTGGCTGCGGTGTAGTCGAATGAGCTGGGGGTGATCGTTTCCTTGTTCGCCTGGGCATAGGCCTGGATCAGGCTGAAGGTCTGTTTCATGTGGGCCATGCTGCCGGCTCGCGCCGCGTTGCCGCGGACCACGCTGAGGGTGGGCAGAAGGATGCCGATCAGGATGGCGATGATGCTGATCACGACCAGGATCTCGATCAGCGTGAAGCCGATGCGGCGACGGGCGTGGGTGCGGGTCGTGCGGGTGGAGGGCATTGGTTTTCCTTGCAAAGGCGGCGTTTCTCTATACGGGTTCCAAGCCCCTGGGGGTGCAGGCTCGGGCTCAACTGGGGACATTCGCCGCGGGGATCGCGGGTTGGCGGGCGGGAATGCGGGTTTCTCAGCCCATGTTCATGGTCATCAGGAACTCGGCGTTGCTCTTGGTCTTGCCCAGGCGGCTCTTGAGGAGCTCCATGGCCTCGACCACGTTCATGTCGCTGACCACCTTGCGAAGGCGCACGATCAGCTCATGCTCCTTGGGGTCCAGCAGCAATTCCTCGCGGCGGGTGCCGCTGGCGCCGACGTCGATGGCGGGATAGATGCGCTTCTCGACCAGCTTGCGGTCCAGGTGCAACTCGGAGTTGCCGGTGCCCTTGAACTCCTCGAAGATGACTTCGTCGGCGCGGCTGCCGGTGTCCACCAGGGCGGTGGCCAGAATGGTGAGCGAGCCGCCATGCTCGATGTTGCGAGCGGAGCCGAAGAACTTCTTTGGCTTGATCAGGGCGGAGTTGTCCACGCCGCCGGAGCCGATCTTGCCGGAGCCGGACATGTTGTTGTTGTAGCCGCGGGCGAGGCGGGTGATGGAGTCGAGCAGGATCACCACGTGCTGGCCGAATTCGACCATGCGCCGGGCCTTCTCCATCACCATTTCGGCGACCTGGATGTGGCGCGACACTTCCTCGTCGAAGGTGCTGGCGATGACCTCTACGCGCGGCGGGGTGTTGCGGCGGAAATCCGTGACTTCCTCGGGGCGCTCGTCGATGAGCAGCACGATCACATGCACGTCGGGGTGGTTCACGCAGATGGCGTTGGTGATTTGCTGCAGAATCACGGTCTTGCCGGTGCGCGGCGGGGCCACGATCAGGCCGCGCTGGCCGAAGCCCAGCGGCGTGACCATGTCAATGATGCGGGTCTCGAGCTTGGTGGGCTGGCCGACCATTTCCAGGTGGATGCGCTTGTCGGGATGCAGCGGCGTGAGGGCCTCGAAGGTGGGCAGGTCGCGCAGCGCGGAAAGCGGCTTGCCGTTGACCTGGTCGACGCGCAGCAGCGTGAAGAAGACCTCGGTGTCCTTGGGGGCACGCACCAGTCCAGTGATGACCTGACCTTTGCGAAGGCCAAGGCGGCGGATGTGCAGGGCGCTCACATAGATGTCGTCGGGGCTTTCCAGGTAGCTGTATTCGGGGCTGCGCAGGAAGCCGAAGCCCTCGTTCATGATCTCCAGCGTGCCGGTGGCCGTCATCAGCCCCTGCTTGTTGGCGCGAGCCTTCAGGATCTCGAAGACCAGTTTCTGCTTGGGCAGGCCGACCTGCTCGTCGAGCCCTTCCTTGTGGGCGAGCTTGATGATCTCCTCGGCGCCCAGGCGGTGCATGCCGGCGACATCCAGGTCTTCCTTCTTGCCGGCGGTCTTGCCGGCGGCGTCGGAGTCGAGCTCGCGGATCTCGGCGTCCAGCAAATCGTCGGTCGGAATGCTGCCCGGGGCCAGGACCATGACGGGCATGTGCGGCTGGCCGGATTGACCGTGCTGTCCATGCTGACCACCCTTACGACGACGACGCTTGCTCATGTGTGAATCTCTTCTATGTGTTTGAGTGTGTGGGATAACGAACAATCCAATTTTTCTGCGGAGGCACAGGGCCTGTGATCGCAGCGATTGACGGAACTCGAAACTCTGTAAGCGGACGCCCGCCGACGGTTTAGAGCTTTGATCCGGTTGAGGTCACCGGCGGGAGATCCCGCAGAACCTGCAACACCTGTCTCCGCAGCGAGGCCGAATCACCCTCGTTGCGGAGTACATCATGGGCTGCGGAGCGCTTTCGGTCAAGCGGCCATTGGGCCGATTCGCGGCGCTCCAGGTCGGTCGCGGCCCAGCCCCGCGCCTTGTGCACGCGCTCGATTCGGGTGGCCAGGGGCGCGTCGATGAACCAGATCCGGTCGCATTTGGGGCCCAAGCCGGCTTCCAGGAGCAGCGGCGCGTCGATGACCAGGGCGGGCGTGGTCGGCGGAGCCGCGGCGAAGATTTCCTGGCGACGGGCTTCGACGCGCGGATGGATGAGCTGTTCGAGGCGAAGGCGGTCCTCGTTTGATGCGAAGACCAAGTGGGCGACCGCCTTTCGGTTGATCTCGCCATGCGAGTCGAGGATGGTGGGCCCCCACCAATTCACAAGTTCTTGCTTGATCGCGGGTTCGCGAAGAGTCTTGCGGACCAGCGAATCAGAGTCGCAGACGACGCAGCCGACTTCGGCGAGCATGCGGGCGACTTCGCTCTTGCCGCTGCCGATGCCGCCCACAAGTCCGATGACTGGAAGCCGTGGCAAGGTCGACATGGCCCAAGGATAGACGGGGGTGAGGGGCGAAATTTCCAAGCATTTGAATTGCTGGAACCCCCGGTTTCATCGCCTCAATGGCGGGGCTGGCAGCGAATGCCAACAATTCCCGGTTTCAACCCGATAATACGGAACCCCCGCGATAACCCTCCCGAAATGGGTTGAGTCTCATTATCCATATAGATGGGCCGCCGCCCTGCGCCGCGGCCCTGAAACCATTTCGGGAACTTCAAAATGCAACGACGATTCGCTTCGGTCTTCCGCGTGAAAAACTTTTTTCAACTCGTTGCACTTGCAACCATCAGTTTCCTGAACGCCCCGGCTTCGGTGGCGCTGGCCGGTGACGTCGGGCTCGTCAAGGGATGGGGCGACAACAATCACGGTCAATCCGATATTCCGCTCAATTTGGAATCACCCAAGGCCGTCGCCGCAGGCGGCTACCACACCGCCGTCGTCATGGTCCACGGAATGGTCGCGGCATGGGGCAACAATGACTTCGGTCAATGCGATGTGCCCCCCACCCTCGGCACCTGCAAGGCGATCGCCGCTGGCGAATACCACACGATGGCTCTGCGCGATGACGCAACGGTCGTGGTCTGGGGCAGCAACGATTACATGCAGTGTGATCTACCGGTCGCGCTGGGCGCCTGCAAGGCGATCGCGGCGGGCGGTTACCACAGCTTGGCGCTGCGCGAAGATGGGACCGTCGTGGCCTGGGGTTACAACGGCGACGGCCAGTGCACGGTGCCCGCGACGCTTGGCGCCTGCAAGGCGATCGCGGCGGGATACCTGCATTCCGTCGCACTAAAACTCGACGGCACAGTTGTGGCCTGGGGTCGAAACTTGGAGCTTGAGGCCACGGTGCCCCCGACGCTTGGCGCATGCAAGGCGGTCGCGGCTGGCGCCTATCACACTGTGGCGATCAAGGAAAATGGAACGGTCGCGGCCTGGGGCGACAATCTTTATGGCGAAACCAACGTGCCCGCGGATCTTGGATCGTGCAAATCAATCGTTGCCGGATATGGAAGCACATTTGCCATGAGGGTGAATGGAACCATTGTGGCATGGGGCAACAACGGCAATGGTCAATGCGTGGTGTCCGAGGCTGTCGGCGCATGCACGACCATGTCGGCCGGCGACTACCACACCGTTGCCGTGCAAGAGAATGGAACAATTCTTTCCTGGGGTTCCAACTTCTATGGACAATCCGAAGTGCCAATTTCCCTGCAAGACTGCAGGGCGATTGCGGCTGGCTCCTACCACACCATGGCTCTGCAAAATAATGGCCTTGTAAAGGCGCAAGGTTGGAACAACTACGGCCAATGCGATGTGCCCTTGGATCTTGGAACATGCAAGACAATTGCTGCAGGCGGCTACCACTCAGTGGCAATTCTGGACAATGGCACAGTAGTGGGTTGGGGCTACAACACCAGAGGACAATGCAATACGCCTGCGACCCTTGGACCCTGCAAGGCAATTGCCGCGGGTGTTGAGCACACCGTGGCCCTACGTGAAGATGGCGCTGTAGTGGCGTGGGGATCCAACGGCTCGGGCCAATGCAATGTGCCCGTGACTCTCGGCGCCTGCAAAGCAATTGCTGCATGCGGTCACAGAACTGTTGCCCTCAAGGAAAATGGCACTGTTGTTGCTTGGGGCGATTCCTATCCGGGCGTGCCCGCGACTCTTGGAGCATGCAAAGCGGTCGCCGTGAGTGCCGAACACTACCTGGCCTTGCGTGAAGACGGCACCATTGTTGCATGGGGACGCAATGTTTACTTTCAATGCGGGGATGACAGTGAAAAATCCGGCACTGCATCATTCCCCTATTGGATCAAGACTGGCCTTGGCCCCTGCAAGGCGATTGCCGCGGGCGGATACCACTCCGTTGCGATTCTGGAATCCGGAACGGTGGTTGCCTGGGGCGAAGGAACTTTGAACTCGACGGGTTACTACGACCGAGGGCAATCCATCGTTCCGCCGGATTTGGGGCCTTGCATCGCAATTTCGGCGGGCTACTTGCACACCGTTGCAATCCAGGCTCTTGCGCCCTGCCCCACCGACCTGGACGGCTCCGGCGAAGTGGATGGCGGAGACATCGGCATGATCCTTCTTGACTTTGGTCCCTGCCCCGGGTGCTCCACTGACCTCGACGGCTCCGGCGAAGTGGACGGCGGCGACATCGGGATGGTGCTGCTTGAATTCGGGGCGTGCCCGTAGAAATGTGATCCGCAAATGATTCAACGCAACTTCAAAAACTTTTTCCAATGCCTTGCGATAGCGGCTGTCACCTTGGGATCGATTCCCTCGACTGTTGCGCTGGCCCAGGTCGCCGGCCGGGTCGCGGCCTGGGGCGCCAACGGCTCCGGTCAAACGACGATCCCGATGAATCTTTCCTCAAGCCAAACCGCCGTCGCCGGAGGCGGTTTTCACACACTTCTTCTGAAGGAGGACGGGAAAGTCTCAGCCTGGGGCAGCAATGATTTCGGCCAATCGACCGTCTCCGCAAGTGTCGGCACCTGCACCGCCATTGGCGCGGGCGAATACCACTCGGTGGCGCTGCGGAGCGACGGCATCGTCAAGGCCTGGGGGAACAACGACCATGGGCAGACCGCGGTTCCCGCGACGCTTGGAGCATGCACCGCCATTGCCGCGGGCGGCTATCACACGCTTGCGCTGAAGGTCGATGGAACCGTCGTTGCCTGGGGCTACAACGGCGAAGGGCAATGCAACGTGCCGATCTCGCTCGGCGCCTGCAAGGCGATCGCCGCGGGTTACCTGCACTCGGTGGCCCTCAAGGTCGATGGCACCGTGGTGGCCTGGGGCCGCGACACGGAGTTGCAATGCACCACGCCATTCCTGCTCAGCCCGTGCAAGGCGATCGCGGCCGGCGGCTATCACACGGTGGCGATTCGCGTCGACGGATCCGTCACGGCCTGGGGCTACGACGTCTACGGACAAGTCAGTGTGCCGGGAAATCTGGGCGAGTGCCAATCCATTTCGGCGGGCACCTATCACACCGTGGCGATACGGCTCGATGGATCGATCATGGGCTGGGGCAACAACGGCAACGGGCAGACCAGCGTGTCACTTCCATCCGTGAGCTACAAATCCATCGCCGCGGGCGACTACCACACCATCGCCATCCTGAAGAATGGCACGCTCGCGGCGTGGGGCTCCAACTTCAGCGGCCAATGCAATTTGCCCGTGACCCTGGGTCTGTGCAAGGCGGTGGCGGCGGGTCAAGTTCATACGGTGGTGCTGCAGGACGATGGAATGGTCAAGAGCTGGGGCGGCACCACCTACGGGGTGACCACTGTGCCGGCGGACTTGGGCGCATGCAAGGCGATTGCGTCGGGCAGCTACCACACGATGGTTTTGAAGGAGAGTGGAGTGGTTCAGGCATGGGGCTTGAACACCTCCGGTCAATGCAATGTGCCGGCGAGCCTGGAAGCATGCCAATCGATATCCGCGCGATCGACATTTTCGCTCGCGCTGCAGGACAATGGCCTGGTCAAGGCGTGGGGGCTCAACAGCCAGGGCCAGTGCAATGTGCCCGCGTCCCTGGATGCCTGCAAAGCGGTCGCCGCGGGCGGACAGCATTCGGTCGCGCTTCAGGAAAATGGAACCGTTGTGGCGTGGGGCTACAACTTCTACGGCCAATGCAATGTGCCAGCGGGTCTGGGCTCCTGCAAGGCCATTGCCGCGGGCAGCGCTCACACGGTCGCCTTGCAAGCCGATGGAACCGTCATGGTCTGGGGCAACAACGCGAATGGCCAGGCCAGCGTGCCCGCGGGACTGGGTCCCTGCAAGGCGATTGCGGCGGGCGACAACAACACCCTGGCGCTGACGCTTGATGGAACCGTGGTGGCATGGGGAAACAACGGCTCCGGTGCAAGCACGGTGCCGGCGACGATTGGGCCATGCATCGCCATCGCGGGGGGAACCCTGCATTGCGTGGCGATCAAGGCGCCAGTGGTTTGCCTCGCCGACTTGGACGGCTCCGGCGAAGTGGATGGCGGCGACATCGGCATGATCCTGCTTGACTTTGGCCCCTGCCCCGGCTGTCCCACCGATCTGGATGGTTCCGGCGAAGTCGATGGCGGCGACATCGGGATGGTGCTGCTGGACTTTGGTCCGTGCCCTTAGAAGAGATTGCCACTGGGCGCAGCGAGCAAAGTGCTATCACCAAGCGAGTTTAGCGCAGGGGCGAGTCTGCGAGCCCCGGAGCGTTGTCTGAGCGACTGATAGCACTTTGCTCGCGTAGCCGCGGTTGTCTGAGCCCCTGGGGCACCTCTCTATTTTGCGGCGCTGAATTCTCAGAGAGATTGACTAGCGAACCACGCGCGACCAAGTGGTGCCGCCGGCTCCATCTTTGATCTGCACGCCAAGCGCCTCAAGCTCGTTGCGGGCCTTGTCGCTGGCGGCGAAGTCCTTGTTGCGGCGGGCCGCGGCTCGCGCCTCGATGAGCGCGTTGACCTTGGCCTCGAAGTCCGCGTCGCCGCCTGAGGCCACCGGCTTGTTGCGTTCGAGCACGCCGAGCACCGAATCCATCTTCTGCAGCGCCGCACACTCGCGGTGCGGGCAGGCCGCGGCATCCTCGGCCGCGACCGCCTCATTGAGCGCGGCGATGGCACGGGCCATGTTCAGGTCCTCGCAGAGGGCCTGCGTGAAGCGCGGCATCGCCAGCTCAAAGGGACCCGCAGCCGCCTTGGGGTTGGGGCTTGCAGAATTCGTCTGCGCCATCTTTGCCTTGAGCGCCTCGGCGGCGCGGCTCCACCGGTCGATCATGCGCTGGCAGTCGGCCAGCCCCTGCATGGTGAAGTTGGCATTGGTGCGGTAGTGGGTGCGCGTGATCTCCAGCCGCAGCGCCGCGGGTGTGACGCCCTTCTGGAAAAGGTCGCGGGCGGTGAAGAAATTGCCCTTGCTCTTGGACATCTTCTCCCCCTCCACGATCAGGTGGCGGGTGTGGAACCACATCCGCGCGAAAGCCGGCTTGCCGTGGGCGCAGCGGCTCTGGGCGATCTCGCATTCGTGGTGCGGGAAAATATTGTCCTCGCCGCCGGAGTGCAGGTCGATCTCCGCGCCGAGCAGCCCCGCGGCCATGGCCGAGCACTCGATGTGCCAGCCCGGATAGCCGGCGCCGTAGGGCGAATCCCACTTGAGCACATGTTTCGGGTCGGGTTTCCACAGCATGAAGTCGCCGGGATTCTTCTTCAGGGCCTGGTGCTCGGCGCTGATGCGCCCGCCCTCGCCCTCGCGCAGATTGTCCAGCGTGTTGCCGGAGAGTCGGCCATAGTCGGGGAAGCTTTTCACATCGAAGTAGACGGCGCCATCCGCCGCGACATAGGCGTGGCCGCCATCGACGAGCTTCTTGATCATGTCGAGCATCTGCCCGATCCACTTGGTGGGCCGCGGCATGAGCGTGGGATCCCTTTCCGCCTCGATGGCCACCTTCAGACCCAGCAACCGCGCGTCTTCGAGGAAACGGCCGGCGTAGAAGTCGGCGATGGCCAGCGGATCGTTGGGATCGATGACCACGCCGGCGGGAATCTTGCCGGACTTCTTCGCTTCCGCCAGGCGCCGCCCCGCGACGGCCATCTTGTCCTCGCCGCCGCCATCAGCCAGAGTGTCATCGGTCATGTGCCCGACATCGGTGATGTTCATCACGTGCTTCACCGGCGTGCCGGTGAGCTCGATGGTGCGGCGCAGAATGTCGGCGTTGAGGAAGGATCGGAAGTTGCCGATGTGCGCGTCGTCGTAGACCGTCGGCCCGCAACTGTAGAAAGTGACGGGACCGCGCGACCCGGCGATGGGCTTCAATTCCTCCAGCTTGCCGGTGAGCGTGTTGTGGATCTGGACGACGGGCACGATTTGATCTTATTGCCGATACGATATCCGCGTGCCTTCCGCCGCTGCGAAATTGCCGGTGACCGTCGTCATTCCCGTGAAAAACGAAGAGCGGAACCTGCCCAAGTGCCTGGAGCGGCTGTCGCGGTTCGCCAAGATCGTGGTGGTGGATTCCGGCAGCACCGACCAGACCAAGTCGATCGCGACAAAGCACGGTTGCGACTTCGTGACCTTCCAGTGGGATGGCCACTACCCCAAGAAGCGCAATTGGTACTTGCTCAACCACAAGGTGGAGACGCCCTGGGTGCTCTTTCTGGACGCGGACGAGTATGTGCCCGACGACTTCGTGAACGAGCTGGAGCGCGCCATCGCCGCGGATCGTTACGTTGGCTACTGGATCTACTACTCAAACTATTTTCTCGGCCAGCCGCTTAAGCATGGCATTCCGCAGCGCAAGCTGCCGCTCTTCAAGGTGGGGGCGGGCCTTTACGAGCAGATCGACGAGGACGCGTGGAGCAGCCTCGACATGGAAGTGCACGAGCATCCGGTGCTCACCGGTCCGGTCGGCGAGCTGCGCTGCCAGATCGAGCACAACGACTACAAGGGCCTGCACGCCTACATCGCCAAGCACAATGAGTATTCCTCGTGGGAGGCGCGGCGCTACATGAAGCTGCAGGATTCGGGCAAGGGCACCGCGCATCTCACCCCGACGCAGCAGAGCAAGTACCAGCACATGACCAGCTGGTGGCTGGCCCCCGCCTACTTCGTCTACTCCTACATCTACAAGCGCGGATTCCTCGATGGCTTCGCGGGCATCGCCTACGCGTGGCTGAAGGCGATCTACTTCTTCCAGATCCGGATCAAGATCGCCGAGCTCAAGGAAGCTGTGCGCTGACCGGCCGTTTCGCCGCGCCTTGACGCGCGGGGGGCGCAGCCGCCCTTCAACTCATTTCGGCCGGACGATCTGGTGCAGCACATCCTGCCAGGCCTTGCAGGCATGGGCGGAGGAATACTTGGTCTCGTAGGCGACCTTGCCGCGCTGCCCCATCTCGGAAGCCTCGCCGCGGTGCGAGGCGAGATACTGGATTTCCCTGGCAAGCGTTTCCCCGTCACCCGGCTGGCTCTGATAGCCGCAGTTGTTCTCGTCCAGGATGGAGAAGCACTCGCTCCGCTCCGAGCCCACCCAGAGCACCGGCTTGCCCGCCGCCAGCACGCTGAAGAACTTGCTCGGCAGAATCAGGCCCTCCCAGCCCGGCAGCAGCGTGACCAGGTGCGTGTCGCCCACGTCGAGCACGTTGGCCAGCTGCTCGCGCGTCTGGTAGCCACCTACGAAGATGTTCTTGGCGCCGCAGTCGCTGATGCGCTTCTCCAGGTAGTTCTTGGCCTTGCCATCGCCGATGAAGAGCCAGCGGATGGAGTCGTCGTGCTTGAGCCGGTCCACGGCGCCGGCGATCGCCTCCATGTCGTGGCCGAGTCCGAAGTTGCCGACGTAAAGAACGGTGAAGCGGTCGCCGATGCCCCACTCCTTGCGCAGCGGATTCTCCTCGCGCGGACGCTTGGCGAAATTCTCGGCGCCGCTCCAGACGCAGATCTTGCTGACGCGCCCGGGGTCGGCCCCCTTCTCGATCACCCGCGCCAGCATGAAGTCGCCCAGAGCCACGACCTGGTCGCTCTGCCGCACGCAGAGCCGGTCGACCAGGCGGAGCACTTTCCAGATCAGGCTGCCGCGCTTGAGCACGCCGGCGGCGCCGGCCACCTCGGGATAGAGGTCCATGGTCCAGTAGACCAGGCGCGTGCCCTTAATCCACTTCAGCAGCACGCCGACCAGCGCGATGAAGGGCGGCGTGGTGAAGCAGACCACCACATCGTGCCGCGGCAGGATCAGGCAGCGCCACAGGGCGGCCAGATAGAAGAGCGTGAAGTCGAAGACGCGCGGCGTGATGCCGCGCTTGCCGAAAAGCTGCAGTCCCACGCGGTAGATCTTGATTCCCTCGCGCTCGCCGCGCTTGGGCAGGGTGGCGCCGCGCTCACCGTAGATGGCGCGGCTGGCCACCACCGAAACGTCGTCGCCGTGGGAGCGCAGGTAGCGGGCCAGGTCATCGGCGTGCTGTGCGGTGGCGACCACGTCGGGCCAGAAGGCCTGGTTCAGCAGCAGCACGCGGATCTTCCGCAGCGCCTTGAGCATGGTGAGGGCCAGCATGTTGCGGTCGTACTTCTTGGCCGCCAGCAGGCCGTTCTCGCGGTAGGTGTCGTAGAGCTTCTTGTCGGACTGAAGCTTTCGCATCGAGGCCAGCAGCGCCGCCGCGTCCTCCGGCGGGAAGGGAATGCCGACGCCCTCGCTCTCCACGATCTCGGCGGACTCGCCGGCCACGCCGTGGAGCACCGGAATGCCCATGCCCATGCACTCGAACAACTTGGAGGGAATGACGGTCTCGAAGAGCGGCGAGCGGCGCAGATGGATGATGGCCACATCGAGCAGGGCCCAGTAGCGCGGCACCTCGTCCTTGGCAACCGAGTCGACGAAGTGCACGTTCTTCAATCCCATCTGGGCGGACTTCGCCTTCAACTCGGCCTTCTTGGCGCCGTCGCCCAGCAGCACGAAGGCCAGCGACTGGTCGCCCTCGTCCTGGGCCATCTTGGCCGCATCCAGCACCGTCTCCAGCGCGTGGGCCAGTCCGTGCGTGCCGATGTAGCCGCCGACGAAACGCCCCTCCAAGCCGAGCTGCTTGGCCAATTCCTGGTCGCGCTTCTGCGGCATGAATCGCGAGCTGTCGACGCCGTTGGTGACCACCTTGATCTTGTCGCCGTTGATGCCGCGGCTGATCAGGTTGCGCTTGAAGGCGTGGGTGACCGAGATGATCCGGTCGGCGCGGCGGTAGAGGAAGAGCTCGAGCTTCTCCAGCATGTCCAGCGCGAAGGAATCCTTCATGGCCCCGACCACGCGGATCGACTCGGGCCAGAGGTCGCGAAGCTCGAAGACGAAGGGGCGGAACTTGTAGAGGCTGACCAGCCAGGCGCCGCAGGCCGTGAAGAACTGCGGCGAGGTGCCGATGACCACGTCCACTCTGCGCACGAAGAGCGCCGCCATCACGGCGCTGACCATGAAGCTGACGTAATCCAGGATGCGGCGCAGGAATCCCTCGTTGGCGGCGATGTAGGTCCAAACGCGAATGACCCGGATGCCCTCCATGTGCTCGGTTTGCCAGAGCTTGTTCTTGTAGCCGGCGAAGACCTTGCCCTTGGGGAAATTCGGCGCGGTGGTGATCACCGTCACCTGCTCACCCTGCCTCACCCATTCGCGGCAATGCTCAAAGGTGCGCGACGCCGGTGCGTTGACCTCGGGGGGGAAGTTGTCGGTCAGGAAGAGGATGTGCATGTCATTTCCACTGAAGTTCAAGCACCGATTCCGGCCCGGCGAGCGTGAGGACGAGGCACGCGTTGGCCACGTTCCTGCCGAACTCCGGATGCCACGCTCCGGGCTTCACGGCGACCGCCCCTCCGCGGGCGGAGTAGCGTATCCGCTGGCCTCCGGGCAGGGCGATCACCCCTTTCTCGACCACTTTCGCTTCGGGATGCAGATGAAAATAGGCGGCGGCGGATCGGCAGGATCCGGTGATTCGGTCTGTGACGGTCAGCGTGGAATCCGTGAGCCGCCATTCGCGCCGGTGGATCGGCCTGCCTGCGAGGCGCTTGTAGCCATCGTGCGACGCCGCGACGGTGCTTCCTTCGGCGTCGTCGCAGCAGAGGATGTCGAAGGGCCGCGCCCGCCGCGCCACTCGGAAGCCGCCCCACACTTCGCTGGAGTCGCAGCCATTAATCACCAGCGTGTTGTGCGCCGCGGTGCCGCGCTCAAGAGATCGCTGCGGGCCGGTGGCGTAGGTCGAGGTGCCGCTGTTGACGAAGACCCGCTGGCTGCCCAGGGAAAATTCAAAGGAAAGCGTGTCGGCATGGGCATGGCCGGGCTGCTCGTCGGGGCCGATGCGGGCGGCGTCGGCGATCAGCAGGGCGTTGCCGCGGAGCGCCCGCACGTAGCCCGATTCCCGCAGGTGGTGGACGCCCGCGGCGGTGGATCGCTCCGGCGCGTCCAGCTTGAGGCGCTTCACGTAGTCGCGCAGCTCGCTCTTGAGCGGCGCGATGCCGAAGGCGGCATCATTGAAGAAGGAAATGTCGCCGTCGGGATGGACCATGGACCCGAGCCAGTGCAGCATGCGCATCGCGGCGCGGCGAAGCAGGTCCGACTGACCCGGATCGAGTTTTCCCGGCCAGCGCAGATCCGCGTTGATCACGTCCAGGATGTCCTCGAGAATGAGGGCGTGGTACATGGGGCTCAATTCAAAGTGACCGCCGTCGGCGAGCACCTGCTTGGGAATTTCTCGATCAAGGATCCGCAGCGCCTCGCTGCGCCACGCCACCGCCTCGTCGCCGCGGAAGAAGAGGCCGGCGAAGAGCAGCGCCTTGGCGTTGACGAAGAGATGGTTGGCCAGCAGGTGGTGCTCGATCCGCTTCGACAGCCAGCGCGACTGCACCGCGAGGCTCTGCACCATCGCCGGCGAAAGCGGACTGCCCGCCTGCGCCCACTTGATCCAGTTCACGATCCGCAGCGAGGTCGGATAGGGCTCCCATCCGTTGCCCTCGCCGGGCGGATTGTCGTCGATCCACTTCTCGATCAGAAACTTGTGCCACTTCGCGCGGTCGCGCCATCCCACGGCGCAGAGGTCGTCGAAGTAGTGCAGGTTGTAGAGCCAGAGCTTGGCGCAGCGCGTGTCATTCCACGAGTCCTCGCCCTCGAGCGTGTGCTCGCTGTTGAGGAAGCGAAAAGTCACCGGCCCGAACTGAGATTGCCGCTTGGGCGCAGGCTCGACCCAGGGCCCCAGCCCAGGCCGCCGCGCCTGGGCGGGACTGATGTCAACTTTTGGCGTATGCCAGCGGAACCAGAGCCGCCCGTAGATCTGGACCGGCTTCAGGTGCCGGAGCGTGTGCCAGTATTTGAGGAGGCGTTGCAAGTCGGCTCACTTGGCCAGGATTTTTTCCAGATGCTGCACGATGCGCTCGCCGGTCTTGCCATCCCATTTCTCGGGGATCGAGCCGCGCTTCCACTTGCCGGCGAAAAGTTTGTCAAAGGCCGGCGCCAGCGCCGCCGGATTGGTGCCCAGCAATTCGTTGGTGCCCTGAGTGACCGTCTCCGGCCGCTCGGTCGAGTCGCGCAGCGTCATGCAGGGCACGCCCATCACGGTCGTCTCCTCGGTGATGCCGCCGGAATCCGTGATCACCGCCTTGGCATGCTTGACCAGGTAGTTGAACTCAAGATAGGGCTGCGGATCGACGAACTGCAAATTGCTCGGCAAGCCGGCGATGGCCTTGAGCGTCTTGGCGGTGCGCGGATGCACCGGGAAGATCACCGGAGAATTTTTCGCGCCCTTGCCGACCGCGGTCAGCATGGCGGCCAGCTTGCTCTCGCCGTCGACGTTGTTGGGCCGGTGCAGCGTCAGCACGAAGTACTGCCCCGCCGCCAGGCCGAGTTCCTTCCAGAAAGCCGGCGCCTGCAGGCGATCCATGTTGGCCAGCAGCGTGTCGATCATGGTGTTGCCGACGAAGTAGATGCGGTTGTCGGCCACGCCGGACTTGCGCAGGTTTCCGTTGGCCACCTCGCTGGTGGTGAAGAAGTAGTTGGTGATCGAGTCCGTCACCATGCGGTTGATCTCCTCGGGCATGGTCCAGTCGCCCGAGCGGATGCCGCCCTCGACATGGGCCACCGGCACGCAGAGCTTCTGCGCCGCGATGGCGCAGGCCATGGTCGAGGTCACATCGCCCACCACCAGGCAGAGGTCGCTTCGCGCCTCCAGCAGCAGCTTCTCGTAGCGGGTCATGATGTTGGAGGTCTGCTCGGCCTGCGTGCCGGAACCGACCTCCAGGTTGACGTCCGGCGCGGGAATGCCCAGCTGCGTGAAGAAATCGCCGGACATCTTGGCGTCATAGTGCTGGCCGGTGTGCACCAGCCGGTACTTGAGTTTTCCGCCCTTTGCCTGGCTCGCCTTGATCGCGCGGATGATCGGCGCGATCTTCATGAAGTTCGGTCGGGCGCCGGCGATGATGTCGACCAGCGGATGCGCTGCGCCGCTCATTGAAGGTCCTTCGCGATCTCGATGCTCACCCGCGCGATCTCAAGAATCTCATCAAGCGGAATCGGCGCGGGCCCGCCCTTGCGGACGGATTCCACGAAGGCCGCGGCGCAGGCGTGCTGCCCCTTGTCCTGCTTCCACAGGTTCATTTTGTTGAAGCCCTTCCAGCCGAAGCCGCGCAGCTTGCGGAAATTGTCCAGCTGCAGAACGGCGCCGCCGGAGAAAACCTCGAGGCGCTCCTTGGGGAAAGCCTTGTTGCCGTTGGCGAAGTAGTGCACCGAGCCCAGCGATCCGTCGGCGAATTTCAGGTTGATCGAAACTGTGTCGCCGGTGGCCGACTGCATGGCGGTCGCGCTGTGCGACTCGATCGGCGAGGCGGCGAGGAAGCGGATCAGATCGATGAAGTGGCAGCCCTCGCCGATGATGCGGCCCCCGCCCTGCTCCATGTCCTGCGCCCAGTGGTCGGCGGGAATGGCTCCGGCGTTGACGGTCATCACGAAGGACTTCGGTCCGGTCGCGGCCCGCAGCAATTGCTTCACCTTCTGCACCTGCGGCGAGAAGCGGCGGTTGAAGCCGACCATCAGCAGCTGCTTGCCGCCGGTCACGGCGGTTTCAATTTTCTTCAGCTCGGCCAGCGTCAGACAAAGGGGCTTCTCCACGAAGACATGCTTGCCGCCCGCGAGCGCCTTGAGCGTGAAATTGGCGTGGCTGTCGTGGCGGGTCGAGATGACGACGGCGTTGGTCTGTGCATCGGCAAAGACCGCATCCGCGTCGGTGGTGGTCTCCTCAAAGCCATACTTGCGCCCGGCATGCACGCCGCTGACTCCGGCGCTGGAGGCCACGCTGCGAAGCCGCGCGCCGCTTTCCTTAAAGGCCTTGATGAGCACGCCGGTGGCGTAGTTGCCGGCGCCGATGAAGCTGACCGAGGCGCGACCGTCGCCGGTGGCGGGCTTGGCGAACGCCACGGTGCGCTGCGTCAGGGCGGCGCCCGCGATTTCCGCGTCGGAATATTCCAGGAGAATCGCCAGCGATGGCTCGGAGCCGCCGACCACTTCATAGGCCTTCTCAGCCTCCTCGATCGCGAAGCGATGCGAGATGAGCGGCTTCACGTCGAGACGACCATCGCTCATCATGTCGAGCACCGCCTCTAGATTGCGCTGCTCGGTCCAGCGGACGAATCCCACCGGATAGTCCTGGCCCTTCTCCTCGTAGTTGGGGTCGTAGCGACCCGGCCCATAGGAGCAGGAGACCTGGAAGGTGAGTTCCTTCTTGAAGAAGTCGTCGCGCGAAAGCTCCAGACCCGTCACGCCCACCAGCACGATGCGGCCGCGCTTGCGGCTCATCAGTGCCGCCTGGTGCATGGGCTCGTTGCTCTTGGTGGCGGCGGTCACGATGACAGCATCCACGCCGCGTCCGCGGGAAAATGCCTCGGCGGCGGCGATCGGATCCTGCCCCATCGAGAGGTCCACGGTCTCGGCGCCGAACTCCTTCGCCATCGCCAATTTCTTGGAATCAAAATCGATGCCCAGCACGCGGCACCCATGGGCGCGGAGCAATTGCACCGTGATCAAACCGATCAGGCCCATGCCGGTCACCACCACCACTTCGCCCAGCGTCGGCTGGACCAGGCGCACGCCCTGCAGGGCGATCGCGCCGATCACGGTGAAGGCCGCGGCGTCGTCGGAGACATTGTCGGGGACTTTCGCGGAAAGATTCACCGGCACGCTGACGACTTGGGCGTGCTTGCCATTGCTGGCCACGCGGTCGCCAATGGCGAAACCGGTCACACCCGCGCCGACCTCCGCCACCGTGCCCACGTTGCAGTAGCCCATCGCCAGGGGCTGGTCGAGCTTGTTCATCACCGCCTCGATGGTCGGCATGAGTCCGTCGGTCTTGATCTTGCTCAGCACCTGCTTGACCTTGTCGGGCTGCTGTCGCGCCTTGTCCAGGAAGTTGGCCTTGCCAAAATCCACCATCATGCGCTCGGTGCCCGCGGAGATCAGCGTGCGCGACGAATGGATCAGCAGCGCGCCGCGGCCGACGTGCGGAACCGGGACTTCGGCGACTTCGGTGCGGCCATCTTTGATGTTCTGGAGGATCTGCTTCATGGGGTGCGCGGCGTGAGGAATAGACGGGCCGCTGAAAACGGCCGGGTGGGGAAGATAACGCCTTTCATTCGTCCAAACCCGACGGGGGCTTGAGCGCCGCCGCGAAAATGTCGCCGGAATGCGTCATCGCCCTTTCGAACGGTACCACTCGATGGTTCGCTTCAATCCCTCTTCAAACCCGACTTGCGCCCGCCATCCCAGCATCGAGGCGGCTTTGGAGACATCAAGGCAGCGCCGCGGCTGGCCGTCAGGCTTGGAAGCGTTCCAGCGGATCTCTCCTGCGAAGCCGCTGAGCCGGGCAATCAGCGCCACCAACTCTTTGATGGTGATTTCCTTGCCCGTTCCAAGATTGATGGGCTCCGGCGTGTCCAGCACTTCGGCGGCGCGGATCAATCCCTCGGCGGCGTCGTCGACGTAGAGAAACTCACGGCTGGCAGAGCCCGTGCCCCAGCATTCGATGTGCCCCGACTTCGCGTCGACCGCCTCCACGCATTTGCGGATCAGCGCCGGAATCACATGCGAAGTGTCCAGGTTGAAGTTGTCGCCGGGGCCGTAGAGATTGACCGGCAGGACATAGGTTGACTTCAGGCCGTACTGACGCTGATACGCATCGAGCATGACCATCGCCGCCTTCTTGGCGACGCCGTAGGGCGCGTTGGTTTCCTCGGGATAGCCATTCCAGAGATCGCTCTCCTTGAAGGGCACCGGCGTGAATTTCGGATAGGCGCAGATGGTGCCCACCTGCACGAACTTGCGGAGTTTCCGCTGCCGCGCCTGCTCGATCAGATGCAGCGCCATCGACATGTTGGCGAAGAAGTAGCGCCCCGGGTTCTGCATGTTGGCGCCGATGCCTCCCACCTCGGCGGCCAGGTGGAAAACCACGTCGGGCTTCAGGGCCTCGTACATCCGCTCCACCGAGGCCTCGCGGGTCAGGTCGAAGTCCTTGCGGCGCGGCACCAGGATCTCCGCGGCGCCTCGCGCCTTGAGTTTTTCCACCACCACCCGGCCGAGAAACCCCGCGCCGCCGGTCACCGCGATGCGCTGGCCGCGGAAGGATTGCTCGGTGGATTGCGTCATTTCAACAAAGGTACCCAATCGATCTGAACTCGACGAGTGAAGTGGCCGATACCCTATTCTTGCGACGAGTCCCCCGCGCCACGAGCAAAGGAGTTTACGAGTTGAAGAAGGCAATCATCACCGGCATCACCGGCCAGGACGGCAGCTACCTGACCGAGCTCCTGCTCTCCAAGGGCTACGAGGTTCACGGCATCATCCGGCGCAGCTCCAGCTTCAACACCGAGCGGCTCGACCACATCTACCAGGACCCCCACGAGAAGGGCGCGCGGCTGAAGCTGCACTACGGCGACCTCTCCGACGGCAACGGCCTGCTCGAGGTGCTGCGCAAGGTGCAGCCCGACGAGGTATACAACCTCGGGGCACAGAGCCATGTGCGCGTGAGCTTCGACCAGCCGATCTACACCGCGGACGTGGTGGCCACCGGCACGCTCCGCCTCCTTGAGGCCTGCCACACCTTTCAGGAGATTTCCGGCAAAGGCATCCGCTTCTATCAGGCGAGTTCCTCCGAGATGTTCGGCAAGGTGCAGGAGATCCCGCAGAAGGAGACCACTCCCTTCTATCCGCGCTCGCCCTACGGCTGCGCCAAGGTCTTCGCCCACTGGATCACCGTGAACTACCGCGAGAGCTACAACATGCACGCCAGCTGCGGCATTCTCTTCAACCATGAGAGCCCGCGCCGCGGCGAGACCTTTGTCACCCGCAAGATCACCCGCGCCGTCGGCCGCATCAAGCTGGGCATGCAGAAGAAGCTCTACCTGGGCAACATCGACTCGCTGCGCGACTGGGGCTACGCCGGCGACTACGTGGAGGCGATGTGGCGGATGCTGCAGCAGCCCAAGCCCGACGACTTCGTGATCGCCACCGGCACGATGATCTCGGTGCGGCATTTCTGCGACCTGGCCTTCGGCCACTTCGGCATGGACGCCAAGGACTTCATCGAGATCGATCCGCGCTACTTCCGCCCCGCCGAGGTCGAGCAGCTCAAGGGCGACGCCTCCAAGGCCAAGAAGGTGCTGAACTGGGCGCCCACGGTCGGCGTGGAGGAGCTCGCCAAGATGATGGTCGAGTCCGACTTCGAGCTGGCCCGCCGGGAAAAGACCCTGCGCGACGCCGGCCACGCCCTGCCGGCGAACGTGGGGCATGATCAATGACGGACAAGGAGTTGTTCCGCGTCAACAACTTCGACCTGATCCGACTCCTGGCCGCGCTGGAGGTGGCCATCCATCACGCGCTGCACCACTTCGAGCTGCACGACCACTGGCTCTTTCACAGCACTTCATGGCTGCCGGGCGTGCCGATTTTCTTCTTTGTCAGCGGCTTTCTGATCAGCAAGTCCTACGAGAACAACTCGCGGCTCTCCGAATACGCGCGCAACCGCGCCCTGCGCATCTACCCCGCGCTGATCGTCTGCACGCTGCTCTCGCTGGTCAGCGTCTTCGCCACGGGTTATTTCGCCAGCCACGCATGGTCGCTTCCGCTGATGGCCGCCTGGATCCTCGGGCAGATCACCATCGTCCAGTTCTACAGCCCCGAGTTCATCCGCGGCTTCGGCTCCGGCGCGCTCAATGGCAGCCTCTGGACCGTCACGGTGGAGCTGCAGTTCTATGTGCTGATTCCGATCATCTACTGGGCGCTGGCGCGGACGACGAAAGGCCGCGCCGGACGCAACCGGGCGACCGCACTTCTGATCCTGCTGCTGGTCGTGCCCAATGTCGTGTTCCAGCAGCTGGCCCTGGACGAGCACCGCGCCGAGACGATGATCATGAGGCTGGCCCATGTCTCCTTCCTGCCCTGGCTCTACATGTTCATGCTGGGCATTCTGGCGCAGCAGAATTTCACCTGGATCCACTCGATGGTGCGCGGCCGGGCCCTGCCGATCGTCTGTGTCTATGGCGTGATCGCCTTCGTCACCGTTCACTACTTTGGCTGGCCGACCGGCAACGAGATCCACCCCGCCCTCTTTCCGCTGCTCGCGGTGACGGTGCTCTCGCTGGCCTACACGGCGCCGACGCTCTGCGACAAACTTCTGCACAAGAACGACATTTCCTACGGGGTCTACATCTATCACATGCCGATAATCAACGTGATGCTCTACTACGGACTGGTCTCCAAATTCGGCTACGCGGCGATGGCCGTCGCGCTCACCGCCGCCATAGCGGCTTGCTCCTGGTTCATCGTGGAGCGCCCCGCGATCCGCAGGAAAAAGCGCCCGCTCATCGACCTCGCCAAGGCGGGTTCCGCCCAGGAAGCCCGAACATGATCGACGAAAGAGGGCTTACTATGTTCGATCCCCTCCCGCCGACAGCCCCACCATCGAAGCCATCCCTCCCATGACCAAGCGCCCCTATCAGATCTGCACCAATTGCGTGATGGACACCAGCGACTCGAAGATCGAGTTCGACGCCCGCGGCGTCTGCGACCACTGCATCACCTTCATCAAGGACATCAAGCCCAACTGGCACACCGACGAGCGCGGCCTGAAGGCGCTGCAGCCGATCATCGAGGAGATCAAGAAGGAGGGCGTGGGCAAGGACTTCGACTGCATCATCGGCATGAGCGGAGGCATCGACAGCTCCTACCTGACCTACCTGGCCAAGGAGCAGTTCGGCCTGCGCCCGCTGGTCTTCCACGTCGACGCCGGATGGAACTCGCAGGAGGCGGTCAACAACATCGAGAAGATCGTGGACAAGCTGGGGCTGGACCTCTTCACCGAGGTGATCGACTGGACCGAGATGCGCGACTTGCAGCTGGCCTTCTTCAAGTCCGGCGTCTCGCACATCGACACGCCGCAGGACCATGCCTTCTTCGCCACCATGTACAACTTCGCCGAGAAGTACAAGATCCGCCACATCCTCACCGGCGCCAACTACTCCACCGAGTGCGTGCGCAATCCGCTGGAGTGGATGTACTACCAGTCCGACTCGGTGCAGCTCAAGGACATCCACAGCAAGTTCGGCAGCAAGCCGCTGATCAACTTCCCCATCACCAGCATTCTGCGCCACAAGGTCTACCTGCCCTACATCCGCAAGATCCGCGTGGTGACGCCGCTCAACTACGTCCCCTATCACAAGGAGGATGCGATGAAGCTGCTCGCCGAGAAGTTCGGCTGGCTGCCCTATCCGCAGAAGCACTTCGAGTCGCGCTTCACCAAGTTCTACGAGGGCTACTGGCTGCCGGTGAAGTTCGGCTACGACACGCGGCGGGTGCAGTATTCCAGCCTGATTCTCACCGAGCAGATGACCCGCGCGGAGGCGATCGAGCGCCTGAAGAAACCCCCCTACGACCCCGAGACCGTGCACCAGGACTTCGAGTACATCGCCACCAAGATCGGCATCACGGTTGCGGAGCTCGAGGGCTATCTGAAAGCGCCCAACAAGACCTATCGCGACTACAAGTCGCAGGACAGCGTCTACCGCGTCGGCGCCAAGGTGATGTCGATGCTCGGCATGACGCTAGGCGGCAAGAGATGACGGGCGGCCCGAGATGATCGGCATCATCGACTATGGCCTGGGCAACATCCAGGCCATCGCCAACATCTACAAGAAGCTGAACCTGGACGCGGCGCCGGCCAAAACCCCCGAGGACCTGCGCAGCGCCGACAAATTGATCCTGCCCGGCGTGGGCAGCTTCGACTGGGCCATGAAGCGCCTCAACGAGTCGGGCATGCGCGAGCCGCTGGACGAGCTGGTCAAGACATCCGGCAAGCCGGTCCTGGGCATTTGCGTCGGCCTGCAGATGATGGGCCATCGCAGCGACGAGGGCGAGCTGCCCGGCCTGGGCTGGCTCGACGGAGAAGTGAAGCGATTCGACGACAGCAAACTGCCCGACATGATGCGCCTGCCGCACATGGGATGGAACGACGTGATCCCGAAGCGGGAATCCGGTCTCTTCGCCTCGCTTGAACATCCGATCCGCTACTACTTCCTGCACTCCTACTACTTCGCGGCGAAGAACCCCGACGACGTGCTCGCCCAGGCCGACTACAACGGCCTCTTCGCCTGCAGCGTCGGCCACAAGAACGTCTACGGCGTGCAGTTTCACCCGGAGAAAAGCCACGGGTGGGGCGTGCAGCTGCTGAAGAACTTCGCGGAACTCTGAACATGCTCCGACCCCGCATCACCCCCTGCCTGCTCGTCAAGGACCATGGCCTGGTCAAGACCCGCCAGTTCAAGGAGCCGAAGTACGTCGGCGACCCGATCAACGCGGTGCGCATCTTCAACGAGAAGGAGGTCGACGAGATCATGGTGGTCGACATCGACGCCTCGAGCCGGCAGCGCGAGCCCGACTACACCCTGATCCGCAACCTCGCCGCCGAGTGCCGCATGCCGCTCTGCTATGGCGGCGGCGTCAAGAAGGTGGAGCAGGTCGAGCGCATCATTGCGCTGGGAGTCGAGAAGGTCGCGATCAGCTCGGCCGCTCTGGAGGATCCGGAGCTCATCGCACACTCCGCCAAGGTGGTCGGCAACCAGAGCGTGGTGGTGGTCTTGGATGTGAAGCTCGGCGCCAAGCCGGGCCAGTACGAGCTCTGGACCCGCAACGCCACCAAGCCCGCCAAGCGCGACCCCGTCGAGGCCGCCAGGCAGATGGAGCAGCTGGGCGTGGGCGAGATCATCCTCAACTCCATCGACCGCGACGGCATGATGAAGGGCTACGACCTCGAGCTGGTGCGCCGCGTGCGCGAAGCGGTGGGCGTGCCGATGACGGTGCTGGGCGGCGCCGGATCCCTCAAGGACATCCAGGCGCTCTTCGCGGCCTTCGGCATTCTCGGCGCCGCGGCCGGCAGCCTCTTTGTCTTCAAGGGGGTCTACCGCGCCGTGCTGATCAACTATCCCAGCCGCGCGGAAAAGGACGGCCTGATCCATCCGGGAGTCGCCCGATGAGCAAACTCGTCGCGTGGATGGATCAACATTGGTATCCGCAGTTCGCGCGAAACTGGGACGACAATATTTTCCGCGAGCGGATCCTCAAGCACATCAAGCCCGGCTGCCGCGTGCTGGACTATGGCGCCGGCCGGGGCAAGCTGGCCCAGATGAACTTCCGCGGGATGGCCGGCTTCGTCGCCGGGATCGACGTCGACAAGGCGGTCTTCGAGAATCCCTATCTCGACGAGGCCAAGCTGCTGGATCTTTCGACCAACCGGATTCCCTTCGACGACAACAGCTTCGACCTGGTCTTCGCCGACAACGTGATGGAGCATGTCCCCGATCCCGCCCTCTCCTTCCGCGAGATCCGGCGCGTGCTCAAGCCCGGCGGCGTTTTCCTGGCCAAGACTCCGAACAAGTGGCATTACGTGCCCACGCTCGCCCGCATGACGCCGCACGGGTTCCACCGCTTCTACAACAAGCTGCGCTCCCGCGCCGAGGACGACACCTTTCCCACCCTCTACCGGTGCAACACGCGATCGAGCGTGCGGCGCCTCGCCGCGGAGACGGACTTCGAGATTCTCGAGCTCGGAACCGTCGAGGGGCGGCCCGAATATCTGCGAATTTCCGCGGTCACCTACCCGCTGGGCCTGATCTACGAGCGCGTGGTGAACGGCTTCGGGTTCCTCGCCGGACTGCGCTGCGTGCTGGTGTTCGAATTGCGCCGCAAGTGAATCCGCGCCCGCACGGGCGATCCCGCGAAACGCCTAGGCGTGCGTCGGCATGTGCTCGGATTCGCCATCAAGATCCACGGAGCCGCCCGGGGTGTACGAGATGTGCGGCACCGGCTCCTCCACCCCCGCCGCGGTGATCTTGGCCAGCAGCAGGAAGTAGACCAGCGTGTTCTGCGACGCCCAGAGCTGCCCCTGCTTGTTCATCAGCAGCAGCTGGTAGGCGCAGAGCGCCACCATTACCACCGAGGCCGATCGGCTGTCCGGCAGAAGCAGGTTCTCCCGGATCAGCTGGATGGAGCGGCGCAGGATGCTCCAGAGGCAGGCGATCATGATGACGAAGGCGACCAGCCCCATCTCCGCGAGGACGTCCACGAAGATGGAGTGCGAATAGGGCTCGGTGGATCCGGTCAGCGCGGTGAAGGCGTTCAGTCCCAGGCCCGGCAGCCACATGGCCGGCGCGCGCATGAATCCATCCAGCAAATCCACGATGTTCGCGGAGCGCAGTCCCACGGCGCGGTCGGCTTCCTGCGGATTGAGCCAGCGCATGGCGATTTCCGGATCGCCCACCAGGAAGGCGACCACCAACCCGACCACGCCCAGCAGTCCGACGGCGCCGAAGGAGAGCAGGAAGAACTGCGAGACATTCTTGATCGGCCGCGACAGCGGGAAGAAGACCACCGAGAGAAAGCCGGCGAAGAT
This sequence comes from Planctomycetota bacterium, assembly GCA_021414025.1. Taxonomy (NCBI): domain Bacteria; kingdom Pseudomonadati; phylum Planctomycetota; species Planctomycetota bacterium. The sequence goes on along the minus strand of JAIOPG010000006.1, from coordinate 36,949 downwards.
GAACTGCCCGCGCGAACCCGAATAGATCGAGAGCACGACGCCGGCGAAGAAGGCGAAGAAGCGATAGACCTTGGAGATGAAGGAACTGCCCGGCAGCACCAGCAGTGTGGTCGCGAGCATGAGGAATCCGCCCAGTTCGCCGATCGCCAGCGGGCTGGAGCGCAGCTTGGAGGTGAAGTCCATGCCTAGGCGCCCCTGCTTCAGGGTGAACTCCGGCGAGATCAGCATGGCGACGGCGCTGACGCATCCGAAGACGATGGCCACCACGAGCGTGTTGTGCCAGTCCTTGATCTCGGAGAGAAGGAGCGGCGCAATCAGCATGTACATCACTGTGTAAGGCCATCCGTCGATCACCAGCTGCCAGGCGTTGTCGGTGGCCGGGGTCCAGATGATGGTGATGAAGGAATAGATGTAGGCGACGAAGATCGTCACCCAGACCGGATTGAAATACCCCTCGAAATCGATGAGGCCGCGGATGTAGGCCTGGAAGAGGCAGATGACCACCACGACGCCGACGATGTAGTTGGCCAGCGCCTGCCGCTCAACGAACATCGGAAACCATCCCTGCAAGCCCTGTTCCAGCGGATACATCAAAAGCAGCAGCGCCAGTGCCCAGTGGGGTTTCACCAGGGCGCCGAGGCAGAGCACGACGAAAGCGACGAGGACGACAGGGCCGAACATTTGTTTCTCGCGACCGAGTCTATCACGCGGCGATCCGGCGCCGCTTTGCATGGCTCTGCGCAGCGGCATACTCTTGCCCCGCGACATGGCCAACGAAACCGTCAAGGTGTGCAGCGTGCTTCCGGTTCTCGGCCATCCGCGCGACTCGAAGCGCGTCTCCATGCTCCAGGCCGCCGGATTCCAGGTCGAGGCGGCCGCCTTCGAGCGCGACTACCACACCGGGCGCATGCCCTCCTGCCCGGTGACGAGCCTGGGCCGCATTTCGCATGGCCGCTATCTCGCCCGCGCCTTCAAGATGCTCAGAGCCCTGCCCACGCTGCGCCGGGTGCTGCGCCGCAACCAGGTGGCCTACGCCTCCGGCCCAGACATGGCGCTCTTCGCGATCCTCGCCGGATTCGGCCTCGGCGTGCGGGTGATCGTGGAGGTCGGCGACATCCGCCATGCCCAGGTGGCGCGCGGCTGGAAGGGCCGGCTCTCGCGCGGGATCGACCGCTTCATCGTGAACCATTCGAAGCTGTTGGTGGTGACCGCCCGCGGTTTCGCCGAGGACTATTACCAAGGGCGGCTGAAAAGCCGGACTCCCGTGCTCTTGATGGAAAATAAGCTTGACGAGGAGCCCCTGAAGATGGCGCTCGCCGGGCGGAATCCCAACCCGCCCGAAGCCTTCGATCCCTCCCGACGGCCCCTGCGCATCGGCTACTTCGGCGTGCTGCGCTGCGCCTGGTCGTGGAATCTCCTAATGCACGTCGCCAAGTCGATGCCGGATCGCGTGCGCGTGATCGCGGCGGGATATTGCATGCACCCGGTGGAAGCGCCTGATCCGGGGGCGCTGCCCGCCAACTTCGAGTTTCGCGGCAAGTACAAGTCGCCGGAGGATCTGCCGGCGCTCTACGGGTCGGTGGACATCGTCTGGGCGTGCTATCCGGAGCCGGGAGTGATCGATCCCGATTGGCGCTGGGCGCAGAGCGTCTGCCGGTCGAACCGCTTCTACGAGAGCTGCTTCTTCAAGCGCCCGCTGATCAGCATGCTCGAGAGTGGCGACGGCAGGGAAGTGGAGCGCCTCGGCGTCGGTCTCCTGCTGCGCGAGCAGGGCGACGAGGCGGTGCTCAAGGCCATCGCCGGGATCACCGGCGAGGACATCGCACGCTGGGGCCGCGCCTTGGCGGGCCTGCCCAGGAGCGTCGGGGTCTACACGGAGGAGGCGGGAATGCTCGCCAACGCGATCCGCGCCATGTGCCGGTGAGGTCGCGGCATCGGAGTTTCAACCCGACCAAAATTCGGCCTGCCACCCTATACTTTGCCAAGGAACACATGCCAAAAATCAAATGGTCATCCCTGCTGTTTTGCCTGCTCACCTTGCTCGGCCTTCAACAATGGAATTGCGTGCCGGCTTCCACAGCCTCCGCAACCGCGGCAGCGGCCGTGCCACAACTCCTCCTTCTGTACGACGGGCTGCCGGAAGCCGCAAGCATCGCGCGGGCGATGTCGCTGAAGGCGGAGGTGTGGATGCAGATCAACCAGGACGCGCCCTCCTACAAGAGCGGCATCATCGACATCGCCGCGGTCACCAAGGAAGTGGAGAGCAAGACCGGCGGCCGTCCGCCCACCTGGATGATGCTCGACTTCGAGGAGCCCTTCTTCGCCAATCTGAGCAAGGGTCAAGATTCCCCGGAGTACAAGCTGACCATTCAGACCATGACGGAGTGCATCCGCGCCATGAAGGCGCGATGGCCGGAGTCCAAGTGGACCTTCTATGGAATTCCGAATCTGCCCTACTGGATCGAGGGCAAGGGATGGGCGACCGCCCCCGACGATCAGAAGAAGGTCATGCTGAAGAGCATGTCCGAGGCCGTGATGCCGTTGGTGCGCGAATGCGACTGGGTCTCGGTCAGCATCTATGACTGCTACGACCCGAGCATGGTGGTTGCGGGCAGCCCCAACAGCATCCGCGGAACTCCGGCGAGCGTGCGCGAGGATGGCCGCGCGTGGCGCATGGCGCAGGTCGGCCTCGCCAAATTGCTCGCCCACGGCAAGCCGGTCATCCCCAACGTCTGCAACTTCTGGGTTCCCGGCGGAGTGGCCCCCTACTGCCGCCTGATCCAGCCCCGCGCTTTCATCGAGGACCAGATCGCTCCGGCCGTGCAGGCGGGCGCCAACGGTTTCGCGCTTTGGACCGGCATCAATTACCGCATCTCGATCGTCACCCAGGACGAGGAGAAGGCCGCGACCATCGTCACCGAGAAGAACTTCGGCGTGCAGGATTGGCGAAAGGCCTTCACGGCCGACTACTTCAAGGGCAAGGCGCCGATGGATTGGACCGACCCGCAGGTCAAGCAGACGCTGGTGGCGGAAACCTCGAAGGCGATCATTCAGTGCTTCACCAATATCAGGGCCTGGGAAAAGACCGGCGTGCTGCCTCCGGCCGCCCCGTAATCGCCGACTCGCTTCATTGAATTGGAATCAACCCGCGGCGCGAGTGGCCGACGCCATTTCGCGCGAGACCGGTGCCTTGTCGTGGTAGAAGATCTCCAGCCACAACAGGAGGGAATACATGCGGAACTGGATGTTCTCGGGGAGGCGCTGGAAGACCGCCTTCTCGCGGATGTGCGGCCTGAGGATGCCGTGCTCGATCGCCAGCTCCGTCGCCTCTTCCGGCAATCCACGCTCCTGCACCAGCTCGCGGATCATCCGCGTGGTCGAGTTGCCGAAGCCATCCTTCTTCTGCCGCCAGATGATCTCGTTGGGCAGGCTCTGCTCGACGCACTTGCGCAGGATGTACTTGCCGAAGCCGTCGCGCATCAGCAGGTCGGTCTTGAGCGAGAACCCGAATTCCACCATGCGATAGTCCAGGAAGGGGCAGCGCGTCTCCAGGTTCACCGACATGGACACGGCGTCACCGTACTGCAGCAGGTTGGTCAGGTTGAAGGTGTGCCAGTAGAACAGCGCGTCGCTGAAGTTCGACTTGGAGAGCGTGAGGCTGCGGAACTGCTCGGGCGCCGCGTCCATGGCCTCGTCGCCAAGGATTTGCTGCGCGCTCCAGCGATCGGACTGCCGCCGGTAGACCATGCTGCTGGCGAAGCGCATGACATCCATCGCGACGCCCTTCCAGCCCAGCGAATGCGCGTTGGCCCGCAGGCTGCGCCACGCCTGTCGGAAGCGGCCGCGGAAGAGGAAATCGAGCGCAACAAAGAGGTCGAAGGAGGGATAGCCGCCCAGCAGCTCGTCGGCGCCCTGTCCCTCCAGCATGACCGTCAGCGTTGAGCGGGCGGCGCGGCAGAGGTTGAGGTAGGGAACGATCGCCGGCGAGTTGTGCCCGGCGTCAAGGTGGTAGATGCAGGTCTTCAGGTCCTTCACCAATTGGTCGTGCGATGTCTCCGGCACCGGCGTCGACTGATGGCCGAACATCTTCGCCACGCGCTGCGCCATCGGCAGCTCCGAAAGTTCCTTCGGCTGGTGCCACGCCGTGTAGGACTCCAGGCTGCGCTTGAACTTCTCGCCCACGATCCAGGCGAGTGACCCCGAGTCCATGCCACCCGAAAGGCTCAGCCCCACGGGGACGTCGCTGCGCAGGCGGATCTTGGTGGCGTCGGTGAGCAGCACCTCGAAGCGCTCCTTGGCTTCCTCCATGTTGCCGATGGTGCGCTGGGTCGGGTAGCTCCAGTAGGCGACGGCCGGCGCAACGGCGTCGGACTTCAGGTCGACGCGCTGGAAGCACGCCTGCGGAAAGCGGTGGATGCCCTCGAACCAGGACTCAAGACACTCGCCGCCCATGCCATACTTCAGATAGAGGCCGATGGCGTGGCGGTTGGGCCGCGGCGTGGAGCCGAGCCAGGCCAGGATTCCCTTCGCCTCGGAGCAGAGGATCAGCGATCCCTCATGCTCGCAGGTGAAGAGCGGCTTCACACCCCAGCGATCGCGCGACACGACGAATTGGCCGGTCTGAGTGTCGCCGAAGACGAAGGCCCACATGCCGTTGAGGCGGTTGATGGCCTCGGGTCCCCATCGAATCAGGGCGGCCAGCAGCACCTCGGTGTCGGAATTGGTCCGGAAAACCTCGCCTTTGCGCTCCAGCTCGGTGCGGATCTCCAGGTAGTTGTAGATCTCGCCGTTGTAGGTGACGAAATAGCGCCCGCACTTCGACCAGAAGGGCTGGTTGCTCGACGCCGCGACGTCGATGACCGAGAGGCGCAGGTGGCCGATGGCGAAGCGACCCGCGGGATCGATGTGCGTTCCGCACGCGTCAGGTCCGCGGTGCTTGATGGCATCGAGGGCCCGCTGCATACGCGCGGACGCATCGCCCGGAAGCTTGCCGGATGGCCTGCAAAGGATCGCAAAGATTCCACACACGAATGGGGCTTACGATACCACAGGTTCCAGTTCGTTCCGGAGCGGAGCATTTCCAAATCTTCATCAAACGCCGGAAAAGATGGCCCCCGCGCGGGTCGCGTCGCGGGCGGACGGCCGCGCGGACGCCGCTAGCATTGCCCGACGATGACGGATCCGTCCACAGACACGCAGGCCGCGCAGCCCCAGGGCTTCGGACGCGTGGCGATGCGCGGCTCCATCCTGAATTCGGCGCAGTGGCTGGTGAACAAGGCGCTCACCGCGGGGGCGATGCTGCTGATCGCCTATTTCCTGACGCCGGCGGAGTACGGCGTGGGCGTGCAGTCGCTGGCGATCTGCCAGTTCCTCTGCTTCTTCCTGCCCCTCACGGTGGGCGATGTGCTGATCGCGCATCCGCGGCGCTTCGCCCTGCTGGCCTCCAGCGCCGCGGGGCTGGCGATGATCATCGCCTGCGGCACCGCCGCGGTCACGCTGCTGAGCATTCCGGTGGTGGTGCACTTTTACAGCGACTATCCCGCGGGCTGGCTCATCGGCCTGCTGGCGGTGCTGGCGATCAAGCCCTTCTTCGAGGCGCGGTTGATGCTGCCGCTCTCCGCCATGCGGCTCAAGCTGGCCTATCCGCGGATCGCGATGATCGACGGCGTGGTGCAGATGGGGGCGACTCTCTTGTCCGTGGCGATGGCGGCGCTGGGCGGTCGCGCGGCGTCGCTGGTTGTGCCGCAGATCGCCAACGTCGGCGCGCGGGCCGCCTGGTATTCGCGGGAGGCCGGCGCCGGCGGCGAGGCTCGCTTCCATCCCAAGCTGGCGGCGTTTCTCTTCCGCTCCTTCGCCAAGGCCGCCAGCGCACAGTACATCCACAACGTCATCGTGATGCTGGAGATCCTGGTGCTGGGCTTCGTCTCGGGCAAGTATGAGACGGGTCTCTTCGGTCTCGCCTTCAGCATCGCCGGCCAGGCCAACACGGTCATCGCCTACCAGCTCGGCGTGGTGCTGCAGCCGATCTTCGGCCGTCTGCAGGACGACCCCGAGCGGCAGGTCGCCGGTTTCCTCAAGGCGCAGCGCGTGCTCAGCGCGGTGTGCGTGCCGATCTGCTTCACGCAGGCGATGCTGGCGGAGCCGCTCTTCCGGCTGGTTCTTGATCCGAAGTGGCAGCCCGCGATCCCGACCTTCCAGGTGATCAGCCTGATGCAGGCCTTTTACTTCGCGACCGGGCCTTCGATGTCCTGCTTGCGGGCGCAGCGCCGCTTCGGCACCTTTTTCGCGTGGCAGGGAATTCAGCTCCTTGTGTGCCTGCCGGTCTACTGGTGCGGCGCCGAGCTTCCGAATTGGTTCGGCTCGGATCTGGCCCAGTGGTTCGGCGCGGATCTGCACGGCGCCGGGGCGTGCGGCGTGGCCCTGGCCAGCGGCGCGGTCTGGGCGGTCAGCTCTCCGCTGGTGGTGTGGCTCTGCACACTCGCCTCGCCCCGCAAACACGGGTTGGAGGCGCTCGCGATCTTCGCACGGCCCTGGTGCGTCTGTGCGCCGATCTTCGGTGGTTTCTATCTGCTGGCGCAATGGACCGAGGGATTTGGCCGCACCGGCGACCTGCTCTCGCTCTTCGTGGTGGGTCCGGTGGCGGCGCTGCTGTCCATGTGGATCATGCGCTTCCTGCACCGTGACATCAAGAAGACGATCGACGGATTCGTGGTGGCCGGCCTGGCTCGAGTCCGCCGTTCGCGCTAAGCCTGCGGCGTCATTGCGAAATCGACATCGTCGCGGCGCGCTTGGTCGAACTTCAGGCTCGCGGCGCTTCGCGCAGGTCGAACAAGTCGTCGGCCGGCTCGCCGCACACCGCGCGCTCGATCGAGCGGCGCTGATAGTCGGGATTCCAGAAGCGGCGAATGATGGCGTGGCAGGCCTCGCGGGTCGCGGCGGTTGGAAACGGCGTGGCGATCCATGACTGGATTGCATCCGCCAGCGAAGCGACATCGTTCTTGCGGAAGAGCGAACCGTTCTTGCCCGGAAGGATCGCCTCCCATTCCGGCATCTGGTCGTCGGCGTCGTCGTGCGTCACCACCGGCACCCCGTAGATCATGCTGTGCATGGCGGTCAATCCAACTTTGCCTGGGGCCACGGTCACGTTTGAGGCCATGACCAGCTCTGCAATGCGCTTCTCGTCGTAGCAGGCCCCTTCAAAGTGCACGCGGACTTTGAGCATGTCGGCCTTCGCCGCCAGCTTCTCCCGTTCGGGGCCGTCGCCCACCAGGATCAGGTTCGCCGCCGTGCCACGTTGCTTCAGCAGCGAGAGGGCGTCGATCAGCAGGTCGAGCCGGCGGACAGAGATCAGCCGCGTCGTGCAGACGACCACCGGCGTGCGCTCATCGCCGAAGAGCTCGCGCCGGATCTGCGCCGGTCGCTCCGCGCTGATCGCGTTGCGCGCCGCCGTCTGCTCGGCGATGTCCTGGCTGTTGTAGATCACGTGAAGTCGCTCGGGCGGCCAGCCATTCTCGATCGCGATCTGCTTGGAGCGCCGCCCATAGAACATGTGTTGGTGGGGAATCGCGTAGAAAAGTCTGCGAAAGAGACCCTTCAGTCCGCGCGGCCGCGAAAGATAGCCATGTCCCCAGAAGAAGACCCGCTTGCCGGTCAGGCGCGCGGCCAGTCCGCCGATCCAGGTGCAGGGCCAGTGCGGCACGGCATGAAAGATCACCGTGTCGAAGTCCGGGCTCATGCCGGCGCGGACCGCGCCCCACTGCCACATGAAAGGTCCCCCGATCCGATGCGTGGGAGCCAATCGAAATTTCACGGCCCCACTCAACTCAGCGGGCTTGATGCTGCGCATGTACTCGTGGTCGTCGCCGATGAAGGTGAAGTCCGCCCGCGCGCTGCGGGCCAGTTCCTCCACAATCGCCTTGCGATAATGCGGAAAGAAGTGGTAGACCACGGCGACCCTGGGTCGGTCATCGGCGATCACGCTTGGGTTCTCCGGCGCTGTCGCCTCATGTTCGCTTCCCTACGCACGGCACCGATCGTAACTCATCCCTGAAGATCGGCGATCCGCGCGTCGCGCCTGCATCGGCGGCTTATGCTCACGATGCGTGACGTCCGACCCCTCCACCACTCCCGCCTCCATGGAGCGCTTCCGCGGCGCCTCCGCCCTGGTCACCGGCGGCGCGGGCTTCATCGGCTCGCACATCGTCGACGCCCTGCTCGCCGCCGGCGCCCGAGTGCGCGTGCTCGACGACTTGAGCACCGGCGATCGGCGCAACGTGCCCGCCGGCGCGGAGCTCATGGTGGGCTCGGTCAGCGACGTGGCGGCGGTCGGCCGCGCCGTGACGGGCTGCACGCATGTCTTCCACCTGGCCGCCATGGTCGGCATCGCCCAGAGCGTGCACGAGCCCGAGAGGCATTTTGAAACCAACATCGCCGGCACCGAGCGGGTGCTGCAAGCCTGCGCCGCCGCGAAGGTTTCCAGCGTGGTCTTCGCATCCAGCTCCGCCGTGTACGGCCTTGGGGCCGCGATCCCCTCGCGCGAAAGCGACCCCGTGGTCGCGGCCAGCCCCTACGCAGGCGGCAAGGCGGCCGGCGAGCTGCTGGTCGAGAGCCACGCCCGCACCCACGACACGCACGCGGCGAGCCTGCGGCTCTTCAATGTCTTCGGGCCGCGGCAAAATCCAACCGGCGCCTACGCCGCGGCGATCGCCGCGTTTCTGTCCGCCGCCAAGCTGAAGAAGCCGGCGCAACTTTTCGGCAGCGGCGCGCAGACCCGCGACTTCGTTCCGGTGGCGAATGTGGCGCGGGCTTTCCTGCTGGCCTCGGATGAGCGACTCGCGCTGCGCGGCGAGCGTTTCAACATTGGCCTGGGCCGGGAGACTTCACTGAAGGAACTTCTCTCGATGATCGCCGAGATCGCCTCGGTCAAGGTCGCGCCGCTTGTCCTTCCGCCGCGCGAGGCCGACAGCCCACGCTCCTGCTCCGACATCAGCAAGGCCCGGGCAAAGCTTGGCTATGAGCCGCGGGTCTCGATGGACGAAGGCCTCCGGGAAACCTGGCGCTGGATGCTTTCGAACGCGGCGTGAGCCGTCGAAACCAGCGATTTTGTGGTGCTATTTCGCCAAATTTTGAAAAAATCAAGTGCCAAGCGCGCCGCGTGGGCTAGTTTGTCATTCCCCCATGTTTCAACCAATCCTCATCGCCCTCATCCTCGCCGCCGCTCCACATTCGGCGGCATCGGTCGCTGCCGGAACCGACCGCTCGATCATTGCGACCCGAAGCCTGGACAACACGCTCGTGCCCGAGCTGCTCGGCCTCTCCCAGGACGATCCCGCCCCCGCCGACCTGCGTCCCTCGGGTTGCGAGCGGCTGGTCCTGGACTCGGCAAAGAGCGATGAGCTCGGCTGGCGCACGCTGATCTTCAAGAGCGGCATCGATGCATCGGAGGGCGGCACCGGCGGCGGCGTGATGGTCATCCGCGGCGACGAGGTCTCCGGATTCCTGCGCGGCGACGATGGTCGGCGCTGGCGCATCCTCGCGAGCGACGGCGGCACCTCCAGTCTGGAGTGGATTGACGATGCGCGCATGCCGACCTGCGCTGGCATCCCGCAGCATGCGGCGCCCGCGGAGCACCGTGCGGTTCCCATCAGCAGCCTGAACGATTGCGACACCGGCAAGCCCGTCGACGTGCTGGTGCTCTACACCACCGCCGCCAAGAGCGCCGCGGGCGGAAAGGCCGCCGTCGAGGGGCAGATCGCCGCCGCCTTCTCCAGCGCCAACCTGGCCTACCAGCGCAGCGCCATCGCCACCCGCATCAACCCGGTGATGGTGCTCGAGACCGACTACGTCAGCAGCGACTTCAACACGGACCTGGTGCGCCTTTCCAACGCCGCCGACGGCCAGCTGGACTTCGCCCATTCGCTGCGCGACGTGGTGGGCGCCGACATGATCGCGCTGATCCGCGCCGACGGCGAGTACTGTGGCATCGCCTGGCTGATGTACGACAACAGCGCCTCGGCCGCCAACGAAATTCCCTTCAGCGTGACCGCGTGGAGCTGCCTCGCCAACCAGACCTTCGCCCACGAGCTCGGCCACAACATGGGCTGCTGCCATGCCAATGGTGACGGCGGCGGATGCACGGTCGGCGGCCTCTACTCCTTCAGCGTGGGATGGCGCTTCAATGGACAGGGCGGCGGCCTCTACCGCACGGTGATGGCCTACGACCCGGGCAGCCGCATCGACAATTTCTCCAACCCGAACATTCTGTTCGACAACCGGCCCACCGGCGTGCCCATCGGCCAGGCCAACGAGGCGGACAACGCGACCACGATCGGCCTGACCGACCACACCGTGGTGAACTTCCGCTGCTCGCATGGCTCGACCCCCTTCGCCGATTGCGACCACAACGGCGTGCTTGATCCGGTCGACATCGCCTTCGGCGTCGGCAGCGACTGCGACAACAACGGCGCTCTCGATTCCTGCGCGCTCACCGGCGCCTCGCCCTGCACGCTGCCCGCGGCGCTGGCTTTCTGTCCCAGCGGACTCGCGGCGCCGGTGCACCCCTCCTCACCCGTGGCCAATGACTACTTCGGCAAGAGCGGCGCCATCAGCGCGACCACTGCCGTGATCGGCATTCCCGGTGACGACGCCATCGCCAGCTTCTCGGGCAGGGCGCTGGTCTACCGGCGCAGCGGCGAGAACTGGATCGTCAGCGCCTCGCTGAAGGCACCGGACGCCGAGATGAACGCCCAGTTCGGCAACGCAACCGAGACCGCGCCGGGCGTGGTGGTGGTCGGCGCTCCGACGGCGCGCTCGTCGGGCGTGCAGACCGGCCGCGTCTACGTCTACGCCCCCAGCGGCGCCACCTGGGCGCTGAGCCAGGTCATCAACTGCCCCGAGCCGACGGTGGGCGACCTCTTCGGCGAGCAGGTCGCACTTGACGGCAACACGCTGGTGATCGGGGCCCGCGGACATCAGACCGGCGGACTCGGATCCGCGGGCGCCGCCTTTGTCTTTCAACGGCCGGACTCGGACTCGCCCTTCGACTACGCAACCAAGCTGGTCGCGACCACACCGATGGTGGGCGCGGCCTTCGGCTCCAGCGTCTCGATTCACGGCGACAAGATCGCGGTCGGTGCACCCTTTGAAACCGTCTCGGGCTCGACGCCCGGCGCCGCCTATGTCTTCGTGAAATCCGGAGGCGCCTGGCTCTTCGAGAAGCGCTTCCAGGGCACGACCAATGCGGCCCGCTTCGGCCAGGCCATCGCCATCGAGTCGGACCGCCTGGCGGTCGGCGCACCCAGCGATGCGCAGGATGGATACGAATCCGGCGCCGTCTTCATGTACCGCTTCGCCGGAACCTGGCTGGCCGACACCACGCTGCGGCCCGGATATGGCGCGGCCCGCAACCGGATCGGCACCACGCTCTCGCTCAGCGGCGAGCGCCTGGTGGTGGGCGTGCGGCCCGAGCAGAACGCGACCGGCGCCGTCTCGCTCTACTTCGACACGACCGGCGGGTGGCAGCGACAGGGCATCACCTACGCCGGCAACAACGGCTACGTCCATGGCGACGCGGGTGTCATCGGCGGTCCCTTCATCAACAGTGGCGCGGCCAATTCCGGCGGCGCCGAATTCCTGCTCTGGTCCAGCGACTGCAATGGCGACGGACTTCCCGATCGCTGCAACATCGATCTCGGCTCGGAGACGGATTGCAACGGCGACGGCATTCCCGACAGCTGCCAGCCGCCTTCCGCAGACATCAACGGCGACGGCGTGGTGGATGGCGCCGATGTCGGCCTGGTCCTTCTGTCATTCGGCGACTGCCCCTGCTGCCCGGAGGATCTCTCCCGCGACGGCGTGGTGGATGGCGCCGATGTCGGCCTGGTCTTGCTTAGTATGGGCGAGTGATCCCAGGGCTTCTGCCATTCCTTGCCGGAATTTTTCTGATTGCCGCGGGCGACGCGATCGCGCCGTCGAGTCAGGCCACGACCGCGCCACAAGCGGAATCCGCAACTGCGAAGCAGGACACAGCGAAGTCGGACCAGGTTGACAAAGAGGCGAAACCCGAAGCGCCGGCGGAGCCCCCGCACGATCCCGAGGGGGTGAAGCCGCCCGAAGGTTTCGAATGGAAACTCTGGGCCAAGGAGCCGCTGGTCGCTGATCCGGTCGCCTTCGCGGTGCTCAACGACAACTCGCTCATGGTCGTCGAGAGTTCGCGGCAGGATCGCGGCGTGGAGGACAATCGCTACTCCTCGTGGTGGCTGCTGGATGATCTTCGCGCCAAGACCGTCGAGGAGCGCCTTGCCTACTACAAAAAGTGGGAAGGCAAGCGCAAGAACGGAATGGAGTGGTACACGGAGTACGCCGACCGCGTGAAGCATGTCACCGACGCCGCGGGCAAGGGCGAGGCCGACACCGCCGTGAATTTCTCCGGCGAGCTGAACGAGCCCCTCGATGGAACCGCGGCCGGTGCCCTGCAGGTGGGCGATTCAATTTTCGTGACCTGCATTCCGAATCTCTGGCGATTCCAGGACAAGGATGGTGACGGCGTTGCCGAGGTCCGCGAGAAGATGTTCACCGGCTTTGGCGTGAAGACCAGCCTGCGCGGCCACGACATGCATGGGCTGGCGCTGGGAATGGACGGGCGCCTCTACTGGAGCATCGGCGACCGCGGCTACAGCGTCCGCAGCAAGGAAGGCGAACTGTTCGAAGATGCGGGGCGCGGCGCCGTTTTCCGCTGCGAACTCGACGGTTCCAACCTTGAAGTCTTTTTCCGCGGGCTGCGCAATCCGCAGGAGCTCGCCTTCAATGACCTCGGCGATCTCTTCACCGGCGACAACAATTCCGACGCGGGGGACAAGGCGCGCATCCAGTACCTGCCCGACGGCGGCGACGCGGGGTGGGAGATGCACTACCAGACGCTCGAGGGCGCCAACCAGCGCGGCCCGTGGTCGCAGGAGCATGTCTGGTACACGTTCGATCCGACCGATCTCGTGCAGCCCGCGTGGAACACGCCGCCCATCGCCCACCTCACCTCGGGTCCCTCGGGGCTCGTGGCCTATCCCGGCGTCGGCTTTCCGGAAAAGTACGCGGGCGAGATGTTCCTCTGCGACTTCCTCGGCGGCGATGCCTACAGCCAGATCTGGTCCTTCAAGCTCGAGCCCAAGGGCGCGGGCTACGAGATGAAAGACGAGGAAATCTTTTTGAAGGAGGTGCTGCCGACGGATGTCGACTTCGGCACCGACGGCTCCATGTGGGTGACAGACTGGTTCGACGGCTGGACCAGCGACGGCACCGGGCGCCTCTATCGCGTCTGGCAGCCCGAGGAACTGGCGAAGGCAGCGGCCGCAGGCGGCGCTGAAATCCTGAAGAACGGATTCCGCAAGGCCAACACTGGCGATCTGCTTGGCTGGCTCGACCATCCCGATCGCCGGGTGCGCCATGGCGCCCATTTGGAACTGGCGGCGCGCGGCAGCGCCTCGATTGATTCGCTGGCGGCGCTGGCCCACAGCTTCGACACGCCGGCACGGGCGCGGCTGCACGCGCTCTGGTCGCTGGGTGTGATGGCCCGGCGCCTTGGCGGAACACCGGCGGGCAACAAGGCCTGCGATGAATTGATCGAACTCGCCGCTGATCCTGACCCCGAGTTGAAGGCGCAGGCCGCCCGCGCGCTGGGCGACTCGCACTGCGGCAAGGCAGTCGATGTCGTGCGGGCTCTCACGCTGGATGAAAATCCCCGTGCCCGCGCCTATGCCTGCGCCGCGCTCGGCCGGCTCAAGGACAAGGAAGGCGTGGCCAACCTCAACGCCGTGCTCTGGGAAAATGACAATCAGGATCCCTGGCTGAGGCAGGCGGCCGCAACGGCGCTCGCCCGCATTGGCGACCGGGCGAAGCTGGAGGTCATGGCCGCGGATCAATTCGCGCAGGTGCGCCTGGGCGCGCTCTTGGCCCTGCGGCAAATGCGCGATCCCGCCATCAGCCGACTGCTCTTCGATGCCGACGCCACCATCGCGCTCGAGGCGGCCCGCGCGATCTACGACCTGAAGATCGACTCGCAAATGACGATCCTTGCGGGTCTGGGCGATCGCTTCTGCGATCGCGCGGGCGGATCGCAATCCGGCGTCGGCGTCTTCACGCAACAGGATCCGCGCACGCTGCCGCTGCTGCGACGCATCATCGCCGCAAACCGGCTGCTGACGGATCCCGAGGCGGTCAACCGTCTCGCGGAACTTTCGCAGAGCTCGCTGATCTCGCCCGAGGCGCGGATGCTGGCCTTCGAGTCGCTGGCGGAATGGGCCGAGCCCGGGCCGCGCGAACCTGTGCATGGACGCGTGATCGACCTTGCCGTCGAGGCACGCGATCGCGAAGCGTGGAAGCGGGCGCTGGCCCTGGCCTTGCCGAACCTCGCCTCAAATTCTCCCGACGAGGCGCTGCGCGGGAAGGCGCGGGAGCTTGCAGGAAAGTCCGGCGTCGCACTTGATTCGGCGGCAACATTGCGCACCGCGCTGGACGCCAACGCGAATCCGCGTGAGCGCGCCGGATGTTTGCGCCAACTGGCCCAGGATCACGACCCGGAGCTGGCCGGCGCAATCGACGCGGCACTCGCTTCGAACAGCCCTTTGCTTCGCTCCGCGGCACGAAGCGTTCTGGCCAAGGAAGCTCCATCAAAGGCAATCCCGCTTCTGCAAAAGGCCGCGGCGGCGGGCGAAATCCAGGAGCAGCAGGCCGCCATCGTGGCACTGGCGAGTCTCACAGACGAAGCCGCGGCGAATGCGCTGAAGCCGCTCGCCAAGCAACTGGCGCTGGGAACGCTGCCCCCTTCCATCCAACTTGAAATGATCGAAGCCTGCTCGGCGCGCCCAGAGCCGGAGTTCGCCCAGTCGCTCTCCGAATGGAAATCAAAATTCGCCGCACCCGACCCATTTCCGATCTTCAGCGCCTGCGTCGAAGGCGGCAGCGCCGAGATTGGACAGCGCATCGTCTCGTCAAATTCCGCCTCGCAATGCCTGCGCTGCCACTCGATCGCCGGAGGCGGCGGACACGCGGGACCATCGCTTGAGGGAGTCGCTGCCCGCTACGACAGACGCGGACTTCTGGAAAGTCTGGTCACCCCCAACGCCAAGCTCGCGCCGGGCTTCGGCCCGATCAGCGCCATGCCGACCATGACCACGCTGCTTTCACCGCGCGAGATGCGTGATGTGGTCGCGTACTTGGCCACGCTCAAGCCTGCCGCCGTACCGTGAACACCGCGTCAGTTGCACGGGGCAGTGCGTTGATTTTCCTCGAGCAGTGTCCTCACGCCGCGCCGAAGCCGCCACATGTTCAACGCACCGACCAGCACGAGCACGATCGTGGCCAGGTACCAAAGCGAATAGGCGAAGAGACGCACGTTTTCTTCGACGACCGATCGAGGCTTCACACCGGGTTCCATCCGAATGGCCAACACCGCAACGGTCGTGAGGACGATGGCGCCGACGATGCTCGGCGCGGCGACGAGCAGAAAGATCCGTCGAAATGAAACTCGTTTCTGCATGCACCTGAAGTAGGACTGGGCAACGATGATGCAGCCGGCGCCGCACAGCGCCCACCCCACGATTTCGGCGAGCTCCCCGAACGTTCGAATAAATTCATTCAGCGCACTGAATTGTGGAATGAAGGTTTGATTGCCGAGAAAGACCACGGCGGTGATGGCCAAGACGTAGGCATTCCGAATTCCCGCAAGGATCGCGCCCGTCGCGATGACCCCGCCTCCGGCAATCAACGATCGCCGGATCGACTTCGGGCGGTTCCGCAATGCGGCGAGCAGACATGGCACGGCTGCCAGAATCAATACGATGATTCCCATTTCCACCGCCGCGCTCAGAAGCGTCGCCTGCACAACGGGCGGCGCAATACCGTTGACAGCCGCGAGATTCAAGAAGAAATGAACGAGGAGCGTCGTCCATCCCAACACCATGCACCCGGCTCCGCGCCGGATGGATCGAAGAACCCGCTCAGATTCATTCTGCAAGGAATTCTCGTCCCGCAACCATGGGGATGATGCGCCGCATTCGGAGCAGGACTCCGTCGCGGAATCCTGCGGGGACAGATAGCCGCACTGCCGGCACCGTTTCGGATGCGCAACAGAGCCTCCGCTCTCGGTGGAAAGCGCAACGGGCTCAGAATCCGGAATCACCGGAAAATTCTACTGCGCCGTTCCATCAATCAGGTTGGGACTCGCTCGCTTACTGCCCGCGCATGAAGGTCATCGTGATCGTGTTCGCCGCCGTCTGGTTCTGGTTCGCCGGGGTGAAGTTCAACTGGAACTGCTCGGGGTTGGTGAAGAAGGCCTTGCCCACCATCAACCATGCGGGTCGACCGTCGGACCAGGTCACCGTCGCCGTGGTCGCGCCGTTGGGCGCTACGTTGCCGGCGATCGTCGCGGAAACCGCCTGGTTCCACGCGGTGGTGTTGAATCCGTCGTCGGCCAACGAACCGCTCAGGACCCCGGCCGCCGTCACTCTCACCAATCCAGTTCCCCAATCCGCGCCGCCGTCGTACCAGTTCACCGTCCACGTGCCGGTCCACTGCCTCTGAAAATCCGGCATGACCGATTGCTGGGCCACGCCGTAGGGCGGCGCGCCGGACATCCCCTGCTCATGCAGCGTCAGAGCGACCTGGTCGACGCGGCTCTGGCCGTTGGCGGAGTTCGCCTTCAAGTTCGCACCGAACGATCCCGGCGATGGATTCGACCACGTGCCGGAATAGGAATCGCTCGCGCCGCCGGTCCAGGCCACGGTCAATGCCAGATCCTGGCCGGGTCCGAGCGTTCCGCTCACCGAGCCCATGCGCGGCGGCGAAGTCGGGTTCGCGTGCGACCACACCGAGTCGGTCATGCTGCCGCGCACCCGGCCGGATTGGTCGACCACCATTCGCATGGGTCCGCCCGAGGTTCCGCTGGAGTCCATGAACGATCCCGCCCATCGCAGCGCGGCCGCGGTCGCACCGGTTTTTGAACTTGTGTCTGACGATTGAGGGTGGAGGTCTGTACGACACCCAATCAGAAGACAAGCACAGAGGACGAATCCGAAAAATGGAAAGGTGTTTTTCACGCGGTCATGGTAGCGATCGCATGTGAAATGCGACCGCTCTTGCGCGGCGATCGCTCCACTGCAACTGCGACGGATCTTCGATCACGTCTGCGTGCAGAGCAATCCGCCGTCGACCGGTATCAAAGCGCCATTCACATAGCCCGCCGCCGGCGAGGCTAGAAAGGCGATTACCGCGGAGACTTCCTCCGGAGATCCGAATCTTCCCGCTGGAATCTTTTGAATCATCTGCTCCTCGACCTCCTGCGGAGTGTTTCCAGAGCGCTGCGCCCGCCCCTGAATCAGGGACTCCATCCGCTGCGTCCGCGTGGAGCCCGGCATCACGAGATTCACCGTGATGCCGAAACCACCCAGCTCGCCGGCGAGCGTGCGCGTCCAGTTCGCCATCGCCGCGCGGACCACGTTGCCCACGCCGAGCCCGCGGATCGGCCGCTCAACGCTGGTACTGCCCACCACCACGATCCGTCCGTACTTCGCGCTGCGCATGCCCGGCGCCGCCACCTGCGCCAGCTTCTGCGCCGTCGACAGCAGCTGCGTCATGCACTTCTCGATCTCCTGCGTCGAGGCGTCGATCAGGTATCCCGCCGCCGGACCGCCGGTGTTCACCACCAGAATGTGCAGCGCGCCGATTCTCGCCACCAGCTGATCCGCGGCTTTCTCCATGGCCGCCGGGTCCGCGTGATCCATCAGCAGGGATTCGTGCCTCGCTCCGCCCGGCGCCGGCAGCTCCGCCAGTGCCTTGGCAAGCCCCTCGTCGTTGCGCCCTGAGAGCACAACCCGCGCACCCGCGGCGGCCAGCGCCATGGCGGCGGCGCGGCCGATTCCCTGCGTGGCTCCGCACACCAGCGCCGTCCTTCCGGTCAATGAAAAGTCCGCGGGCATCCGTCCAAGGTAGCCGCCCCCGCGCTTACCATGCACGCATGGCGATGAAGGTTCCCACAGCCGAGGAAGCGGTGCGCCGGGTTGCGTCGCTTCCCCCATCGCGCCGCGTCGCCGCGCTTCAGGAATTGCTGCACCAGGATCGATCCGCCCTGTCCAAGGCCCTGGAAATGCTTCCCACATCCGGCAGCGCGGCGGTCAGCATGCTCAGCCGCGATGAAGCCGCGACGGAGGTCCGGATCGGCCCCTACCTTCTGCGCAGCGTGCTCGGCGAGGGCGGCTTCGGGATCGTCTGGCTCGCGGAGCAGGATGAGCCGCTGCGCCGCTCCGTGGCCCTGAAGATTCTCCGGCCCGATCGCCTGGATTCGGCGAGCCGCGCCCGCTTCGAAACCGAGCGGCGCATGGTGGCGCTGCTGGACCATCCCGGCCTGGTCAAGGTTTTCGATGCAGGCGAATCCGCCGACGGCCGCCCCTGGTTTGCGATGGAGCTGGCCGCCGGCTCGCCCGTCACGCAGGCGTGCGACGTGGCGGGGATTTCACTTGGCGAACGGATCGACCTGATGGCGCTGATCTGCCGCGCCGTGCACCACGCGCATCAGCGCGGCGTGATTCACCGCGACCTGAAGCCCTCCAACATCCTGGTCTCGCTTGATGCCGGCGAGCCGGTGGTGAAGGTGATCGATTTCGGCGTGGCCCGCGCCGTGTTCGATCCGGTGAATCCCGACGAGCGCAGCGGAGCCTTCGTGGGCACGCCCAGCTTCATGGCGCCTGAGGCCCGCGACCTTCGCGCCGTCGAGGCCGACCCGCGCATGGACATCTACGCTCTGGGGGCCGTGATGCTGCGCCTGCTGGCTGATGCCGCGCCGGACGACTCCGCTCCGCGCCCGGCGCACCTCATGTTCGCGCGACTGCCGCGCCAGGAGGCGAGGCTCGCGGCAAAAAATCGATCCGCTTCACCCGCCGAGATCGTCTCGATCTTGCGCGGCGACCTGGACGCCATCATCGCGCGCTGCCTCAGCCGCGATCCGCGCGGCCGCTATGACTCGGCGCTGGCCCTCGCCCAGGACCTGGAACGCTTCCGCCGCGGCGAATCCGTGCAGGCGCGCCCCGATTCTCCCTTGCGCCGACTGGATCGACTGCTGCGCCACAATTTCGTCGCCGTGATCCTGACCACTGTCGCCCTTGCCGCCATCGCGGCCAGCGTGGTGACCGCCTTCTCGGAGCGCGCCCGCGCGCTGGCCGCCAAGGATCGGTCGGAGATCTCCGCCCGCAATGCCGAAGACGCCTTTCTTTTTGTCACTGAGTTGCTCACCGAGATCGTGGCCACGCCCGGCGCCCCACCGCGCACCACCCAGGAGATCCTGACCGAAGCCAGCCGCCTTGTCGGCATCCGACTCAGCAACAACCCGGTCATGGAAGCGCGGGCCCGCGTTGCCGTGGGTCGCCTCTGGACTTCGCTCAAACACGACGAACTGGCCACGCAGGAATTCACCCGCGCCATCGACCTGCTGCAATCGAGGGGCCAGCCGCGTCTGCTCGCGGAGGCCGAGCTTCTCCTGGCGGAGTCCTACCGTGCCACCGGTCGCTTCGCCGACGCGCACTCCATCACCATGACCGCCGAGAAGCAGTTCGAAGCGGAGCAGCCCTCCGATGCAGACGATGTGGCCCGGTCGCTGCTTGAACTCGCCCGCATCGAAATCGACGAGGGTCGCACCGCCGAGGCCGCCGACCTGCTGATGCGGGCGCAGAATTGGCTGCTCCAGGCGCAAGAACCGCAGGAAGATCTTGCAAAGCAGATTCAATCGCTCGCCGATTCGATCCCGAAACCCCCCGCCGCCGCTCCCGGTCGGTGAACATCGCGGCGGCCCATCCAACGGCCTCATGAATTCGCCGCTTGCATCGCCGCGCCGTTGCGTGCAAGATTCCACGCATCCATGAGCGTCGCGCGGAAGAAAACCGGGTTTGTCTCGCTCATCCGCGCCCAGGGGCCGCCCTCTCCCGGCGTGCACCTGGACGGCTCCGCCACCTGCATCATCGGCCGGGCGAACGACTCCGGGCTTGTGCTCGACGATGAATCCGTCTCGCGCCGCCACGCGGTGCTTCGCAACGACCGCGCCGGCGCCACCATCGAGGACGCGACCAGCTCGCTGGGCACGCTGCTCAACGGTGTCCGCCTTGAGGCCAACGAGAAGGTCCTGCTGCACGATCGCGATGTGCTCTCCATCGGCCCGTGGACCTTTGTGGTCCGCACCACCGGCGAAGGCGACGGCGATCATCACATTCCCGAAGTCCCTCCGCCGCCGGCCGAATCAACGGACCCCTACCAGACCAGCGCCACCATGCTGCTTCGCCTGCGCGCCGACGGCACGCTGGACCGCCAGCTCGGCTGGAGTGACTTCTCCGCGATGTATGGCCCCGTGATCGCCGGCTTCGCCCGCAATGCCGGCGCCAAGCCGCAGGAAGTGGATGACATTCTCCAGGATGTCATGCTCGGCTTCTTCCGCCAGTCGCGCGTCTTCGAGTATGACCCGGCGAAGGGGCGCTTTCGCGGCTACCTGAAGCGCATCACCCTCAACGCGATCCGCGACCGACATCGGCGCAAGCGCCCCGGCGTGGGCCTGCCCGAGGATTTCGATCCGCCCGAGCGAGAGAGCCACCTGAGCGCGGCGTGGGATCGCGAGTGGACCGAGCACCTGGTCCGCCGCGCGCTGGAGAAGGTGAAGACCAACATCCAGCCCAAGACGCTCGAGGCCTTCGACCGCTACGGCGTGCGCGGCGAGCCAATCGCCAGCGTCGCCAGTGATCTGGGCATGAGCGAGGCGGCCATCCGCCACGCCAAGATGCGCGTACTCGACCAGATGCGCGACGAGATCGTTCGCATGCGCGCCGACGAAGGTTGACTTGCCGGTTCGAGTCCGCGCGGCGCCGATGAAATCAATTCACTGCGTCCGCACCCAGGACTCGCCGTTCATCATGATCAGCCGCCTGTCGCCAAGCCACACCAGCTGCACCACGACCGGGCTGCCGTCGCTCGGCGTCAGGCGCAATTCGCCGGATTTCGCCGACCATCGCCCCTTGGCCTGCACCATCAATCCCTCGAACGCCGGCTTTTCGCCGCTGAGCCCATCCGACTTCGCCGTGAACGATCCATCCGCCTTGAGCTCCAGACTCCTGCGGCGCGTTCCATTCTCGTCGAGCAGGACCCAGGTCCCGCCGGAGAGGTACTCGGTCATCTGCTGCGCGCTCGGGGTGGCGAGCGCCGACTTCGGGGAATTTCCCGCATGCGCGTCCCACGGCTTCGTCGATGTCGCATCCGTTGTGGTGGCCGCCGTCGCGGGCACCGGCGCGGCCGGAGGTGATTCCGCCTGAACCGCAGGCGCAGGATCGGTCCGCTTGGGCAACCACTTCGACTCGTCGACGGGCGTCGACGTGGTCTCGCATGAGGCGAGCGCGCCCAGCGCCGCTCCAGCGATCGCAACAATCAAAAGTGTTTTTGGCGCCGGCGCGAACATGGCCACAGCGTAACCAATTTGCTTGTGGGGTTGCGGAAAACATGCTCTCATACGCCGCATGAGCGTTTCGCCAAGCCCCGGCGCCGGCAATCCCAAGGCAGGAAATCCGCTGTCCGCGCCTCTGGATCCCGAGCGGCAGCGCCTGGCCGAGGACAAGAGCGACCATCGCTGGCGCAAGTGGGGCCCGTGGGTCAGCGACCGCCAGTGGGGCACGGTCCGCGAGGATTATTCCGCGGATGGAAACGCCTGGGATTATTTCCCGCACGACCACGCCCGCAGCCGCGCCTATCGCTGGGGCGAGGATGGACTCGCGGGCTTCTGCGACGACAAGCAGCGCCTCTGCCTGGGCATCGGACTCTGGAACGGCAAGGATCCCATCCTGAAGGAGCGACTCTTCGGCCTTACCAACGCGCAGGGAAACCACGGCGAGGATGTGAAGGAGCTCTACTGGCACCAGGACGCCACGCCCACCGCCAGCTACTTGCGGATGCTCTACAAGTATCCGCAGCGCGCCTATCCCTACGAGGATCTCATCGTGCAGAATCGCGAGCGCGGCCTGCACGCCCGGGAGTACGAGTTGCTGGACACCGAGGCCTTCTCGGATCTGCGCCACTTCGACGTGACCGTCGAGTACGCCAAGGCGGATCCCAACGACATTCTCTGGCGCGTGTCCGTGAAGAACCACGGTCCCGAGGCCGCCACCCTGCATGTGCTGTTGCAAGCCTGGTTCCGCAATCACTGGAGCTGGGACCACGACTCCACCAAGCCCTCGATGCGATTGCAGGAGCGCGGCGCGATCCGCCTTTGCCCCCACTTGCTGGACGAGCTCACGCTTACCTGCGATCAATCCGACGAATGCCTCTTCTGCGACAACGAGACCAACACGCTCAAATGCTTCGAGGTTCCGCTGGCCGCCGGCCTTCACCCCAAGGATGCGATCAATGATTGCGTGGTGAATGGAAATCGCGCCGCGGTCAATCCCCTCAAGGAGGGAACCAAGGCCGCTTTCGTCCGCAAGATGAGCGTGCCCGCGGGCAAGTCCGTGACCATGCGCGCCCGTCTTCGCCCAGCCGCTGCCAAGGGCGACGCCTTTGCGGATTTCGATTCCATCTTCGCCCAGCGCCAGGCGGAGGCCGACGCCTTCTACAAGCCGCTCGACGGCCATCCCGACAAGCCCGAGTATGGTTCGATCCAGCGCCAGGCCTTCGCCGGACTTCTCTGGAATTTCCAGTGGTACAAGTTCAACATCTATGACTGGCTCCGCGGCGATCCCACTTCGCCGCCGCCTCCCGCCGAGCGCTTCCAGGGCCGCAACTCCCAGTGGGAGAACATCGACGCCGAGTGCATTCTCTCCATGCCCGACAAATGGGAGTACCCCTGGTTCGCCAGTTGGGATCTGGCCTTCCAGGCCGTCACGCTCGCGCTCATCGATCCCGAGCGCGCCAAGCGCCAGCTCTGGCAGATCGTGCAGCCCTGGATGCAGCATCCCGACGGTCAGGTGCCCTCCTATGAGTGGGCTCTGGGCGATGTGAGTCCGCCCGTCCTGGCGTGGGCTGCCTACCGCATCTACCAGATCGAGCAGAACATGGGCGGCGCGCCGGACCATGAGTTCCTCTCGGAGATCTGCCACAAGCTGCTGCTGGACTTCACCTGGTGGGTCAACCGCAAGGACCGCGACGGCCACAACATCTTCGAGGGTGGATTCCTCGGCCTGGACAACGTCGGGGTCTTTGATCGCAGCAAGCCGCTGCCCACCGGCGGCATCATCCTTCAGAGCGACGGCACCGCATGGGTGGCCAAGTACTGCACCTCCATGGTGCGCATCGCGCTGGAACTCTCCAACGCCGGCCGCCCCTACCAGAGCATCGCCGAAAAATTCTTCGAGCAATTCCTGCTCATCGCCGAGGCCGCCACCAACCTCGGCGGGCTGGGCATCGACCTCTGGGACGAGGAAGACCAGTTCTTCCACGACATCGTGAAACTGCCCGACGGGCGCACCATTCCCATCAAGGTCAAGAGCATCGTGGGGCTGGTCCCCCTCTTCGCGGTCATCGTCATCGATCCGAACGATCTCCAGAAATATCCCAAGCTTGATCAGCGCTTCAAGTGGTTCCTGGAGCGCCGCCCCGACCTGGCCAGCTTGATCTCGCGATGGAACTCCCCGGGCAGCGGGCAGACGCGCCTGCTCAGCCTGCTGCGCGGCCACCGCATGAAAGCGCTGCTCCTGCGCGCGCTGGATGAAAAGCAATTCCTCTCCCCCTACGGCATCCGCAGCGTCAGCCTGGAGCACAAGGATCATCCCTATGTGCTGGAGATCGACGGCTGCAAATGGGAGCTGCAGTACCAGCCGGCGGAGAGCGACACCCGCGCCTTCGGCGGCAACTCCAATTGGCGCGGCCCGGTCTGGTTCCCGATGAACTTCCTGGTCGTCGAGAGCCTGCTGCGCTACTACTACTATTACGGCCCGGACTTCAAGGTGGAATGCCCCTCCGGAAGCGGCGTCATGATGAACCTGAAGGAGATCGCCCTCTTCCTGGCCAAGCGGATGATCAATCTCTTTCTGCCCGGCCCCGATGGCGTCCGCCCCGTCCACCGCGACTATCCGATCCTCGATCAATCGCCGGCCTACAAGGGCAATGTGCATTTCTACGAGTACTTCGATGGGGACAACGGCCGCGGCGTCGGCGCCTCGCACCAAACGGGCTGGACTTCGGTGATCGCATTCCTGCTGGCCCCCCACGAAGATCAGCGCATCTCGAAATTCAAGTAGGGCTGGACGCAGCGAATTTCCCCGGGTTTCCCCTCGGTTGGATCGCATATCTTTGGCGGAATGAAGCAGATCAACTCCGCCCGCGCCGCCTTCGTGCTTGCCCTTTCCTTCGCAGTGTTCGCCATCGCGTTCCTTCAGGAGCGATCCACGGCCGTCGCCTCGGCCCCGAATGCCCAGACCGACGAGGCGCCAAAACTTTCCCCTGAGCAGGCGCATGAGCTGCTCGGGCGCCTCATTGGCGCCTGGAATGTCGCGGGCGAGGCTGTCTCCCCCGCGGGCCAGGTCGAGAAACGATTGCAGGGCCGCGCCGTCTGGCAATGGGCCTTGAGCGGTGTCTTCCTCTTCGGCGACACGGTCCTGAACAATGGCGCCGCCGCCATCCAGGAAGTGGACACGATCGGCTTCAATTCCGGTGGCCAGTTCTTTCAGCGCAACCTGCTCACAGACCAAGACCCGAGCATGATCTGGCAGAAGGGCTCCTTCAATCCCGGCTTCTCGCAGCTCACCCTCCAAACAGTCAGCGCCATCCCCACGCAGACCGACGCCTCGCGCACCATCACCACGCTGATCGATTTTTCGCAGACAGACCAGATCGGCTGGACCATGCTCTACACCCAGAGTGGCGCGACCGTGGGCACGGTGCGCCTGGTCCTCACTCGCGCGCCGGCGGAACAGCTGGTCGGTGGCGGCGCCACGGGCGGATCTCCAGCCATGGTCCCGGTTGGCGCGCAGCCCTCGCCCGCCGATGCCGCCGCGATGCAGGCCCAGCTGAACCAGATGGTGGCCAACAAGCAGCAGATGCAAAAGCAGATCGAGGCCTACAAGGCCCAGGTCACCGCGGCCCAGGCAAGCTTCCGTCAGTTGAACCAGCAGTGACTTGAATCGATCGCCGCGCGTACACTCCGCGCGTGCTCACTCCATCGAAGCAATTCACCAATCTGCGCGTCTTTGAACACCCGCTGATTCAGCACAAGCTTTCCCTTGCCCGAAACCACATCACGCCCCCCGAGCACTTTCGCCGACTTCTCAATGAAATCGCCGGGTTGATGGTTTATGAGGTTTCGCGACAATTCCTCACCACCACCTACACGGTGCAGACTCCGCTGGAGCCGGCCCAAGGCAAACGGCTCCTGCAGCCGGTCACGCTGGTCCCGATCCTGCGCGCCGGCCTGGGCATGACCGACGGCATCCTGCGGCTTTTCCCCGAGGCGCGCGTCGGGCACATCGGCATTCAACGCGACGAAAACACCAAGCTGCCGATCCACTACTACTCGCACTTTCCCCAGGACATCTCCGCGGGTCCCGTCATTATTGTCGACCCCATGCTCGCCACCGGCGGCAGCGCGGTTCATGCCGCGGACCATCTTCGCAAGCTGGGCTGCGACAACATTCAGATGATCTGCCTGGTCGCGGCGCCGATCGGCGTTGAAAAAATGCTTTCGACGCATCCCAACATTCCCATCTTCACCGCGGCGCTCGATCGAGAGCTGGATCAAAGTGCATTCATTCGCCCGGGCCTTGGCGATGCCGGCGACCGTGTCTTCGGGACCCCGGCGTAAACATGGCTGAAAAGAAGCGCATTCGAGGCTTTGCGCGCTCCGGCGGCTACGCGCTTCCCAAGGGCGCCACCATTGTCATGCGCAATGCCTCCGCCGAGATGGCCAAGGCCGACATCCGCCTCTTCGGTGATCAGTGCCCCGCGCACACCGTGAAGTCCAAAGCCGCGGCGAAGCCCTCCTTCGCCACCACCGATCCCGACACGCGGCTCTATGTCGGTGACTGCCGCGATGTGCTGCCCTGCCTTCCCGATCGGGAATCCGTCGACCTGGTCTTCGCCGATCCGCCCTTCAACTGGGAAGTCCCTTACGAAGGCTGGAAGGATGGCATGCCGCGCGACGCCTATGAGCGATTCACCTTCGACTGGCTCGACGGCTGCATCAACATGCTTTCGGAGCGCGGAAGCCTGTGGGTGAACATCCCCGACGACACCGCAGCCGAGGTGGTGCTGCACCTCAAGCGCCGAGGCCTGGTGATGATGAACTGGTGCGTCTGGCATTTTCGATTCGGCCAGAACCGCCAGACCAGCTTCATCATGAGCAAGGTCCATGCGCTCTACTTTGTGAAGAACCCCGACAAGCGAATCTGGAATCCCGATCCAATTCTTGAGCCTTCGGATCGGGCCTCGATCTACGGCGACAAGCGCACCATGGCCAAGGAATCCCAGAAGGGTCTGCGCCTGCCGATGGATGTCTGGTATGGCCCCTACTTTGGAAGAGTGCAGGGCAACAACAATGAGCGCCGCCAGCAGCACCACAACCAACTCCCCGAGGCCTACCTGGAGCGAATCATTCTGGCCTGCAGCGACGAGGAGAGCCTGGTGCTCGACCCATTTTCAGGCAGCGGCACCACCCAAACTGTCGCCCGGGCTTATGGCCGTCGATCCATCTCCATCGAACAATCCTTGAAGAACGCCAAGTTCGCCTGGGAACGAATCTCCAAGATCGGCATGATTCACAAGGGTAAATCCCTTGGATTGGCCTCCCCTATTTACCCAAACAGGGTCAAAAAGGCAGCAAAATCAGTCTAATTTCGGCATATTGATCAATTACGCACCAAAGTGATGGCTTCTGTGGCGAATTTGCTATTATTTATCTCGAAATGCCGATGGTGCTCATGATGCAATTATTCGATTGCATACATTATGACGACTACTTACGCGATCTTGATGACATCCATGGCACATCTTGAACTCCGGCTTGCTTGTTAGCCAACCTGGCTGCCGCGAACAGAAAATCGCTGACCCGATTCACGTAAATCACCAGGTTGCTTCCCAGCGATTCACCATGACTCAGCCTGATCATTTCGCGCTCGGCTCTGCGGCAGATGGTTCTTGCCAGGTGAATCCTGGAAGCCAGCTCGGTTCCGCCTGGCATCACAAAGGCTTTCAACGGCGTGTTTTGTGCGTCGACTTCGTCGATCCACCCTTCAATCTCCGCCACATCTTCAGAACTGATGCGCTTGATCTTGCCCTCGTTGTTCGCACCTTCCGGAGTCGCCAGATCGGCGCCGATGTCAAACATCCGACTTTGAAGGATCGCAAAGATCTCCAGAAGCCTCTTGTGCAACGCATTGTGCTTGTCGCATGCCGAACAGCACATACCTAGCGATGCGTTGAACTCGTCAATAGTCCCATAAGACTCGATGCGTTGATGATCTTTGCTCACCCGTGCGCCGGAAAAAAGGCCCGTTGTTCCATCATCTCCGGACTTGGTGTAAAGCTTCATGTGGATTCCTTTGGCATCGTCGCGCCGAGGGAGCGACTCGCTCTTCAACTTCCAAAACCAGCAAAATTCTCCGAAGCAGGCATTCTTTTCACGTTCACCCCAATAAACGCCGAAGGTATGATAATCGTCCGTTACTTTCGCTATTCACGGAACACATCGTTCAAGACCCCCGAATTGTTGACACGACTCTATCTCTATTGAATGATGCCCCGAAGGTTTTTTCGACCAAACATGCTGATCCATTCCACTTACGGCATTGCGCCGACCACTCAAACAAGGAGTACCCCTTTCATGCGCAAGGGTTTCACCATCATCGAGCTTCTCGTTGTCGTTTCCATCATCGGCCTTCTGGTCGCAATTCTCCTTCCGGCCATCGGCAAGGCGCGTGATTCCGCCCTGCTGACCCAAAGTCAATCCAATCTTCGCGCCATCGCGCAGGCAGCCGGAATCTATGGTGCAGACTTCCAGGATCGTCAGTGGACTGCCGTCGCCGACGACCTCGGCCTGCCTGCCTACGCCGGAGATTGCACCAAGTTTTCGCTGAAGCGCTGCTCGGCTCAGCTCGTTCTGGGCTTCACCACCGATGGCACCTCGATTGGCTTTTTCATTCCCCAGGCACCGACCTGCGGCGTTCAGGCTCCGAATGCAAATTGCAATGTCGCCAAGGCCTACTGGCCCTGCGACTTCAACCTGAGCGGCACCGGCAACTTCGGCTCATGGAGGCTCGTCAACGCCAAGAGCTTCAACAAGTACATGGGCAGTCGCTTCTACGATCCGATCTTCTACGCCCCCAAGGACAAGGTCACTCTTGAGAAGGCTTCTACAATGCTGGAAGCCGGTGGCGACTGGGTCGGCTTGGCCGGCGTCCCCGACATTCAAAGTACGGTTCTGAGCACCTATTGCTGGAGCCCCGCCGCCATGTGGGGACCTGATGTTCTCTCCAAGAAGAAGGGCTTCCAGGATCCAACCAAGTCACCCGCAGGCTTCCGTTCACCGGCCGCCAGCCAGGCTGCCTTCCCCGATCTCAAGACTCGCTGCATGGAGCACTCGTGGCTTCAGAACAAGCCTAACCTTGACACAATGGACGGCTCCAAGTGGGGCTCCGGCGGCGCCAATCCCGACTCCTTCAGCCCAGCCGTTCGCGGCACCGGCGGCATGCCTTGGTTCTTCAACCAGGGCTATCAGTCGACCCCGGGCACCGTGTTCTTTGACGGTCACATCGCCCAACTCGGAGTTCCCGAAGCGGTTGATTGTTACAACCGAACCGTGAAAGCTGATTCGCTTGTGACTGGCGTGGTTCCCAAGATCAAGGGATCCTTCGCATCGGGATCGGACATTACCGGCATGACCAACGGTTACTCCTTCGGCGCGTTCGACAACGGAGCCTACTTCGATGGAAAATATGTTTCCTACCACGTCCTCACTGCGGACGGCATTCTTGGCCGCGACACCATCGGCCAGAAATGATTGCTGACATTTGTCTCAGAAAGTGTTTTTTGACCGCTTCTTCAACATTGGAACCACTATGAAATCAAACTCTCGCCAGACGGGGTTCACCATCATCGAACTTCTTGTCGTCGTTTCGATCATCGGCCTCCTTCTCTCGTTGCTTATTCCCGCTGTTGGCAAGGCCCGTGACTCTGCGTTGACCACGCAAAGCCTGGCAAACCTGCGCAACATGTCCGCCGCCTGCGGCAGCTACGGCGCCGATTGGAGCGATCGTCAGGTGACCTTCATCTACGACGATTTCGGCCAGCACATTACTAGCGTCAGCAACGCCTCCGAGGGCCAGTACAAGACGGCCACCGGTTCCTGCCCACCTTCGATGATTTTGGGCTACGGCGGCTACATCGGCAAGTGTGGAAATGGCGGCCCTGACGGCATTTGGGGGTTCTGGACTACCTGCGAGGCACAAAGCGTGGGTAGCTCCAGCAATGTTGCCTATTCGCTTCCGATGATTCTGGCCGCAAGTTGGACTGCTGACGCCGGCGTCGAAGGCACTGGCGCCTGGAGAATGCCCAATGTGCGCAACTTCAGCCAGTACATCAACAGCAAGTTTTATGACAAAGTCTTTTACGCCCCCAAGGACA
This sequence comes from Planctomycetota bacterium, assembly GCA_021414025.1. Lineage (NCBI taxonomy): Bacteria > Pseudomonadati > Planctomycetota > Planctomycetota bacterium. The sequence goes on along the minus strand of JAIOPG010000006.1, from coordinate 7,330 downwards.
AATACTCCATGGAGCGTGTTCAACCTGCTTTGGAACAAGGAAAAGACTTTTCCTTGATCTGCGAAGATCCCGATGGTTGGGTTCAAAGCACCTACTGCTTCAGCCCTGCGGCGATGTTCGGGCCCGACGCGTATGGCTCCAAGAAGGGTTGCGTTTCCTTCTCCGGAACCGGGCTTCCCCCGTCGATCTTCCGATCGCCCAGCGTCGGCCAAGCCGCATTCCCCGACCTCAAGACCCGCATGCTCGAGCACCAGTGGCTGCAGAACAAGGAAGGCCCAGACTTCAATCCGAAGTTCGCCGGCGACATTCCCTACTTCTTCAATCATTGCGTGAATTCCGCTCCAGCCACGCTCTTCTTCGACGGACACGTTTCCCTGAGCGGTTGCAATGACAGCATGAGCGCCAACGCCCAGCTGCGCGATTCAAACCAAGCATCGGGGTCGACCATCAAGGAAAAGGGCCTCTTCGCATCAGACACCATTTCGAACCTGCCCGGCCCATGGGGCAACTATGGCGGGTACTTCACGGGTGCGGATGGCAAGCAAGGCGCGGATTTCAACTACGACACCCAGGTAAACACTTCGTTCCATGTGTTCACCACCGATGGAATCCTGGGCCGAGACTTCCTGACCGCGAAGTGATGGATCTGAGACACTGGTTTGCGTGACTTGGGTCACCAAATACGGATGAGAACTCCAGAAGCCGCATCGAAAGATGCGGCTTCTTTCATTTTGCCGTGCGGAACCCGGACATTCCCCATCCATGCGCGCCAGGGAATGGGAAAACCCGGGTTATTTTCCCAAATTGACCGCGACGCAGGTCTATAGATATTCGGTGCCCGGAAGTAGAATGGCCGCAGGTTCTCTCACTTCCTCAAACGGGACACCATCATGAAAACACATTTCCGCCGGACCGGGTTCACCATCATCGAGCTTCTTGTCGTCGTGTCGATCATCGGCCTGCTGCTCTCGCTGCTCATTCCAGCGGTCGGCAAGGCCCGCGATTCGGCATTGACCACACAAAGCCTGGCAAACCTGCGGAACATGTCTGCGGCCTGCGGCAGCTATGGCGCCGATTGGTCCGACCGCCAGGTGACCTTCATCTTTGACGATCTGGCACAGCCCCTGACGAGCATCACCACTTCTGCTGAGGCGCAATACCGGGCGGCCACAGGTGCTTGCCCACCATCCTTGATCCTGGGCTACGGCGGCTACATCGGCAAATGCAACACAGGCGGAGGCATCTGGGCCTGGTGGACGTGTTGCGAGGCCCCAAGCGCGTGCGAAGCCCCTTCGCTTTCCTATTCGCTGCCCATCATCCTCTCCTCGACTTGGAACAGTTCCCCCGGCACCGACGGCGCGGGCGCCTGGAGGACTCCAAACGCCAGGTCCTTCAGCCAGTACATCAACAGCAAGTTTTACGACAAGGTCTTTTACGCCCCCAAGGACAAGTACACCATGGAGCGTGCCCAGCCTGCATTTGAGAAGGGCGACGACTTTGCCATGCTCTGCGAGGATCCCGACGGCTGGATTGAAAGCACCTACTGCTTCAGCCCGGCCGCCATGTTTGGGCCGGATGCGTTCGGATCGCGCAAGGGCTGCATTTCCTTTACCGGAGCCGGCCTCCCCCCCGCGATCTTCCGTTCTCCCAGCGTCGGCCAAGCCGCATTCCCCGACCTGAAGACCCGAATGCTCGAGCATCAGTGGCTGCAGAACAAGGAGGGACCGGACTTCAATCCCAAGTTCTCCAACGACACTCCCTACTTCTTCAATCAGTGCGTCAATTCCGCGCCGGCCACTCTTTTCTATGACGGACATGTGTCGCTCAGCGGTTGCAACGACAGCATGAGCGCCAACGCCCAGGTGCGTGATTCGAACGGCCTCTCGAATTCGACCTCGAAGGAGAAGGGCCTGTACGCCAATGACACCATTTCAACCTTGCCCGGTCCGTGGGGCAACTACGGCGGCTACTTCACCGGCCCCGAGGGCAAGGAAGGCGCCAACTTCAACTACGACACGCAGGTGAATACTTCGTTCCATGTGTTCACCATCGATGGAATCCTGGGCCGCGACTTCCTGACCGCGAAGTAAATCGGCTTCGCACTTTGAGAGGACAGATTGGCGCCTGAATCGAATCGGGCTTAAAAATGAAATGGGGTCTTGAAGCGCCCGTGCGCCTCAAGACCCCATTTGTCTTTGACATCAAACAAACCCGTGCGATGCCTCGCGCGGGCGGGGGTGCCGGACTTAGAAATCCATTCCGTCCATGCCGCCCATTCCACCCATGCCGCCGCCACCCGGCATCTCCGGCTTGGCCTTCTTCTCCTTGATCTCGGTGATCGCACAATCCGTGGTCAGCAGCAGCCCGGCAATGCTCGCGGCATTCTGCAGAGCGACTCGCTCAACCTTGGTTGGAACGATCACGCCCGACTTCACCAGGTCCTCGTAGACGCCGGTCAGGGCGTTGAAGCCGAAGTTGGTGTCGCTTGACTCCTCGACCTTCTGCACCACGATCGAGCCGTCCAAGCCGCCGTTGGTGGCGATCTGCTTCAGCGGAGCCGAGAGGGCGCGGCGAACGATCTCCACGCCGACCTTCTCGTCGTCGATCTCGAGCGACTTGATCAGTCGATCAAGAGCCTTGCGGGTGCGGAGCACAGCCACGCCGCCGCCGGGAAGGATGCCTTCCTCGACCGCCGCGCGACATGCGTGAAGGGCGTCCTCGACGCGGGCCTTCTTCTCCTTCATCTCGACTTCGGTGGCCGCTCCGACATTGATCTGAGCCACGCCGCCGGCGAGCTTGGCGAGACGCTCCTGGAGCTTCTCGCGGTCGTAGTCGCTGGTGGTGTTCTCCATCTGCCCCTTGATCTGCTCGATGCGACCCTGGATGTCCTTGGTCTTGCCCGTGCCCTCGACGAGGGTGCAGGTTTCCTTGGCCACGGTGATCTTCTTGGCGCGGCCAAGCTGGTTCAGCGTGAGGTTCTCCAGCGTCACTCCGAGCTCTTCCATCACGGCCTCGCCGCCGACGAGCGTGGCGATATCGCCCAGCATCTCCTTGCGGCGGTCGCCAAAGCCCGGCGCCTTGACGGCGCAGACCTTGAGCACGCCGCGGAGCTTGTTCACCACCAGGGTGGCCAGGGCTTCGCCGTCGATGTCCTCGGCCACGATCAGAAGGGCCTTTCCGCTCTCGGCGATCTTGCCCAGGATGGGCAGAAGGTCCTTGGCGGCGCTGATCTTCTTCTCGTTCACGAGCACGTAGGCGTCCTCAAGGACGCACTCCATGGTCGCGGGGTTGGTGACGAAGTGCGGGCTGAGCCAGCCCTTGTCGAACTGCATGCCTTCGAGCAGCTCGACCTCGGTCTCCAGGCTCTTGCCTTCCTCGACGGTGATGACGCCGTCCTTGCCGACCTTGTCCATGGCGTTGGCGATGATCTTGCCCACGGCCATGTCCTGGTTGGCGGAGCAGCAGCCGACCTGGGCAATCTCCTTGGAGTCCTTCACAGGCTTGCTCATTTTCTTGAGCTCGTCGGTGATGGTGCGGACCGCGGCGTCGATGCCGCGCTTGACCGCGTTCACATTGGCGCCGGCGGTGACATTCTTCAGGCCTTCCTGGAAGATCGCTTCGGCGTAGATGGTGGCGGTGGTGGTGCCGTCGCCCGCGTCCTTGCTGGACTTGCTGGCGACTTCCTTGACCATCTGGGCGCCCATGTTCTCGTAGGCGTCCTCCAGCTCGATCTCCTTGGCGACGGTGACGCCGTCCTTGGTGACGGTCGGGGCGCCGAAGCTCTTCTCGAGCACCACGACACGGCCGGCTGGGCCGAGGGTGACCTTGACGGCCTTGGCGAGTTTCTGGACTCCGCGGAGGATCCGTTCGCGGGCGTCGTTCTCATACGTGATTTGTTTTGCAGCCATTGTGTGTCCTTTGAAGTTGAAGTGTTGAAATTGAAAGCGGTGTGCGGGGCGAGTGAATTACTCGACGACCCCGAGGATGTCCTCTTCGGTCACGATCAGGTAGGTCTCGTCGTTGATCTTGACCTCGGTGCCCGAGTAGCTGGAGAAGATGACGGTGTCGCCCTTCTTCACGCTGAACGGCAAACGCGCGCCGGTGTCCTTGTTGAGTGGGCCGGTGCCCAGGGCGATGACCTTGCCCTGCTTCGGCTTGTCCTTCGCGCTCTCCGGCAGGAAGATTCCGCTGTCGGTCTTCGTCGCGGCTTCGTCGCGCTTCACAAGAATTTTGTCGCCAAGTGGTCGAACCTTCATGAAAGTGTCTCCTTCAAAACGGGGTGAATGAATCAAAGGCCGGGCCGCATTGGCCAGACATTTGCGTAATGTCGATGCAGGATTCTGCGGAGCAGCTCCAGCATGGACTCGACTGGGAACGGACGGTCAATGACGGCGAAGGCGCCCTCCTGCAGCATGCTTTGCAGGCTGCGGACAGCCTCGCGGGCGCTGGGTTGCGGCGGGCGGACCACCACGGTGGGCGGGGGCTGCTCGAGCCGGCGGAGAATTTGCAGGATGCGCGGGCCCGCCGGGTCCACGCCCAGCACGCCATCTTCCATCGGCAGGCTGACATCGACCACAGCAACGTGGATGCGCTGCGTCTCAAGCACGCGGCTCGCCTCGCTGGCGGAGCGGGCCTGCACGCAATGCACCCCCATGGGGCGAAGCAGCGGAGGAAGTTGTTCAGCGAAGGTGTCGTCGCGCCAGCAGCCGTGACTGAGCAACAGGTTCAGCCTGGGCCCGCCCACGGAATTGCACTGCGAACCCACCCTGGATTGGGGGTTCGGAGTGCCGGGAGTTGGCGAAACGTTACGCATTGCGGTTTTCAAAGCAATTGCCGTACCAATTGGGCCACTTTGTATGTCTGTATTTGAACCTGTTATAAGACTAAATCAATGATTTGACGAGTCAGTACATGGTTTTATAGGACTTATATTGGGTTGGTCGATTCCCGCTTCCCATCTACTGCCAATTCGACCGGGTTGCCCTGACGCGGGCTTCGACTCAAGATGCACCATTCCCCGGAGCAACCATGCAGTCGACCGCCATCACGGACATCCTTCATTCCCAAGCCGCCCATCTGGACAAGAGTGTCTGCGTGAAAGGCTGGGTGCGGACCCGGCGCGACTCCAAGGCGGGGATCAGCTTCATCAATGTCTCCGATGGAAGTTGCCAGGGAGTGCTGCAGGTCGTGGCCCCAGCGGCGCTGGCCAATTACGCGAATGAAATCATGAAGCTGTCGGCGGGCTGCTCGATCGAGGCCGACGGCAAGCTGGTCATGGGCCAGGGCAAGGTGCCCACGCTTGAGCTGCAGGCGGAGGCCATCCGCGTCTGCGGCTTCGTGGACGACCCCGACACCTATCCAATCCAGCCCAAGGCGCATTCCTACGAGTATCTGCGCGAGGTGGCGCATCTGCGGCCGCGCACCAACACCTTCGGCGCGGTGGGGCGGATCCGCCACACCATGGCGATGGCCATCCACCGCTACTTCCACGACAATGGATTTTTCTGGATCCACACGCCCATCATCACCGCCAATGATTGTGAGGGAGCCGGGCAGATGTTCCGCGTCAGCACGCTCGACGCGGTCAATCCGCCGCGCTCGCCCGACGGCACGATCGACTGGCACAAGGATTTCTTCGGCAAGGAGGCGCACCTCACGGTGAGCGGCCAGCTGAATGTGGAGTGCTGGTGCCTGGCCCTCTCCAAGGTCTACACCTTCGGGCCGACCTTTCGCGCCGAGAACTCCAACACATCGCGGCACCTGTCGGAATTCTGGATGATCGAGCCGGAAATCGCCTTCGCCGACCTGGCCGCCGACGCCACGCTCGCCGAGGGTTTGCTCAAGTCCATCTTCACGGCCACGCTGAACGAGCGCGCCGACGACATGGCGTTTCTTGTGGAGCGCGTCGACAAGACCTGCGTGCAGCGGCTCGAGACTTTCGTGAAGAGCCCCTTCGAGCGCATGGACTACACCGAGGCGATCAAGCGGCTCGAAGCGGCGATCGCCAAGGGCAAGAAGTTCGAGTACCCCGTCTCGTGGGGCATGGACATGCAGAGTGAACACGAGCGCTACCTCACCGAGGAGCTGGTGGGCCGCCCCGTGGTGGTGATGAACTATCCAAAGGGGATCAAGGCTTTCTACATGCGGCTCAACGATGACAACAAGACCGTGGCGGCAATGGATGTTTTGGCGCCGGGCATCGGCGAGATCATCGGCGGCAGCCAGCGCGAGGAGCGCCTCGATGTGCTCGACGCGCGCCTCGACGAGATGAAGCTGCCCAAGCACGACTACAACTGGTACCGCGACCTGCGCCGCTACGGCACCGTGCCCCACGCCGGCTTCGGCCTCGGCTTCGAGCGCGCGATCCTCTACGCCACCGGCATCGAGAACATCCGCGACGTGATCCCGTTCCCGCGCGCGCCGCGCCAGGCCGATTTCTGATGGGCCGCGGCGACACCACCGAGGGCGTGGGCGGCGGCGACGCCGGGCCCGGCGACGACGACGACACCGAGGACACGATCGATCGTCCGCGGCCGCGCAAGGAGTTCGATCGCGAGGCGGTGATCGCCGGCCTGACGCCGCAGCTCGCGGTCGCCGCGGTCGAGCGCGCGCTCGTCGATCACGCCCACGGCCGCAAGGGCCTGATGATCGCCTACGCCAGCGGCGGCGGCCTGTCGGCGCTCGCCGGCGCGTGCCTCGCGGCGCTGGCCTCGCGCTTCCTCGCGGTCGGCACGCCGCGCACGATCGGCGTGATCGGCGATGGCGAGCGCTGCCTCGCGACCCACGCGCTGTGGTTTCAGCCGCGCGAGATCCGCCGCGGCGAGCCGCGCGCCGCGTGCGCCGCCGACATCGTCTGCGCCACCGATCCCGCGGTGACGATCGATCCGGCGTGGCTGCGCTCGGGCACGCACGTCAACTTGCTGGCCGGCAAGCTCGACACCGCGGCGCTGCCGCACGCGGTCGTCGTCGATGTCGCCGCGCTCGCGACGATCGTCGCCGGCCAGCGCGACGGCCGCCAGCTCGACGAGCTCACGATCTTCGTCGCCGACGATCTCGCGATCGCCGAGCGCGCGCTGGTCCGCGCCGCCGCCGGCGCGTAGCCCGAAACGCGAACGACGCCGCCCGAAACGCGAACGACGCCGCCCGAGAGCCCGGCCGAGCTCTCCGACGGCGTCACGCCGCGATCGCGGCTAGGAGCCTGGCCCCGTAAGCGGTCCGTCGGCCTGCCCCAGGTCGGCGATCGGCCGCGCATTCTCCGGATCGACACGGGAGCTGCGTTGTGATCGAGTACGGCCATGGCGAAGACCTTCCGGCCGTGGGACGTCGAGCA